>DATBIQ010000170.1:0-14612 GCA_036556865.1 Gaiella sp.
CGGAGCGCCGCGGCGGACTCGAGAAGGGCATCGGCCTGCATGCCGCTGGGCTCGTCCGTGGGCACGCGCGCGAGCCCCTGGTCGACGAGCTCCCTGACCCGCGCGGGATCCGACCGTCGCGCCTCGATCAGCGCGCGGACGACGCGCCACCAGACGTCGATCCAGAAGCCACGGTGCTCCGAGCGCTCCACGAGCCGGACGAAGCCGTCCGCCTCGTCGTAGCGTCCCTGGTGCGCCAGCGCGAGGGCGAGCCGCCAGGCGACGTTGATCCTCGAATGCTCGTCCCCGAGCGTCGTGAGCTCCTCGAGCCCGGCTCGCAAGATGCGCTCCGCAGCCACGTCGTCCCCCGCGAGCGCCTCCACCTCGGCGACCGCGATCGAGTGGGCCGCCGCCGCCTGGCGCAACCCGAGCTCCTCGAGCGTCGCCTTGACCTCGGCGACGCACCGGCGCGCCTCGTCGAACTCGCCCTTCATCGCGCGAAGGACGCCGATCGCGCCGACCGCGGAGGTACGGACGTACGTCGACGTGGACGCGCCGTGGATCGCCGTCGCCCGAGCGATCGCCTCGTCGACCGGCACGGCGCCCCGGTGGAGCGTGATGCAGGTCCAGCCCATCACGTAGTGCTCGAGATGGCGTGCGCCCGCCCGGCGCGCGTACTCGAGCGCACGCGAGAACCCTTCGGGGGGCGCCGAGAGGCCGGCGTGGTCGTGCGCCTGGAACCTGAGCGCCTCCGCGATGGCGAGGCTCGCGTCGTCGCCTGCCTCCTCGAGCACGGGCACACAGGCCTCCAGATCCGTGAACAGCCGCTCGGTCGGCACGGCTGCGTCCGTCAGGAGCAGCGTCAGGTCGGCCGAGAGCGTCACCCGCGCCACGAGCCTGGGGTCGCCGAGCATCGCGGCGACGGCGGCAGCCTCCCCCAGCAGCTGCGCGGCGGAGGCGACCTCACCCAGTGAGACCAGCGCGCCCGCGAGATGCAGGGCGAGCTCGACCCGCTCCGGATCCTCCCGGGCGAGGAGCGCGTTCGCCCGCCCGAGCAGCGACGCCGCGCCCGCCATGTCGTGGTGGTCGTACGCGTCCCTTCCCGCACGCCCGAGATGCCACGCGGCCCGGGCGGCCAGACGGTCGACGTCCGCGCCCTGCTCTCCCGCCTCGCGCCTCGCACGGGCGGCGAGCTCGAGGTGGTAGCCCGCCGTGAGATCGACGTCGCGATCGCTCTCGACGGCGCGCTGCGCGAGCCGCTCGTGCAGCTCGGCGCGCCGGCGCTTCGTGAGGCTTCCGTAGGCCACGTCGCGGATCAGGCTGTGACGGAAGGACCACCCGGCTCCGGTCGGGTCGTCGGCCTCGCCGGGCCGGACGAGCTCGCGCCGGACGAGGGTCAGCAGGGAGCGAGACGGATCGGCTCCGACGAGCTCGGCAACGTCTTCCGTCGCGAACGACGTCCCGCACACCGCCGCGGCCTGGGCGACGGCGCGGTCGTCCTCGTCCAGCCGGTCGAGGCGCGCCGCGAGCAACGTCTGGATCGAGTCGGGCACCGCCTCCCCCTCGCCGCCGAGCGCGGCGGCGAGGAGCTGCTCGATGAAGAGCGGGTTTCCGTCCCCGGCGGCGAGGATTTCCTCCCGCACGGCTGGCGGCACGGTCCCTCTCGGCACGAGCCGGTCGAGCAAGGTGTCGGCCTCCGCCTCGTCGAGCACGTCGAGGAGGATGGAAACGCTGCTCAGCCGGCCGCCGCCCCAGTGGGCCCTGAGGTCGAGCAGGTCGGGGCGTGCGAGACAGAGCACGAGCAGCGGTGCGTGCGCGAGCTCGACGAGCGACTCGACGAGGTCGAGGAATGCGGGCGCCGCCCAGTGCACGTCGTCGAGGACGAGGAGCAGCGGCCGGTCCTGCGCGAGCGCGACCAGGAGACGGCGAGCGGCCCAGGCAGTCTCCTCGGGCCTCCCGGGCTCACCACCTCCGCCGACGGCGGCACGGAGCCACGAGCCGAGCTGCGGGCCGTCGGGATCCCTCTCGAGGCGGGCCCCGATCCAGCGGTCGAGCTCGCCGTCGGCGAGCCCCGACAGGAGCTCGCGGAGCGGCGCGTACGGAGCCTCCTCCCCCGCCGCGCGACAACGGCCGATCGCGGGCGTGGCGACGGAGGCGAGACGTTCGGCGCACTCGAGCGCAAGGCGGGTCTTCCCGACCCCGGGTGCGCCGAAGACGGTGACGAGCTGCGGCCGCGACTCGGCAGCGGCGCGCTCGAGCGCCTCCACGACGTGCCCGATCTCGCGCGCTCGGCCGACGATCGGCGTCTCGAGGTTTCGGACGAGCGGCTCGGCATCGGGGTCGACCGCATCGAGGGCCCAGACGCCGTCGCGGAGGACGCCGACCGTTGCATGACGCACGAGCCGCCACGTCCTCAGGCCGGCGAGGACCTGCCCCGCGCGCGCTCGGTCACGGAGGCTCGCCGCCTCCTCGACCGGAGGCCCCGACACGAACGGGTCGCCGGTCACGACCTCGCCCGTCGCGAGCCCGATCCGCGCGGCGGAGCGGAGCGACATCGCCGCACGGGCAGCGCGCAACGCGTCGTCGTCGCGCGCCGTGGGAACGCCGAAGACGCCGACGACGCGGCCGCCGCCGAGGCTCTGCACCGTCGCGCCGTTCGCCCGCAGCGCGCTCTCCGCGGCGGCCTCTCGCTCGCGGAGCTCCGCGCGCCTCGCTTCAGGGTCGTCGGAGAGACCGCCCGGAGCGACGTCGGCAGCGAGGACGGTGACGGTCTTCCGCCCCTCGCGAAGCGGTCTGCGCTCCGGTGCGCGCCCGTGCGACGCCGGAGCATCGAGGGACGGATCGTGGCGCAGCACGGCACGGTGGAGCTCCTGCAGCTCGCTGCCCGGCTCCGTCCCGAGCTCCTCGACGAAGGTTCGGCGAGCCTGCGTGTACGACTCGAGCGCATCCGCCTGCCGGCCGGAGCGGTAGAGCGCGAGGATCAGCTGGCGGCGAGGCCGTTCACGGAACGGGTCCCGCGCGACCAGCTCCTCGAGCTCGGGCACGAGCGTCGCATGACGACCGAGTGCCAGGTCCGCCTCGATCCGCTCCTCGAGGGCGGCCGCCCGGAGCTCGGCGAGATGGGCCGCCGCGCGACCGGCAGGCTCGTCGGCGAGGTCGGCGAGCGGCGCGCCGCGCCAGAGCGCCAGGGCTTCGGCGAGGCGCTCGGCCGCGACCTCGGGCTCCGCTCCGCGGGCGTCCTCGACGAGCCGCCGGAAGCGGTCGAGGTCGAGCTCGCCGTCGGAGACGCGCAGCATGTACCCGGGCGGTTGCGTGACGAGCCGGTCGCCGAGCTCCTGGCGCAGGCGGGCGAGATGGTTCTGCAGCGAGGCGAGCGCCGACGGTGGCGGCGAGTCGCCCCACACCCCGTCGACCAGCCGCTCCACCGAGACGACGGTGTTCGCGTCGAGCAGGAGGAGCGCCAGGACGGCCCTGCGCTTCGTGCCACCGAGCGGCAGGACGCGTTCGCCGTCGCGGACCTCCAGTGGGCCGAGGATCCTGAGCTCCACCGGCCGAGCGTAGCCCGACACGTGCCGGTTTTCACCGCCGCGGGCCGGCTCGCCGGCCGCGCGCGCGTCAGTGGAGCGTCGGGCCGAGGCCCGCGGCGAGTTGCCCGAGGTACGCGTGCGCGCGGTTCGCACCGAGCGGGTGCATGAAGGGCATCGCGCGGACGTCGCGGTACGCGCGTGCCAGCGCGCTCCCGTTGAGGTAGCCGGCTCCGCCGCTCAGCGCGAGCGCACGATCGACGACCCGGCCCGCCGCGTCGCCGACGAACAGCTTCGCGCTCTGAGCTTCGCCGAAGAGAAGCGCCAGCTCGTCGTTCGTCCCGCGTGACGTGGCGTTGCGCGCATGGTGCCCGTCGATCAGCGAGGCGGCGCGCGCGAAGACGGCGCGGCTCGCCGACAGGTCGACGACGTTCGCCGCGACGAGCATCTCCGCGTGGGGATCGAGCGCGGCGCGACCGGCGAGGCGCGCGACACCACCCGCGTGGGCGCTCTCGGCGATCCCGAGCGCGGCCGCGGCGTGGAACAGGCCCGCGGTGAGGTTCCGCTCGAGGTACGCGGTCGCATCGCCCACGGGGAACCCGCCGCGGAGGGCGGACGCGGGAAGCCGGACGTCGTCGAACGAGACGGAGTGGCTGCCGGAGGCGCGCATGCCGAGCGCATCCCAGTCGTCGTGGACGACGACACCGGGCGTCAGGCGGGGGATCATGGCGTAGCCGTAGCGCTCCCGGCCGCCGTCGTCGACGTAGGTCACGGCGGTGTAGAAGACGTCGGCCGCGGGCGACATCGTGCAGAAGATCTTGTGGCCGGTGACGGTCCACCCCGTCTCGGTCCGCACGGCGGTCGTCGCCGGCCGCGTCAGGTCCTGTCGCGGCTCACTGATCGCGGAGCCGAACACCGTGCCCTCCGCGACCTGGGCCATCGTCGCCCCGAAAGCGGCAGCGCGCCGCTCGTCGGCCGCTGCGGTCGCCGCCTGCCAGAGACGGACGACGTTGAGCACGAAGACGAGATGCATGTTGACGCCGAGCGTCAGCGCGGCGTCGCCTCGTGCGAGCCGGCTCGACGCGACGAGCACGTCGTGCAGCGACGTCACTCCGAGGCCCCCGAGCTCGGCGGGCACCGGCCCGGCGAGATACCCGCTTCGCTTGACCGCCGCGAGGCTCTCGAACGGGAAGCTCGCCTCGCGATCGTGCCGGGCGGCGCGCTCGCCGATCTCCTCCGCGAGTGATTCGGCGAGGGCGACGAGTCGTTCCCCCGCGGCGGTGCCGGCTGTCAGCTCGAGATGCATCGCAGTGTCCTTTCCGTTGCGGGTTCGACGGGCGAGAAGGAGCCGTAGCCGCGGCCGTGGTAGACGAGCGGCTCGCCGCAGCGGCCGCTGCGCACCGCGCGCACGTCGCCGAAGAAGACGGTGTGATCGGCAACGTCGACGGCGTCGACGACGGTGCAGTCGAAGTGGGCGAGCGCGTTCGCGATCGCCGGGCTCGCGCTCGCCCGCTCTCCGCGCTCGACGAGCGTGTCGAGGAACTTCGGCGCGCCGCTCCGCGCGCCGTACTCCGCGACGTCCAGCTGATCACGCGTGAGGATGCTGACGCCGAACGCGCCCGTGGCGGCGATCGCCCCGGCGCTCACCGTGCGCGACCCGAGCGACACGAGGACCGTCGGAGGCTCGACGGACACCGAGGCGAAGGCGGTGACCGTCATGCCCCACGGCCGCCCCTCGTGCCGACCGGTTACGACGACGACCCCGCTTGCGAGCGACGTCATCGCGGCGACGTACTCGTGCGCCGCGACGTCGCGGCGCCTTGCGCCTGCGGATCGAAGGCTCATCGCTGCGTCCTCTTCGGGGGCGCGGCTGGTGACCGTCCGTGAGCGGCGGCCACCAGCCTGCTCGCCTCCCGTCAGGTGGTCTCCACGCCCACGGACACCGGGACGCCGTTCGTGACCATGTCGAACACGGCGGATCGCCGCTGCGCGCGGTCGACCACCTCACGAAGCTTCTCCTCCGGCGCGTCCCCTGCGATGCGGAACGAGACGCGGATGCGCTCGAAGCCGTTTCTGTGCTCGGGCGAGAGCCCGAGCGCGCCCTGGACGTCCATGTCGCCCTCGAGCGTCGACTCCACCTCGGTCAGCTCGACGCCGCGGGCCGCGGCGACGTAGACGATCGACGTGGTCAGGCACGCCGCGAGCGCGTGCAACAGGTACTCGGCCGGGTTCGGGCCCGTGTCGGTGCCGAGCAGGATCGCCGGCTCGCCCGCGTCGACGACGAACTCGTCGGCGCGCGACGTGTCCTCCTGGTTCGCCGCGAAGAAGTCGCGGATCCACGTTCGGTTGTGGGCGCCGCCGAGCCAGCGGTTCCGCGCCCGGAACTGGAACCTCGCCAGCGTCGGGTCCGCCTTGATCGCGTCGAGCGTCCCGAAGAGCTGCGCCCTGTCGACGCCGTTTCGGAGCGTCGTCTCGGTCGTGGTCATGTCATGCCTCCCTGGTGGTGTCGGAGATGTCGTCCGCAGGAGCATCGGTCCCCCGGGCAACACCGACCCAACAGTGGGCCAACAGCTAGCGTGGACGCCCATGGCCACGCGGGAAGCCGCCTGCCACTGCGGGCAACTTCGGCTCGAGGTCGAGGGCGATCCGTTCGTCGTCTCGCTGTGCCACTGCCTCGCCTGCCAGCGCCGGACCGGCAGCGCGTTCGGGATGCAGGCCGCCTTCAGGCCCGCACAGGTGCAGGTTCACGGCCGCTACAGCGAGTACACGCGCGTCTCCGACGAGGCGGACGCGAAGGCGCACGCCTTCCACTTCTGCCCCGAGTGCGGCTCGCAGGTCTTCTACACGGAGCCCGACGAGCCGGATCTGATCGTCGTCTCCGTCGGCTCGTTCGCGGACCCCTCCTTCCCCCCGCCCACCGAGTCGGGATACGAGTGGCGCCGGCACCCCTGGCTGCCCGCGCCCGAGACGATCGAGCGCGACCCCGTCCGCGCGCTCTGGGACCCGGTCCAGCCGCTCTACCGGGCGGGCGCCTACGGCGAGGCAGCCGACCGCGGCCGAGAGGTGCTCGAGGCGAACGAACCCCACCCGTACCTGCTGTTCAACCTCGCCTGCTGCGAGAGCCGCGCCGGCCGGACGGCCGACGCGCTCGAGCACCTCGAGCGCGCGATCGAGATGTGGGGCGGTTGCCGCGAGATGGCGAAGGAGGACTCGGACTTCGACCCGCTCCGCGACGAGCCTCGCTTCCAGGAGCTGATGGCGCAGGAGCCCGCGCAGGCGGACACGCGGCCGGTCGAGGAGGCGCCGCTCGAGCGAACGGAGCACGGGCTCGTCCCGAAGGGCGCCGGATGGTTCGTCGTCAACGCGAGCGAGGCGCCGTGGTGGCACAGCGAGACGTTCGGCTCCTCGTGCGCCTTCGAGGGCGACGCGCGCTTCCCGCAGGTCGGGGTCAACATCCAGGTGCTCGCACCGGGCGAGCCGAACTGCATGTACCACGGCGAGAACGCCCAGGAGGACTTCCTCGTCCTCGCCGGCGAGTGCCTCCTGCTCGTCGAGGGCGAGGAGCGCCCGCTCCGGCAGTGGGACTTCGTCCACTGCCCGCCCTGGACGGAGCACGTCTTCGTCGGCGCCGGTGACGGACCCTGTGTGATCCTGATGGTCGGCGCGAGGCCCGAGCACGAGGAGCTCCTCTACCCGGTCGTCGACGTCGCTCGGAAGCACGATGCGGCAGTGGCGAAGGAGACGACGTCGGGGCGCGAGGCCTACGCGCCTTTCCCCCGACCGACCCCGGGCCTCTACCGGGAGGGGACGTTGCCGAGCCTCGGCGGTCGAGCCTCCTAGTCGCTCTCGACGCCGTCGTACCAGGTCTGCGCGCGCGTCGGCCCGTCGCGGAGCGCCGTCCCGAACGCACGACCCGTTGATTCGTGTATTACTTCATTTCGTAAAGCGTGCCCGGCCGGAGTGGCGCGCACACGAACGGGAGGCCGAGATGAGCGTGACCGACGAGCTGCTCCAGAACGCAGAGCGCTACGCCGACGAGTTCGATCGAGGGGGCCTGCCGCTCCCGCCCGCCAAGCGGGTCGCCGTCCTCGCCTGCATGGACGCCCGCCTCGATCCCCATCGCGTGCTCGGGCTCGCCGAGGGCGATGCGCACGTGATTCGCAACGCGGGCGGCGTCGTCACGGACGACGAGATCCGCTCGCTCGCGATCTCGCAGCGGCTCCTCGGGACGGAGGAGATCATCCTCATCCACCACACGGACTGCGGGATGCTCACCTTCGGCGACGACGAGTTCCGCCGGCAGGTGCAGGCGGACACCGGTATCAAGCCGCAGTGGGCGGCGGAGTCGTTCGACGACGTCGACGGGGACGTGCGGCAGTCGATCGCGAGAATCGAGGCGAGCCCCTTCATCCCGAAGAAGGACAGCGTCCGCGGCTTCGTCTACGACGTCGAGACGGGACGGCTCAGGGAAGTGTCGTAGAGGCCTGCTCGTCGGGCAGTCGAAGTCGCTTCAACGCGAGCGCGTTGAGCGCGACGACGATGCTCGAGCCCGACATCGAGATTGCGGCGATCTCGGGACGCAGCGTGAGGCCCCAGGGCGCGAGGACGCCTGCGGCGAGCGGAAGCGCGAGGCTGTTGTAGCCGATCGCCCAGGCGAGGTTCTGGCGCATCTTGCGCACGGTGCCGCGGCCCACGGCGATCGCGGTCGCGACACCGAGCGGGTCGGAGCGCATCAGGACCACGTCGGCGGTCTCGATCGCGACGTCCGTGCCGGCGCCGATCGCGATCCCGACGTCCGCCTGCGCGAGCGCGGGCGCGTCGTTGACGCCGTCGCCCACCATGGCGACCGTGCGTCCTCTTCCCTGGAGCTCGGAGACCCTTGCGGCCTTGTCGGCGGGCAGCACCTCGGCGATGACGTCCTCGATGCCGACCTCGGCCGCGATCCGCTCCGCGGTCGCGTGGTTGTCACCGGTCAGCATCGCCGGCCGCACGCCGAGGGCCTCCAGCTCGTGGACGGCATCCGCGGCCGTGTCGCGCGGCGCGTCGGCGAGGGCGATGAGACCGGCGGGTCTGCCGTCGAGGGCGGCGTAGACCACCGTGCGGCCGCGGCCGGCCAGCCCGTCCGCCAGCGCGCGCACACCGTCGAGCCCGACACCCTCCCGCTCGAGGAGGCGCGCGTTGCCAACGGCGAGGCGATGTCCCTCGACCGTCGCCACGGCTCCGTGTCCCGCGATCGCCTCGAAGCCCTCGGCACGGACGGTGCCGTCGATTCCGCGCGCCTCGGCGGCGTCGACGATCGCGGTCGCGAGAGGATGCTCGCTCTCGCGCTCGAGCGCCGCCACCAGCCGCAGCAGCGTCGCCTCGTCGACGCTGCCCGTGACCCTGACGTCGACGACCTCCGGCTCGCCCCGCGTCAGCGTGCCGGTCTTGTCGAGCACGACCGTGTCGAGCACCGCGGCCTGCTCGATCGCGGTCGCGTTCTTGAAGAGGATCCCGCGCCGCGCGCCGAGGCCGGTGCCGACCATGATCGCCGTCGGCGTCGCCAGGCCGAGCGCGTCCGGGCAGGTGATCACGACGACGGTGATCGCGAAGAGGAGCGCCTCGGTGAACGAGACGCCGACGACGGCGTACCAGACGAGGAGCGTCCCGAGGCCGCCGACGAGCGCGACGAGCACGAGCCAGAAGGCGGCCCTGTCGGCGAGCCGCTGCGCGGGCGCCTTCGAGTTCTGCGCCTCCTGCACGAGCTCGACGATCTGGGCGAGCGCCGTGTCCAAGCCGACCGCCGTCGCCCGTGCGCGAAGCGTCCCCTGCCGGTTGATCGTTGCCCCGACGAGCGCGTCCCCCGGGCGCTTCGACACGGGCATCGACTCCCCAGTCACCATCGACTCGTCGACCGAGCTCTCACCCTCGAGCACCTCGGCGTCGACAGCGATCTTCGCTCCGGGCCGGATGAGCAGCACCTCGCCGACCTGTACCTCGGCCGTCGGCACCTCCACCTCCCGCCCGTCGCGCAGTAGGACGGCGGTCGGCGGTGCGAGGTCGAGCAGCGCCCGGACGGCGTCGTTGGCGCCGCCCCGCGCGCGCATCTCGAACCAGTGGCCGAGGAGCACGAACGCGGCGAGGAACGCCGCCGCCTCGTAGAACACGTCGCCCTCGATCCAGAACGTCGCGGCGACCGAGTAGACGAACGCGGTGCCGATCGCGACGGCGACGAGCACCATCATGTCGAGCGTCCTGGCCCGAAGCGCATGCCACGCGCCGACGAAGAAGATCGTCGAGGAGTAGAAGACGACCGGGAGGCTCAGGAGCAACGACCAGACCTCGTCGCGCATCCCGAACGGCGTCGGCGGCGTCGAGCCGAACAGCCACTCGCCGAGCGGCGACCAGACCGCGATCGGGATCGCGAACGTCAGCGCAACCACGAAGCGGTTGCGCATGTCGCGCACCATCGCGTCCATCGACATCCCGGCATGGCCGCCGTGCCCGTGACCGTGCGCAGCTTCCGCCCTCTGTACCGCGCCATGGCCGTGCGCCGACGCCGCGTCGCCTTCCGCCATCGGGTCGCAGACGTGCCCCGGCACGGAGCGCCCCGAGCAGTGGTAGCCGCAGTCCTCGATCCAGCCGCGCAGCGCGTCGACGGACGTCGAGCCCGGGTCGTAGACGACCGTCGCCGTCTGCGCGATGGGGTTCGCGTCGACCGACACGACGCCGGTGCGCGCTCCGAGCACGCGCTCGACGACCGCCTTCTCGCTCGCGTAGTGGAGGCCGCCGACGTGGAGGACCGCGGTCGCGGTCCTCGCGCCCGGCCGCTCGTGATGCGCGTGGGTCGCGGTCACGCGGCGGCGACCGGCTCGGCGTCGTATCCCGCCTCGTCGATCGCGGCGACGATCGCCGCGTCGTCGAGGGCATCCCCGCGGACGGTCACGCGCTTCGTCCCGAGGTCGACGTCGACCGCGGCGACGCCGCTCACCCCTTCGAGCTCCTCCGTGACGGCCGCCTCGCAGTGTGCGCAGTGCATGCCGGGGACGGCGTAGGTCCTGGTCTCCATCGCTCCTCCTCTCGTATGCCGAGTAATATACCCTCTTGGGGTATATACGACGGCAGATGCCTGTCGCTCGTTTTCCCGCCGCGCGCGAGGGGTAGTCGTGGCCCGTGGAAGCGCACCAGTCCTTCTGGATCGCGACGACGCCGTCAACGTCGTACTCGCCGCTCGACCGCGACCTCGAGGTCGACGTGCTCGTCGTCGGAGGCGGCATCGTCGGCGTCACGACGGCGCTCCTCGTCGCGAAGGGCGGGCGCAGGGTTGCGCTCGTGGAGGCCGACCGCGTCGTCGGCGGTGTCACGGGCCACACGACCGCGAAGGTCACGTCGCTGCACACGCTGATCTACGCCGAGCTCACGCAGCGCATCGGAGAGGACGCCGCGCGGCTCTACGGCGAGGCGAACGAAGCCGGCCTGGACATGATCCGGCGACTCTGCCGCGACCACGAGATCGAATGCGAGCTGCGCGAGACGTCCGCCTACACGTTTGCCACGAGCGCCGACGACCTCGGGCGCCTCGAGGAGGAGGTCGAGGCGGCGCTCGCGATCGGCCTCCCCGCGAGCTTCGTCGACGAGCCGCCCGCCCCGTTCGCGACGTCTGGAGCCGTGCGCTTCACCGGGCAGGCGCAGTTCCACCCCCGCAAGTACCTCCTCCCCCTCGTCGCGCAGCTCGAGGCGGCCGGCGGGCAGGTCTTCGAGCGCTCTCGCGTCGTGGACGTCGAGCGCGGGACACCGTCCCGCGTCCGGACCGACGCGGGCCACGTCGTGACCGCAAAGAGCGTGGTCATCGCGACGCAGGCCCCGATCCTCGACTCGAAGCTGCTCGTCGCGCGGGCGCGGGCGCACCGTGGCTACGCGCTCGTCGTGCAGGCAGGCGACGCGCTGCCCGACGGAATGTTCATCAGCGCCTCGACGCCGTCGCACTCCGTCCGCCCGGCGACGTTCGAGGGACGAGACGTGCTCGTCGTCTCGGGCGAGGGGCACTCGGTCGGAGAGCCCGGCGCCGAGGGTGCCCGCGCGCACTTCGAGCAGCTCGAGCGCTGGGCCCGAGACGAGCTCGGAGCGGGCGACGTCCTCTTCCGCTGGTCGACTCAGGACCTCTACTCGCTCGATCGGCGGCCGTTCATCGGCGCGATCGACAAGCGTTCGCGGATCTTCGCCGCGACGGGCTTCGGCGGCTGGGGTATGACGACGGGCACGGCGGCCGCGATGCTCCTCCGCGATCTCGTTCTGGAGCACGAGAGCCCCTGGGCCGAGCTCTTCGACCCCGGACGGCTCGAGCCGAAGGCGCTCCCGGCTCTCGTGTCGAAGGGCGCCCACGACGCGAAGCGGCTGATCGGCGACCGCCTCGTGGGCGACGAGCCGGCCGAGACCGTGGTCGAGCTCGAGCCCGGCGAGGGCGAGATCGTCCGCGTCGAGGGCGAGCGCCTCGCCGTCTCCCGCGACTCCGCGGGCGCCCTGCGCGCCGTGAGCGCGGTGTGCACCCACCTCGGGTGCATCGTGAGCTGGAACGACGCCGAGGAGAGCTGGGACTGCCCCTGCCACGGCTCGCGCTTCGCGGCCACCGGCGAGGTTCTGCACGGCCCGGCCACCGCCCCGCTCGTCGACAGGTCGGAGCTCCTCGCCGCCGTGCCGGCGCCCGGCGCCTGACGGCGTACCCGCATCCCGGCTCCGGGGCGTCGCGGATGGCGCTCGCCCCGAAAGCAGGCACCGTTCGAGCGATGAGCTCCGCGTTTCGCGCCGAGATCGGTTCCCCCGGGCGCGACGTCCTCGTCTTCTGGACCGCGACGGGGATCGTCGCCCTCCACGCGATCGTCGACTCCTTCGTGGCGACGGAGCCCGGGACGGGGCCGAGCGACCATCTGCTCCGCGGCATCGTCTCGCTCGGCCTCCTCGGGGCAGCCGCCGTCGCCTACCCGCGCCTGCGCGCGGGCGGCCGCGCCTCGCTCGCGGTCGTGCTCGGCGTCCTGGCGCTCGAGGGAGCGGCGCTGGCGATCGCCGACGCTCGCGCGGTCGGCGCACGAGGGGAGGACTGGACCGGCTTCCTCCTCGTTCCCGTCGGCCTGGGCCTCTGCAGCCTCGCGGTCGTGTTGCTGTGGCGCTCGCGCAAGCCGGGCCCGCGGCGCTACGTGCGCCGCATCGCGATCGGCGTCGCGGCCGTCGTCGCCGCGTACTGGCTCGTCCTGCCTCTTGCGATCGGGGTCCTCGCGACGCACCGGCCGCGCGCCGACGTCGAGCCTGCCGATCTGGGACGCGCGTACGAGACCGTCGCGCTTCGCACGAGCGACGGCCTCGAGCTCGCGGCCTGGTACGTCCCCTCGCGCAACGGCGCAGCGGTCGTCTCGTACCCGACGCGCACGGGCAAGGTGGCGCACGCGCGGATGCTGGCGCGGCACGGTTACGGCGTGCTGCTCGTCGACGCGCGCGGCTACGACGGCAGCGAGGGCGACCCGAATCTCTTCGGCTGGGCGGGCGCGAAGGACGTCGATGCCGCGGTCTCGTGGCTTCGGCAGAGACCTGACGTCCGCGACGGACGAATCGGCGGCATCGGCTTCTCGGTCGGCGGGGAGGTGATGATCCAGGCCGCCGCCGCGAACTCCCGTCTGCGCGCCGTGGTCTCCGAGGGCGCGGGCGTGCGCTCGGTGCGCGAGCACCTCCTTCGTGGAGCGCGCGGCTGGCCGACGCTGCCCGAGGCGCTGCTCGAGACCGCGGCCGTCGCGATCATGAGCGGTACGGCGCCGCCTCCGTCGATGACGGATCTCGTCGCGCGCGTCGCGCCGCGGCCGCTGTTTCTCATCTACGCGGGCAACGGGCAGGGTGGCGAGGATCTGAGCCCACGCTACTTCCAGGCGGCTTCCGAGCCGAAGACGCTCTGGAAGATTCCCGACGCAGGCCACGTCGGCGGCCTCGAGGCGCGCCCGCGGGAGTACGAAGCGCGCGTCGTCGGGTTCTTCGACCGTGCACTGCTCGGAACGACGTGACGGGCGCCCCGGCCGTCGACCTCTACTGGCTGCCGCTCGGCGCCGGCGGCCACTCCGTGCGCCTGAACGGGATCGTCTACGAGGCGGTCACCGCGGCGGTCGGGCGGCGCGAGCGACTCGACCTCTACCACTCGGCCCTCGTCGTCGCGGCGCCGGAGGGCCGCTTCGTCGTCGAGCAGGCGCCCGCGTGGGGAGAGGCCGCCGGGCGCGGCGTCGTCGCGGGCGGCGCGGTCGGGGCCCGCGCGCTCGGACGCCTCCGGCTCTTCCGCTACGAGGTGAGGCGCTGGCGCGACGGCACGATCCCGGATATCGCCGAGGCGGTCGAGAGCCCTCGCCGGGTGAGCGACGACCCCGCGTCCGCGCGACGCCTGCTCGAGCTCGTGGCCCTGGCGCCGACGCCCGTCTGGGGTCGCGACGAGCTCGGCGCCGGTGAGATGTGGAACTCGAACTCGCTCGTCTCGTGGTTGCTCGCCCGCAGCGGGATCGACGTCGAGGCGATCGCGCTCCCGGCCGGTGGCCGGGCGCCCGGCTGGCGAGCGGGGATCGTCGTCGCCCGTCGCGCGGATGTCCGCACGGGCGGGGCCGCGCCGCAGCCCCGCCCGTGACACGCCGATCAGCCGGCCGACGGTCGCGCCGCGAGCGGCTGTTCCCCGCGCGCCGGCGCCGTGCGGTCGCGACGCTGGGCGTCCCAGGCGACGTCGAGCAGCAGGAGCGCGAGGTTCGCGCCGACGGTCGCTCCCGCGATCGCGGTGAGGAGCGCCACGAGGTCGGCCGCCGCATGGAGGCCGAGCCACGCGCCCGTCAGCGACCCGGCGAGCGAGGCCGCGAGGCCGATCCCCTTCGTCTGCGCCGACCAGTCGCGGTGCACCCAGGCGAGGTAGATCCCGAGGCCGATCGGCAGGCCGACGGAGACCGACGCGAGCAGCTCGTCGTCGAGCGGGACGCCCGGCATCGCCGTGACGGCGAGGAGCACGGCGAGGAGCCACCCGCCGACGCCGAGAACCACCGGGAACACCGTCCGCAGGACGACGGCCGCCGTGCGGCCGAAGCGTCCGCGGTGGTGCATCCGTCGCGCCATCCCGAACAG
>DATBIQ010000171.1:0-18529 GCA_036556865.1 Gaiella sp.
CGCTTCCCGGCCGGCGTCGCCGTCGTCACCGTCGACGTTGGCGGGCAGCGGCTCGGGCTGACCGTCGGCACGCTCGTCGGGCTGTCGCTCGGCCCGCCGCTCGTCGGCTTCTCGATCTCGCGACAGGCCGCCCTGCACGAGCTCCTCCGCGAGGCCGGCGGGTGCGCGATCTCGCTCCTCGCCGCCGACCAGGATCGGCTCGCCGAGCACTTCGCCCGCGGCGTGCCGCCGATCGGCATGTGGCACGGCGTCGCGACGGAGCCGGGGGCGAGCGGCGCGCCGCTCCTCGCCGGCGCCCTCGGCTGGCTCGAGTGCGCCGTCCGAGAGGAGGTCGCCGTGGGGACGCACACGCTCTTCGTCTGCGAGGTCGAGCGGGTCGAGCACGGGGTCGACGCCCCGCCGCTCGTCCGCGTGCGGGGAGGGTTCGCAAGCGCCTGACGTGTGGCGCTTGGTGTCCGACTTCAAGTCGGACACCAGGCCGGCCCGAGGTACGCTCGCCGGTCGTGAGCGGGCGCGACACCTCCTGGGGCATCGAGCCGGTGCCGGAGCGGCTGCGGGTGCTCGGGGGCCTCGATCTCGGCCTCCTCTGGGGCAACCTCGGCGTCTCGCTTCTCGTGATCGTCGCGGGCGCGATCCTCGTCCCCGCGCTGTCGCTGCCGGCCGCGCTCGTCGCGATCCTCGTCGGCTGCCTGATCGGGAACCTGATGCTCGCCGTCGCCGGGGCGATCGGCGCGCAAGCGCGCGTTCCGGCGATGGTGCTGATGCGCGCGCCGCTCGGCGAGCGCGGCTCGTACCTCCCGACGGCGGTCAACGTCGTCCAGTGCCTCGGTTGGACGGTGTTCGAGCTGCTCGTGATCGCCACCGCGGCCGCCGCGCTCTCGGACGAGCTGCTCGGCCTCGAGGCGCGCTGGGCGTGGACGCTCGTGTTCGGCGCGGCAGCGCTCGCGATGGGGCTGATCGGCCCGATCGGGGTCGTCCGCACCGTGATCCGCCGTGTCGCGGTGTGGGTCGTCCCCCTCGCAGTCGCCTATCTCGGCTGGTGGGCACTCACGGGTGGCGGGCTCGACGCCGCCTGGAACGCGCCGGGCAACGGCGGGCTCTCGACGTGGCAGGGGATCGACATCGTCGTGGGCGTCACGGTGTCCTGGATCCCGCTCGCCGCCGACTACACGCGCTTTGCGCGCTCGCCGCGGGGGGCGTTCTGGGGGACGGGGATCGGCTACTTCGTGCCCGACGCGCTGCTGCTCGGGCTCGGCGCGGTCGTGCTGCTCACACGCGACATCGCCGACGCCTCGGCGCTGCCCGCCGCCGTCGCAGCCGGCGGGCTGGTCGCGCTCCTCGCCCTGCTCGCGCTCACGGTCGCGGAGACCGACGAGGCCTTCGCCAACGCCTACTCGGGCGCCGTCTCGCTCCAAAACCTCTTCCCGCGCGTGCCGCAGCGGCTCCTGATCGTCGTCACGACGACGCTCGGGACGATCGGCGCGCTCGTCCTCGAGCTGACGAGCTTCCAGTCGTTCCTCCTGCTCCTCGGCTCGTGCTTCGTGCCGCTGTTCGCCGTCCTGCTCGCCGACTGGCTCGCAGCCGGGCGCCGCTACGAGGGCGAGGACGTCTTCGGCGCCCCGTCGGTGCGGGCCGGCGCGATCGTCGCGTGGCTCGCGGGCTTCGCCGCCTACCAGTGGCTCTCGCCGACGGGCCCTGCACGGTGGGTCGACCAGGTCGAGCGGCTCGACCCGCCCGCCTGGGGCATCGGCGCGACGCTGCCGAGCTTCGTCGTCTCGTTCGCGCTCGCCCTTGCCCTCGCCGCTGCCGGGCGGCGGGTGGGCGCCCGTCCCGCGCGCGCATGAGTGCGCTGGCGCTGATCGGCAACCTGGCGGTCGACCGGATCGCAGCGGGCGCGCCCCGCGCCGGCGGCGGCGTCTTCCACGGCGCGCGGGCAGCGGAGCGCGTGGGAGCGGATGCCGTCGTCGTGACGCGCTGCGCCGAAGCCGACCGACACGTCGCCTTGGCGCCGCTCGAGGCGACCGGGATCCCCGTGCTCTGCGCCGACGCGCACGAGACGACGGCCTTCAGCTTTCACTACGACGGCGACCGGCGCGTCATGTCGGTCGACGCCGTCGGCGACCCGTGGACGGTGGCGGACGTCGACGGCTGGGCGGCCGAGGCTCTGCGCGACGCGCGCTGGGTGCTCGTGGCAGGGCTCCTGCGCTCCCACTTCCCGGCCGACACGCTCGCCGCGCTCGCCCGCGGCGGCCGTCGCCTCCTGCTCGACGGGCAGGGGATCCTGCGCGTCGCCCGGCGCGGGCCGCTCGAGCGGGACTCCCACGTCGACCGCCGAGCGCTCGAGCACCTCACGGCGCTCAAGCTGAGCGAGGGCGAGGCCCGGATCCTCGCGGGCACGGTCGAGGTGGACGCCCTCCGCGCCCTCGGCGTGCCCGAGATCCTCGTCACGCTCGGTTCGCGGGGGGCGCTCGTCGTGACGCGCGAGACCGCTGCGCCGATCGCACCGCACCCGGTGCCGGCGGGAGCCGACCCGACCGGTGCCGGCGACGCGTTCTCGCTCGCCTACCTCGACGCGCGCGTGCGGGGGCTCGACCCCGTCCCCGCGGCCGAGTGGGCGGCACGCATCGCGTCCGAGGTGATCGCGCGACGATGACGAGCGTCGTGGTCGAGTGCGCGATCGGCACGGTCGAGGTCGACCTCGACGAGGACGAGGTCGTCGACGACAGCGCCGCGCCCGTTTCCGCGGCGAGCCCGCCGGCGGTCGACCTCCCGCTCGTCGTCGCGGCGGCCGCGCACGGGTCGACCGTGATCGCCGTCGTCAACCGCCGGCCGCCGCTCGTCGTCTCGAACGACGGCGGCCTCACGTGGCGCGAGGCGGGGGCCGGTCTTCGGCCGGGCGTCGCGGTGGCGATCTCGCCCGACCACCCCGACCTCGTCGTCTACGCGACGAGCGAGCGCCTCCACGTTTCGCGCGACGGCGGCCGGTTCTGGACCGCGCTCACGGTCGAGCTTCCGGAGATCACGGCGGTCGCCTTCGCGCCGTAGGCCGGCGTGTGGAACGATCACCGCTCCACGACGAGGGAGGCGACATGAGCGGTCTGGACGACATCCTGGGCAGCCTCACGAAGAGCGGCGGCAAGGAGAGCGGCGGGCTGGACGACCTGCTCGGCGGGCTCCTCGGCGGCGGCTCCGGCAGCGCCTCCGGCGGCTCCGGCGGAGGGGCCGGTGGGCTCCAGGACATCCTCGGCGGCCTGCTCGGCGGCGGCTCCGGCGGCGGCACAGGGACCGCGGCCGGCGGCATGAGCATGGGCGCGCTCGCAGCGGCGCTCGCTCCGCTCGTGATGAAGCTCCTCAAGGGCGGCGGGGTCCAGAAGCTGATGCAGAACGCCCAGGCGAACGGGCTCAGTGCCGAGGCCGACTCCTGGGTCGGCACGGGTGCCAACCAGCCCGTCAGCGCCGAGCAGATGAGGAGCGTCGTCGGTCCGGACGTCGTCCAGCAGGTCGCCCAGGAGGCCGGGATCTCGGAGGACGAGGCGGCAGGCGTGCTCGCGCAGGTCGTGCCACAGGTCGTCAACGGGCTGTCGCCGAACGGGCAGCTGCCCTCCGAGAACGACCTCGACCAGCTCGCGGCGAAGTTCGGGGGCTGATCCCTACACGAGGAACTCGCCGCGGGCGACCACGACCGCGGCGCCGCCGACTTCGACGGCGTCGATGAGGCCCTCCCCTCCGTCCGCGCGCGCGTGCAGGGCCGAGGGGCGGCCCATCTCGACGCCCTGTGCGATGACGATCTCCTCGCCCCAGGCGATCCGGCCGTGGCGCGCGAGATGGCAGGCGATCGGGCCTGCCGCCGAGCCGGTGGCGGGGTCCTCGCCGTTCGCCCAGAACATGCGGTTCCGCCACCCGTCACCGACCGCGGCGACGCAGTTCACGCCCGTGACGCCGAGCTCCGCGATCGCCTGGCCGTCGGGACGGAGCGTCGCGAGCTCTTCTCCCTCGACGGTCAGAATGACGTGACGAGCGCCGTTGTCGTAGAGCTCGACGGGGAGCAGCGAGCGCGCCGCGCCGACCGCGGCGAGCACGCGCTCGGGGCCCTCGACCGGCTCGATTCGCGGGACCGGCTGCGTCATCCGGCCGAACACGATGCGGCCTGACTCGTCCCGCTCGAGCGAGACCGGGACGATGCCGACCCCGGTCTCGAGCGCGATCACGCCGAGCTGCAGCGGCGCGCCGAGCACGAACGCCGTGCCGAGCGTCGGGTGCCCTGCGAACGGCATCTCGGAGCGCGGGTTGAAGATCCGGATCCGCGCCGTCCCCCCGTTCTTCGCGGGAAGGACGAAGACCGTCTCGGAGAAGCCGATCTCGAGCGCGAGCGCCTGCATCGTCCCGTCGTCGATGCCGCGCGCGTCCGTGAAGACGGCGAGCTGGTTCCCCGTGAGCGGCGTGTCGGTGAAGACGTCCGCGACGACGTAGCGGTAGGTCGGCATCCGGGCGTTATATCCCTCCGACGGTCGAGCCCGACGCAATCCGAACACGCCTCACCGGCGGGCCGGCGGCCACGGCGCGACTATCCTCGCCGGTGTGGTCGTCTACCTCTGCAGACATGCCAAGGCGGCGCCCGGCGAGCCGGACGAGCTGCGTGAGCTGACCGGCAAGGGCCGCCGCCAGGCGCAGGCACTCGGCGACCGCCTCGCCGCGGCGACGGAGCCGCCCGTCCTCGTCCTGACGAGCCCGCTCGTGCGCGCACGGCAGACGGCCGAGGCGATTGCGGAGGCGACCGGGGCCGCGCTCGAGGTCGACCGGCGGCTCGCGCCCGGCGCGACGCTGGCCTCGCTCCGCGAGGCGGTCGCCGCGGCGAAGGGGCCCGTCGCGACGGTCGGGCACCAGCCGGACTGCTCGGAGATCGCGCTCGCCGCGACGGGGGTCGACCCGGGCTTCTCGCCCGGCGGCATGGCACGACTCGAGCTCGACGCGTGAGCGCGGCCGCCGCGATCAGCGTCCGCGGGCTCCGCAAGTCCTACGACGGCCACGAGGCCGTCCGCGGCATCGACTTCGAGGTGTTCTCGGGCGAGGTGTTCGGCCTGCTCGGACCGAACGGCGCGGGCAAGACGACCACGGTCGAGATCCTCGAGGGCTATAGAGAGCGCGACGGCGGCGACGTCCGCGTGCTCGGGGTCGATCCGTGGGGCAGCGACCGGCGCCACCGCGAGCGCATCGGCGTCGTGCTCCAGCAGTCCGACCTCCCGCCCTCCCTCACGGTGCGCGAGGTGCATCTCCTGTTCGCCGGGTACTACCGCCGGCCGCGGGACGTCGACGAGGTGATCGAGCTCGTGGGACTCGCGGAGAAGGCGAACGCGCGCGTGAAGACGTTGTCCGGTGGCCAGAAGCGACGGCTCGACCTCGGGATCGCGCTCGTCGGCGATCCGGAGCTCGTGTTCCTCGACGAGCCGACGACCGGCTTCGACCCGTCGGCGCGGCGCACGGCCTGGGAGCTCGTCCGCTCGCTTCGCTCGCTCGGCAAGACGATTCTCCTGACCACGCACTACCTCGACGAGGCGCAGCAGCTCTCCGACCGCGTGGCCGTGATCCGCGAGGGAGGGCTCGTGCGGATCGGGACGCCGGCGGAGCTGATCGGCGCCGCGCCGGAGGTCGAGATCCGCTACCGCGAGGACGGGCGCGAGGTCGTCGTCGCGACGGCCGAGCCGACGCGCGTGCTCGCCGACCTCACGGCACGCGCCGTCGCCGACGATCGCGAGCTCGAGGGGCTCGAGGTCCGGCGCCCGACGCTCGAGGACGTGTACCTGGAGCTCGTCGACGGAGGCGAGTCGTGACGGCCGAGGCCGGCACGGCGGCCTCTCGCCGGGCGACCGTGCGCGCGGACGGCGCCACGCGGTCGGTCGGCCTCTTCTTCCACGAGCTGCGGATGCAGCAGCTCATGTTCTGGCGGAACCGCGAGTCCGCGGTCTTCGTCTTCGTGTTCCCGCCCATGTTGTTCCTGCTGCTCGGCGCGGTGTACGACGGGACGATCGACGGCGTCCCCGCGGCCGACCGGCTGCTCGTCGGGATGCTCGGCTACGGCTGTGCCAACACCGCGTTCGGCGGTCTCGCGATCACGATGGTGCTCCGGCGCGAGGGAGGTGTCCTCAAGCGCATCCGCGCGACACCGCTGCCACCGGCGATCTACCTCGCCGCTGTCCTCGTCTCGACGCTGTTCGTCTTCGTGCTGCAGATGCTCGTCACGGTGCTGCTCGGGGTGTCGCTCTACGACGCGCGTGGCGCCGAGAGCTGGGCGGCGGTGATCCCCGTCGTGCTCCTCGGGGGCGTCGCCTTCGCGGGGCTCGGGTTCGGCGCGGCGTCGCTGATCCGCTCCGGCGAGGGATCCTCCGCCGTCGTCAACCTGGTCATCCTCCCGATGGCGTTCCTCTCGGGCTCGTTCGGACCGACCCAGAGCTACCCCGAAGTGCTCCAGAAGATCGCCGACGTGCTCCCGCTGACGTACCTGATCGACCTGCTCGAAGCCGCCTACCTCCACGGGCGAGGGTTGACGCACGACCTTCGGGCGGTCGGCGTCCTCGCCGCCTGGGGGATCGCGGGCTACGTCATCGCCGCGAAGCGGTTCGGCTGGCAGCCGCGAGAGCGCTGAGGTGACGTCCGAGGAGCTCCGCGAGGCGCTCGCTGTCGCCGTCGGCGACCGGAGTCGCGTGTCCGACGGCGACTCCGAGCGCGACCTGCACGCGAGCGACATCTCGTTCCACCGCCCGGTCCGGCCCGACGTCGTCGTCTACGCGACGTCGACGGGCGACGTCTCGGCGGTGCTCGCCCTCGCGGACGGCCTCGGCATCCCCGTGACGCCGTTCGGCGCCGGCTCGAGCCTCGAGGGCCACGTGATCCCGGTTCACGGAGGCATCTCGCTCGACCTGAGCCGGATGAACCGCGTCCTCGACCTCTCGCCGGCCGATCTCACGGCGACCGTGCAACCCGGCGTGACGCGGAGCGCGCTCGAGCGCGCAGCCGCCGAGCACGGCCTCTTCTTCCCCATCGACCCGGGTGCGGACGCGACGCTCGGCGGCATGGCGGCGACGAACGCGGCCGGGACGACGACGGTGCGGTACGGGAAGATGCGCGCCAACGTGCTGGCGCTCGAGGCGGTGCTCGCGAGCGGCCGCGTCGTCCGCGCCGGCAGCCGGGCGCCGAAGACCTCGGCCGGCTACGACCTGCTCGGGCTCCTGATCGGCTCGGAGGGGACCCTCGCCGTGATCACCGAGCTGACGCTGCGCCTCCAGGGCATCCCCGAGGAGTCGGTCGCCCTCCGCGTCTCGTTCCCCGATCTCGAGTCCGCCTGCCGCGCGGCCACGACGATCGTCGCCGCGGGCGCGGGTGTCACGCGCGCCGAGCTGCTCGACGCGTGGACGATCGCGTCGATCAACGCATACTCCGCCACCGACTTTCCGGTCGGGCCGTCGCTCTTCCTCGAGGCGTCCGGGAGCGAGGGGGCCGTCGCCTCGGACCTCGAGCTCGTCCGCGAGATCGCCGCCTCCGAAGGCGCGACCGAGGTCGTCGCCGAGCGCGACCCGACGGCGCGGTCGCGGCTCTGGGCTGCCCGCCACGCGTCGGCCTACGCCTCGGGCGCGGCCGTGCCCGGCAAGAAGCACCGCCCGACGGACATCTGCGTGCCCCTCTCCGAGCTCGCCGGTGCCGTGGCGTTCGCCCGCCGGGAGGTCGAGCGGCGGGGGCTCGTCGCCGGGATCGTCGGCCACGCGGGCGACGGCAACGTCCACCTCTCGCTCCACGTCGACCCCGACGACCCCGCCGAGGTCGAGGCCTCCGACGAGCTGATCGACGCACTCGTCGAGGATGCGCTCGCCCGCGGTGGGACCAGCACCGGAGAGCACGGGATCGGCGTCGGCAAGATCCACGCCCTCGAGCGCGAGCACGGAGACCTGCTCCCGCTGATGCACGGCGTCAAGGAGCTGTTCGACCCGAACGGGATCATGAACCCGGGCAAGGTGCTGGCACGCGGCTGACGCTCTCGCGCTAGACGTGCGCTTCGCTCGTGGCGCGCCGGCTCGTGGGGAACGGGCCTACCGCCTGCACGAGGACGGCGGCCACGACGACTGCGCCACCGACGAGGGTCGCCGCCGACGGACGCTCGCCGTAGGCGAGCCACACCCAGAGCGGCCCGAGCACGACCTCGAGCAGCGAGATGAGCGCGACCTGGGCCGGGGGGATCAGGCGCGCGCCGATCGTCAGGAACGCGAGGCCGAGACCCATCTGGCCGACGCCGAGCGCGGCGAGGATCGCCCAGTCGCTCCCGGTGACCGAGCCGAGGCTGACGAACGGCGCGCACACCGCGACGACGAGCACCTGCGACGCGCAGGTCGCGGGCATCATCGAGACGTCCCGGCGGTGCCGCGCGATCACGATCACCGCCGCGAACGACGCCGTCATCAGCAAGGGAAGGCCGACTGCGCCGACCCCGGCGTCGAGCGAGCCGGCCGCCATCACCACGACCCCGGCGCCCGCCAGGAGCAGCGCCAGCCACGTGCGCGCGTCCACCGGCTCCGAGATCAGCACCCAGCCCAGCAGCGCCGCCATCATCGGCGCCGCCGCCTGCATGAACAGCACGTTCGCGACCGAGGTGTGGTTCAGCGCGAGCAGGAACGCGCCCGACGAGATCCCGAGGAACACCGTCATCGCGAGCCCCGACCGCCCCATGCCGAGAAACGCGCGCACGGTCGCGCGGCGCTCCATCGCGACGACGAGGACGAGGAGGGCGATTGCGGCGAA
Source organism: Gaiella sp. (assembly GCA_036556865.1). Taxonomy (GTDB): domain Bacteria; phylum Actinomycetota; class Thermoleophilia; order Gaiellales; family Gaiellaceae; genus Gaiella. Next base: position 8,785 of record DATBIQ010000171.1, read on the forward strand.
GAACGCCCGCCCCGCGACCTGCGTGACCGCCGACGCGTCGAGGCCGCGCTGCCCGAGGCCCGCGGTCGACCATGCGAGCGCGGCGAGGAGGATCGCGAGCCGGCCCTCGCGGGCCCGGCGCCGCTCCGGGCCCGTGGTCGCCTGCATGGCCGTCAGTCAACCACGGCGGCGACGCCGTCCGGGCCGGTTTCCGCGTGACCCCCGGCGGGTACTCCGCTGCCATGAAGGTGTTCACGAAACGGAACGCTCTCGTCGGGGCACTCGTCACGTGGGTGACCCGCAAGCGCATCGAGCGCAAGCTCAACAAGCTGGCCGGGCAGTCGCCCGGACGCCGCCGGCTCCTGATGGGCGCCGGCGTGGTGACGAGCCTCGCGTTCGCGGTCGGGGCGCTGGCCGCCCGGCGCGGCTCTGCGGACGACGCGCAGGTCGCCTGACCCGAGACCAAGGAGACGAGATGGGGATCATCGGCTGGATCGTCCTCGGCCTGCTGGCCGGGATCATCGCCAAGAAGCTCTTCCCGGGCGGCGAAGGGCTCGGCGTCGTGATGACGACGCTCCTCGGCATCGGTGGCGCCCTCCTCGGTGGGCTCGTGGCGTCACTGCTCGGGCTCGGCGACCCGATCGACGAGTTCTGGGACTTCAGCACGTGGGTCGCCGCGATCCTCGGCGCCGTGGCGATCCTCTGGCTCGCGTCGCTGCTCGAGGGCCGCAGCGGCCGCCGACGGCTCGTCTGACCGCCCTTCTGCGGACGCCACGTGGGGAGGACCCGGGCGTACGGCGCCGCGGCCGTCAGCGGCGCGGCACGGCGGCGAGGCCCGTGCCGATGCCGACGAGGACGGCGCCGAGGCCGAGGGTCAGCTCGGCGACGCGCTGGGCGAGGTACGCCTGCATGAGCGCCGTCTGGAGCGTCGTCGACTGGAGCCAGAGCGACTGGGCGGGGTTCTGGACCGGCTCCCCGGTGAGGGGATCGAGCGCCGCGAGACTGCGATCCGACGTCGGCCGGCCCTCGGCGTCGAGGTAGCTCGGCGTCTCGCCGTACGTCGTCCCGCCGGTCGAGGAGAGGGTCGCGTCGCGGATCGTCTCCGCGAGCGAGCGCGCCGCAGCGGCGTCGACGACCGGCGCGCTCGGCGGCTTCGAGCCCGGGGTCGACACGATGCGCTCGCGCTCGAGCCCACGGCGCACGTCACGGCGGGCCCAGAGCCCGAGTCCGACCAGCCCCAGGCCGGCCGCGAGCGTCGAGACCCCGGCCGTCCTCGTCGTGCACGCACCGCCGCACGCCATTGCCCGCAGTGCAGACGACCGCAGAGGGACGGGCATCGGGGAAATCACGGATCCCGGGTCAGCCGAGCGCGACCGCCGCGCGGGCGCGCCGTTCGCGCTCGCCGGCGAGGAGCCCTGCGAGGTGCTGCAGGAGCTTCCACGAGACGTCCGGGTTGTCCTTCGCGAACTTGCGGAAGTCCCAGAACGCGATCACGTGGCAGCGAAGGCGGGTGACGGCCGTGACCGTGGCCGTCCGGGCCTGCTCGCTGATCAACGCCAGCTCGCCGAAGTGGTCGCCGGGGCCGATCCGCGCGACCTCCTCGCCGTCGACGCTGACGGAGCCCTCGCCCTCGGCGACGATGAAGAAGCACACCCCGCTCATCGTGCCCTCCTCGACGACCGTCACACCGGGGGCGAACTGGCGCTCCTTCGCCAGCCGCGAGAGCTGACGGAGCTGACGCTGGCTGAGCCCCGCGAAGAGCTTGACCCCACGGAGCTCGTCGGCGACTGCTGACACGGCGGCGATCATATCCCGGCTCGCGCGCGGGCACGCACGATCCTCCGCGCGCCGTTTTCCGCGTGGCCCGCTCGGGTACGACTCGTCAATGCGCACGTCGGGCGGCTCCGCCGATTCCCTCGTGAGGCGGGCACTGCCGATCTACCTCGGGCTGCTGTTCGCTCTCCTCACCGCGGTGTCGATCCTGCTCCTGTACGCGCTGCGCCACGTGCTCCTGATCCTGTTCGTCAGCGTGCTCTTCGCGGCGGCGCTCTCCGGCCCGAGCGAGTGGCTGCACGATCGCGTGCGCCTGCCACGCGGCGTGGCGGCGGTGCTGATCTACGTCGTCTCGTTCGGAGTGCTCGTCGGCGTCGGCTGGCTCGTCGTGCCGCCGCTCCTCGGTCAGGTCGCCGAGTTCGCCGACCGCGCGCCCGAGTACGCCGACCGCTACGAGGGCGTCCGCAAGGCGTACGGCGAGCTCCGCAACGACTACCCGGCGCTGCCGCCGTTCGACGAGCAGATGTCGCGGCTCGGGAACGGCATTCTCGACCGCGCGGGCGAGCGCGCGGCCGCGCTCCCGGGCAGCCTCTTCTCGATCTTCCTCGACCTGCTCAGCGTCTTCGTGATCTCGCTGCTCCTGGTGACGAACCGCATGCGGCTCCGCGGCTTCACGCTCTCGCTCGTCGGGCCCGACCATCGGGAGAGCGTCGCGGCCGTGCTCGACCGGAGCTGGGCGCGGATCGGCGTGTACCTGCGGGCGAAGGTCATCGTGATGGCGATCGTCGGCACCCTGACGTACTTCGCGTTGCTCCTCATCGGCGTCCCCTTCGCGGTGCCCCTCGCGATCGTCGTGGCGTTCGGCGAGCTCATTCCGCGCGCCGGCCCATGGCTCGCGCGCATCCCGCTCCTCTCGATCGCGGCGCTCGAGGGGCCGAAGACGTTCCTCCTCACGCTCGGCGCCTCCATCGTGATCGAGAACCTCAAGGGCTATCTCATCTCGCCGGTCGTCGAGGGAGACCAGCTCGACATCCACCCGCTCGCCGTGTTCGTCGCCGTGCTCGTGGGGGCCACGCTCGCCGGCGCCGCGGGCGCGTTCGTGGCGGTCCCCGCCGCGGCGATCGTCGACATCCTCGTCCGCGAGGTGCTCGTCCCCTGGCGCCGCGACCAGATCCCGCCCGACGACCAGGATCCAATGGCGGTGCGCCTCGACGGCGCCGCGCGTGCCGGCCCGAGAGCCGCCGCGCGCTGACGGCGGGGCCGCCTGGCGTCCGACTCCGAGTCGGACACCAGCCGTCTCAGGCGGAGGCGAGGTACTTCTCGGGATTGCGGACGAAGCGGCCGCGGCAGCCCGGACAGCAGAAGACGTACGTCGTCCCCTCGTGCTCCGCGGTAGGCGTGTCGCCGGACACCGCCACGGTCATGCCGCACACGGGGTCGACCGCCTCGACGGGCAGCTCACCGAGCGGGCCTCGGGCGTGGCGCCACGCGACGAGCTCCGCGAGGACGGCGACGGCGATCTCCTGCTGGCCGAGCGGCCCGAGGTCGAGACCGGCAGGGCTCCGCACCCGTGCGAGCGTCTCCTCGTCGAGGCCGCGCTCACGGAGCGCGGCCAGCTCGACCCCTGCTCGCCTGGAGCTGGCGACGAGCCCCACGTAGCCCGCCGGTGTCGCGAGCGCGGCGTCGAGCGCCTCCGCGTCGCCGCGCCCCATCGTCGCGACGACGACGGCCTCGGCTCCGGCGCCGAGGTCGGTCGTCACGCTCCAGCCGACCGCGCTCGCCAGCTCGCGCAGGGTGACGGCCGCCGGGCTCTCGCCGACGACCGCGACGAGCGGCTGCGGCAGCTGCGGCTCGATCAGCACCTCCACCGTCCCTTCCGACGCGCACGAGCTCTCTGTCACGACGACGCCCTCCTCACCGACGGAGCTTCCCGGCGGACAGATCCGGAGCAGCCGTGTCGTCCCCTCGGCGAGCGCGCGGAGCGCCTCGCGGACGACCGCGGGCTCCGAGCAGGCGCCGCCGACCCAGCCGACGAGCTTGCCCTCCGACGTGACGATCCCACGATCGCCGATCCGTGCGGAGGCCGGCCGCCGGACGGCGCACACGGTGGCGAGCACGAACGGGCGGCCCTCCGCAGCCAGGCGGCCCGCCTCGACGAGCACCGCCCCACGGTCGAGCCTCGGCGACTCGGTCACTCTGCGATCCCCGCCTCGTTCATCGCCGACCAGACCTTGTCTGGCGTCAGCGGCATGTCGATGTTCTTCACGCCCGCATGCCAGAGCGCGTCGATCACGGCGTTGACGTACGCGGCGGGCGACCCGACGGTGGGCGACTCGCCCACGCCCTTGGCGCCGAGCGGGTGGTGCGGCGACGGCGTCGTGAGCTCGCCGATGTCGAACTCGGGCGTCTCCCACGCGGTCGGGATCAGGTAGTCGGTGAAGTTCGAGCCGATGCAGTTCCCGTCCTCGTCGAAGTCGATCAGCTGCATCGCCGCGATCGCGTAGCCCTCCGTGAGCCCGCCCATGATCTGCCCCTCGACGATCATCGGGTTGATCCGCACGCCGCAGTCGTCGACGGCGACGACCTTGAGCGGCTTCCACTGTCCGGTGCCGCGGTCGATCTCGACCACGACCGCGTAGGTGCCGAACGGGAACGTCATGTTCGGCGGGTCGTAGTAGGTGACGCCCTCGAGCCCGGCCTCCATCCCGTCGGGCAGGTTCGTGTACGCCGCGAACGCGACGTCCTGGATCGTCTTCGCGCTCTCGGGCGAGCCCGTGACGAAGAACCTCCCCGCCTCGAACTCGATGTCGTCGGCCGAGGCCTCGAGCAGGTGCGCTGCGATCTCGCGCGCCTTCTCGCGCAGCTTCCGCGCGATCACGGTCGTCGCGGCCCCGGCGACCGGGGTGGAGCGGCTCGCGTAGGTCCCGAGGCCGTAGGGCGTGTTGTCCGTGTCGCCCTCCTGCACCTCGACGTCCTCGTAGGGGATCCCGAGCTCCTGCGCGACGATCTGCGCGAACGTCGTCTCGTGACCCTGGCCCTGCGCCTTGACGCCGAGCTTGAGGATCGCCTTCCCGGTCGGATGCACCCGGAGCTCGGCGGAGTCGAACATGCGCAGGCCTGCGATGTCGTACTCCTTGCCGTGGCCGGCGCCGACCACCTCCGTGAAGGACGAGATCCCGATGCCGAGCAGGCGGCCCGCCTTCCGGGCCTCCTCCTGCTCGCGGCGCAGGTCGTCGTAGCCGAGCTTCTCGAGCGCGATCCGCATCGCCTCGGGATAGTTGCCCGAGTCGTAGACGAACCCGGTGGCCGAGTGGTACGGGAACTGCTCCGGCTGGATGAAGTTGTCGAGCCGGAACTGCGTCGCGTCGACGCCGAGCTCGTGGGCCGCGTTGTCGACGAGCCGCTCGATCAGGTACGACGCCTCGGTGACGCGGAACGAGCAGCGGTACGCGACGCCGCCGGGCGCCTTGTTCGTGTACCAGCCGTCCGCGACGACGTGCGCCGCCGGGATGTCGTACGACCCCGTGACGATGTGGAACAGCCCGGCGCGGAACTTCGTCGGCTGCGCGTCCGCGAAGAACGCGCCCTGGTCGGAGAGGAGCGTCGCGCGGAGCCCGGTCATCTTCCCGTCCTTGACCGCCAGCTCCCCGCGCATGTGGTAGTCGCGCGCGAACCCGGTCGAGATGAGGTTCCCGGTGCGGTCCTCGACCCACTTCACTGGGCGTCCGAGCAGGAGCGACGCGGCGGTCGCGACGACGTAGCCGGGGTAGATCGGCACCTTGTTGCCGAAGCCGCCGCCGAGATCGGGGCTGATGATCCGGATGTTCTGCTCCGGCAGCCCGGCGACGATCGCGAAGAGCGTCCGGTGCGCGTGCGGCGCCTGCGACGTGAGGTAGATCGTCGCCTTGCCGGTCGCCGGGTTGACGTCCGCGATGCAGCCGCAGCACTCGAGCGGCGCCGGGTGACAGCGGGGATAGAACGTGTCGAGCGCGACGACGCGGTCGGCCTCCGCGAAGGCGCGGTCGGTCGCGTCCTTGTCGCCCGCCTCCCAGTGGTAGACGTGGTTGTCCGTCTGCCCGTCCTTCTCGTCGCGGATCAGCGGCGCGCCCTCGGTCGAGGCCTGCTGCGGGCTCGTCACCGCGTCGAGCGGCTCGTACTCGACCTCGATCAGCTCGAGTGCGTCCTTCGCGACGTAGGCCGACTCGGCGATGACGCAGGCGACCTCCTGACCCTGGTAGCGCACCTTGTCGGTGACGAGCACGGCCTGCGTGTCGCCCGACAGGGTCGGCATCCACGCAAGGTTGTGCTGCGCCATCAGCTCGCCGGTGACGACGGCGACGACGCCCGGCAGCGCGGACGCCGCCGTCGTGTCGATCGACGTCAGGCGAGCGTGGGCGTACGGGCTCCGCAGGATCTCCATGTGGAGCATCCCCGGCAGGCTGATGTCGTCGAAGTACTGGCCCCTGCCCTGGATGAAGCGCGCGTCCTCCTTGCGCTTGACGGAGTGACCGACGCCGCGGACCTCGTGCGTCGTGGACATCACGCCTCCCTCATGGTCGTCGCCGCGGCCTGGACGGCGTTGACGATGTTCTGGTAGCCGGTGCAGCGACAGAGCTGACCGGAGAGTGCCCAGCGGATCTCCTCGTCGGTCGGGCTCGGGTTCTCCTTCAGGAACGCGACCGAGGTGAGCATCATCCCCGGCGTGCAGAAGCCGCACTGCAGGCCGTGCTGCTCGTGGAACGCCTGCTGGATCGGGTGCAGCCGACCGCCTTCCGCGAGGCCCTCGACCGTCGTGATCTCGGCGCCGTGCGCCTGGACGGCGAGCATCGTGCAGGACTTGACCGGCGTCCCGTCGACGAGCACGGCGCAGGCGCCGCAGCTCGTCGTGTCGCAGCCGATGTGCGTCCCGGTGAGGCCGAGCGTCTGGCGCAAGAAGTGCGCGAGGAGCATCCGCGCCTCGACCTCTGCGGAGCGCGCCTGCCCGTTCACGCTGACCTCGACCGTGTGGAGGCTCGTCGTCGTGGCAGGGGATTCGAGCTGGGTCATGTCCCTCACTCCTCGCCGGCCCGGGCGGCCGAGATCGCGGTGCGGAGGCCGCGCTCGCAGTAGACGCGCACGACGTTCCTCTTGTAGTCCGCGGTACCGCGGTTGTCGGATTGCGGCTCGGCCGACTCGGCGGCGAGCCTCGCGGCCGCGGCGATCGCCTCGTCGGTCGGCTCGCTGCCGCGGAGCGCGTCCTCCGCGGCGCTCGCGCGCAGGTTCGTGGGGCCGACACCGGTGAGCCCGATGCCGACCTCGCCGACGTTGCCGTTGTCGAGCGTCACCTGGACGGCGACGGCCGCCGTCGCGAAGTCCCCGACCTTCCGCTCGAGCTTGAGATAGGCGCCGCCCGTCCGCGGTCCCGGGTCAGGGACGCGGACCTCGGTGATCAGCTCGTCCGGCTGGAGCGTCGTCATGAAGGGCCCGAGCGACAGCTCGTCGACCGGGATCGTCCGCTCCCCGTTCGGACCGCGAGCGACGACGCTGCCGCGCGCCGCGAGCATCGCCGAGCCCCAGTCGCCCTGCGGGTCGGAGTGCGCGAGCGAGCCGCAGATCGTTCCCCGGTTCCGCACGAGCGGATCGGCCACGAGCCGCGCCGTCGCGCCGAGCAGGCCGTAGCGCTTCTGGAGGAGAGGCGAGCGCTCGGCCTCGGCGTGCCGCACCAGCGCCCCGATCCGGAGCTCCCCGTCGGCCTCCTCGAGGATGTCGAGCCCGGCGACGCGGTTGACGTCGACCACCGTGTCGACCGACGCGACGCGGAGCTTCAGCACCGGGATGAGGCTCTGCCCTCCCGCCATCACCTTCGCCCCCTCGCGCTCGCCCAGCGCGGCAATCACCTCCTCGACCGACGTCGGTGCGAGGTACTCGAAGCGCGACGGATACACCGGTTCCCTCCTCGGTCGGGGACGCCAGGAACGCTCGGTCCGAGCATACGCGAGCAAGCGTCGCTCGGATTCCAGACCGGCGGCTGCCGGGCCGAAGCCGTTCTCAGGCCGCTTCGCGGAGGGCGGCCGCGCGCGGAGCCTTCTCCTCGAGCTGCCGCCGCCCCGACCGGCGCGCGAGGAGGTTGCTCGCAACGAGCGCCCCGATCGTCAGGCCCGCGCCGAGGAGCTCGACGGCGCTCGGCCGGTAGCCGCGCACGATCTCGATCGCGAACGTCGTCACCGGGATCAGGTTGCTGAAGAGCACTGCGTTCTGGGGCCCGATGGAGGCGATCGCGGCGTTCCAGGTGAGGACGGCGACGAACGCGCCGGGGATCGCGAGATAGAGGATCTGCGGCGAGACGGACCAGAGCTGCGCTGCCGACGGCACCTCCACGAGGCCGCTCGCGATCGCGACGACCGTGGCGCCGGCGATCGTCAGCCATCCGAGCGACGCCGTCAGCGCCGTGTAGCGGAGCGGCGACATCTCGCGGAACTCGGCGGCGCCGAGGCTGTAGAGGATGAAGCTGAACACGCCGCCGAGGACGAGGACCTCACCCCAGCCGATCGCGCCGTGGACGATCGAGCTCGGGTGGCCGGCGCTCACGACGAGCGCGACGCCGAGCAGCGCGACGCCGAGGAGGAGGAAGGTCGAGCGCGCCGGACGCCGGCCCGTGCGCCGCCAGAGGACGAGCGCCGTAAGGAGCGGCCCGAGCGCGACGATCAGCGACGCGGTCTCGGGCCGCGCGTGGGCGAGCCCCGTGTAGGCCAGCAGGTTGAACCCGGCGAAGCCGAGCGAGCCGAGCCAGAACAACCGCCAGCCCCGGCCGTCGAGGCGGAGCGAGCGTCGCCCCTCGAGCACGACGAGCACGAGCAGCCACAGCGTGGCCGCGATCGCGTAGCGGATCGTGGACAGCGGGAACGCGTTCACGCTCTCGAGCGCCGACTTGCCGACGACGAACTGCCCGCCCCACACGATGGCCGTCGTCGTCGCGAAGAGCACTCCCAGCGTGGCGGTCCTCGTCCTCACCCGTCTCCTCGACTCGATTGCGGCAACAAGGGTGTTCAACGACCCCGGCTGCGTCGGTATTTCGCCGCGCGACTCAGGCAGGCGGCGTGTGCCGCTCGATGAAGGCGAGCGTCCGCTCCCAGGCGTCGGCCGACTGCTCGGCGTACTCCTCCTGGCGGCGGTCGAAGAAGCTGTGCGGCGCGCCGTCGTAGACGACGACCTCGTGCTCGACGCCCGCGGCGGTCAGTGCCTCGTCGAACGCGGCATTGTGCTCGGGGAGGATGTTCTGGTCGTCGCCCGCCTGGAGCGCGAGGATCGGCGCCTCGAACTCCGCAGCCCGCTGCGTGGGGCCCGGCGCCCCGGCGCGCTCCTCCGTCGAGCCGTAGAACCCGACGGCTCCGGCGAGGCCGTGCCCGCCGGCAGTCGAGAGCCAGGCGTGCCGGCCGCCGAAGCAGAAGCCGACCGCGAAGACGACCGCGGCGCCTCCGCCCGCAGGTGAGCGAAGGTGCTCGACGGCGGCGCGGACGTCCTGCTGGATCCCTTCGGGCGTCGTCTGCGCGACGTGGTCCATGTACGGGAACTCGTCATCCCGCTTGCCGACACCGGCCGTGCGCCCGAAGTAGTCGAACGCCACGGCGGCGTAGCCCCGCTCGGCGAAGCGGAGCGCGAGCTCCTCGTAGAAGCGGTACAGCCCACGGACGTCCGGCAGGACCACGACGCCGACGCGAGCGCCGTCGTCCGGCTGCGCGGCGAACGCTGCGACGCGCGTCCCGTCCGCGGCCTCGAGGACGACGTCCTCGGAGCGCACCGGCGCACCGCCGGAGATCGGCGGGATCGGCGGAAGCGAGTCGAGCTCGAAGCACATCCCCGCCCGACCCTACTCCTCCGACCCTCAGCGAGGGGGCACGCCGAAGCGGACGTGCATGTGGTTCTCGTGGTTCGGATACGGGACGACGACGCCGCCCGGCCCGCGGAGCCCCGTCGAGAACCCGACGAAGACCATCTTCGCGCCGGCGGCGACGAA
>DATBIQ010000172.1:0-11487 GCA_036556865.1 Gaiella sp.
CCGAGGAAGCCGAACGTCTCGCCGCGCGCGACGGCGAAGTCGATCCCGTCGACCGCGACGAAGTCGTCGTAGCGCTTCGTGAGGTCGTGGGCCTCGATCAGCGGCGCGTCGCTCATGGCGCGACGCTACCCGTCGGGCCAGAATGCAGAGGCGCGGCCCAAGCGCGCCTCGAACCGCGCCTCGAAAAACGCCGAACCCCGCGACTCCGAAGAGCTACGGGGTTCGACGGGGAGGATCCTTGCAGCACCCCGTCGACTTGTCAAGCGGGAACCGTTCGGGCCTCAGGGCTCGACGGCGAGCGGCAGCTCCGCCCGGACGCGCGTGCCCGCGCCGGGCGGGCTGTCGAGCTCGAAGACCCCGTCGAGGGCTTCCACCCGGTCGCGGAGGCCCCCGAGACCGGAGCCGGCCTCGGGGCGCGCGCCGCCGCAGCCGTCGTCGGAGACCTCGACGACGAGGACGTCGTCCCGCGGCGCGACCCGCACCGTCGCCGACGAGGCTCGCGCGTACTTGAGCACGTTCGTGAGCGCCTCCGAGACGACGAAGTAGGCGGCGCTCTCGACGAGCGGCGGCCAGCGCTGCGCGTCGTCGACCGTGACGACGGTCACGGGGATCGGGGCGCGGCCCGCGAGGGCACGGACGGCGACCCCGAGGCCCTGCAGCGTCAGAACCTGCGGGTGGAGGCCCCGGGCGAGCTCGCGGAGCTCCTCGTGGGCCATCGTGAGCTCTTCGAGCGCCCTGTCGAGATGCTGCTCGGCCTTGTCGGGATCGGTGCGGAGCTCACGGAGGGCGAGATGGACGGCGTGCGAGACGGAGACGAGGTTCTGCTGAGCGCCGTCGTGGAGGTTTCGCTCGAGCCGCTTTCGCTCGGCGTCACCGGCGGACACGATCCTCGCGCGCGAGCGCCGGATCTCCTCCTCGACCTGCTTGCGGGCGGTGATGTCGAGACCACAGAGGAGGTACCGCGGCGTCCCTTCCGCATCGTGGACGATCGTCGCGGTCCAGTCGACGACGAGCCGCTCGCCGTCGGGCCCGACGTGCTCGTACTCGACGACACCGGGCGCGTCACCGTCCCGCATGCGCCAGAAGTCGTCCTGCGCCCGCTCGACGTCCTTCTCCGCGATGAACAGCGTCCAGAAAGGCCGCCCGATCCACGACTCCTCGGGGATGCCGGCCGCCCGCTCGAGCGCCCGGTTGACGCCGAGGAGGACGCCCTCGGGGTCGACGAGCGCGAGAAAGCTCGGCGTCGAGCGGACGACGGCCCGGCTGAAGTCGCGCTCGCGTTCGAGCTCGCGCTCCTGCCGTGTCCGCTCGGTGAAGTCGCGGACGATGAGCACGAACTCGTCGGGGCCGCAGGCGACCACGCGTCCCTCGTAGTCGTGGACCGCACCGTGAATCTGGAGCGAGTACTCGATGTGCTGCGGCTCCTGCTCCTCGACGGCACGGCGTCCTGCCGCGAGCACGGAGTCCGCGACCTCGGCCGGCAGGCGCTCGTGCACCGAGTAGCCGATCACCTCCTCGGGCGGCGTCAGGAGGTCCTCTTCGCTGTCGACCTTGAAGCCGCGGTAGATCCCGTCGACACCGATCCGGAAGATCGGGTCGGGAATCGCGGCGACGAGCGCACGGGCCGTGGAATCGCTGGTCGCGGGGCGGTCGAGTCGCTCGTCCGTTGGCGGCGCGGTCATCCGTCCCTTGTAGCAGGCGGGAATCCGCTTTCGCGGATTCCCGCGTTTGTGAACGAGTACGAGCGTACCCCGAGCGGGGGAATCCGCTCCCGCGGATTCCCCCTTGCGAACAAATGTCAGTCCAGCACGAAGCTCACGCGCATCGTGACGCGGAACTCGGTGACCGCGTCGTTCTCGACGACGACGCTCTCCTCGGAGACCCACGCGCCCTTGATGCCGTGGACGGTCTCGGACGCCTTCGCGATTCCTTCCTTCACCGCCTCGGCGAAGCTCGTCGGCGACGACGCGGTGATCTCGATCACCTTGGCGACGGACATCGGCTACCTCCTCGAGTCGGATGCGGGCACCGATTCTCCTACCCCGGCGACCTCACGGGCAAGCGCGCCCGCTGTCGGGACGCCGCCGAGGGGCGGTTGCGGCGCCGCAGGCGGAGGATCCGTGAACAGGCTCAGTGAAGGTAGGGGCGCAGGACGTCCCGGGCGATGAGGAAGCCGCGCTTCACGAGCTCGTCCGTCCGCTCGAACGTGCGGTCCTCGTGCTCGACGGAGATCACGCCGTCGTACCCGACACGGTAGAGCTGGGAGAGGAACCGGTCCCAGCGCACCTCGCCGAGGCCCGGAAGGCGCGGCACCTGCCAGCCCATCCCGAGCGACACGGTGCCGTTGCGGTAGAGGCCGTCCGCGTCGATCTCCATGTCCTTCGCGTGGACGTGGAGGATGCGGGACGCGTAGTCGCGGACGACGCGCAGGTAGTCGATGCGGAGCCAGACGAGGTGGGACGGGTCGAGGTTCAGCCCGAAGCACGGCGAGGGCACGATGGTGAACATCTCGTCCCAGACGGCGGGCGTCGAGGCGAGGTTGGTGCCGCCGGGCCACTCGTCCCAGCTGAAGATCATCGGGCAGTTCTCGATCGCGACGTTCACGTCGCGGCTCTCCGCGTAGGCGACGAGGCGCGGCCAGACCTTGCGGAACTCGCGGAAGTTGTCGGGGACGTTCTTCGTCTTGTCTCGGCCGACGAACGTCCCGACGGTGGGAACGCCGAGCACGGCCGCCGCGTCGACGACCTTCTTCAGATGGGTGTTGACGGTGCGCCGCTCGCCCGGGTCGGGATGGAGGTTGTTCGGGTAGTACGCGAGCGAGGAGATCTCGAGCCCGTGCCGGTCGAGCACGTCGCGCACCCTCCCCGCGTCGAGCCGCTCGACGTCGATGTGCGAGACGCCGGCGTAACGGCGACGCTCGCCACCCGTCGCCGGCCAGCACGCGACCTCGAGCATCTCGAAGCCGTTCGCGGCCGCCCACGTCGCGGTTCGCTCGAGATCGAGGCGTGGGAACGCCGCTGTCAGCAGCCCGAGCCTCATGTCGGCACCGCGGGCATGGGCGTACGCTACTCCGCATGCCGAGCGGGCCGCGCACGGAGCCGACCGCCGGCGAGGCGACCGACGCCGTCGCCTGGCGCGCGCGCCTCGTCGAGCTGATGGCCGCGCATCGCGTTCCCGGCGCGACGCTCGGGATCCTCGTCGACGGGAAGGTGACCGTGGCCGGCGCAGGCGTCCTGAGCAAGGCCACCCGCATCGAGGTGACGCCCCACTCGCTGTTCCAGATCGGCTCGATCACGAAGGTGTGGACGGCCACGCTGGTGCTGCAGCTCGTCGACGAGGGCCGCCTCGATCTCGATGCGCCCGTCGCCGACGTGCTGCCGGGCTTCCGCGTGGCCGATCCGGAGGTGACCCGCACGGTGACGACCCGCCATTTGCTCACGCACACGAGCGGGATCGACGGCGACGTGTTCACCGACACCGGGCGCGGCGACGACTGCATCGCGCGCTACGTCGACAGTCTCGCCGACGTGGAGCAGAACCATCCCCTGGGCACGACGTGGTCCTACTGCAACTCGGGTTTCGTCGTCTGCGGCCGCATCGTCGAGCACCTCACGGGGTTGACCTGGGATGCCGCCCTCCGCGAGCGGCTGTGCGCGCCGCTTCGGCTCGAGCGCACCGTGACGCTTCCCGAGGACGCACTGCTCCATCGCACCGCAGTGGGGCATGTCGGCGAGCCGGACGAGGAGCCGGTCCCGGCGACGACGTGGACTCTGACCCGTTCCATGGGCCCTGCGGGCCTCGTCACCGCGAGCGCCGAGGACGTCCTCGCCTTCGCTCGGATGCATCTCGAGGGAGGCGTCGCCGCCGAGGGCACGCACGTGCTGTCCACCGCCGCGTGCGAGGCGATGGCGGCGAAGGAGGCGGAGCTCCCAGACTCGCACACGCTCGGAGACTCGTGGGGGCTCGGCTGGATCCGCTACGGCTGGGACGGCGAGCGGCTGGTCGGTCACGACGGGAACACGATCGGCCAGTCGGCGTTCCTGCGGCTGCTGCCCGCTCGCGGCCTCGCGGTCGCGCTGCTCACGAACGGCGGCAACACGCGGGACCTCTTCGACGGCCTCTACCGCGAGATCTTCCGCGAGGCGGCCGGCGTCGAGATGCCTCCACCGCTCGAGCCGGCGGCGGCGCCGCCCGCGCTCGAGCCCGACCGGTACATCGGTCGTTACGAGCGCGCCGCGATGACGACCGAGGTCTTCACCGGCGACGACGGGCTCCGGCTGCGAGCGACCACCACCGGCCCGCTCGCGGAGCTCATGCCCGAGCCGGTGCACGAGTTCGCGCTCGTCCCGGTCGAGCCCGATCTGTTCGTGGTGAGGCAGCCCGGCGAGACGACCTGGACGGCGGTGACGTTCTACGAGCTCGAGGACGGCTCGCGCTACGTCCACTACGGGGCCCGGGCGAACCCCCTCGTCGACGTCGGCTAACGCTCGTCGAGCAGCTCGTCGGTCGTCGCTGCGACGACGAGCTTGAATCCCGGTCTGCCGGCGCCAACCGGCTTCCGGTCGCCCGTCGGACGGAAGCCCGCCTTCAGATACAGCGCTCGTCCGGGCTCGTTCGCCTCCTGGACGAACAGAACGACCCGTCGAGCGCCGCGGTCGCGTGCCCACGACGCGACGGCGCGGATCAGCGAGCGGGCGACCCCTCGTCCGCGGGCGTCCGGATCGACCCACAGCGAGACGAGTTGCACCTCCGACGGATCGAGGCGGCGAAACCCCCCGACGACCCCGAGCAGTGCGCCGCCATCCTCCGCGAGGAACAGGACCTTGTCTCGGCCGTCGGCGGCCTCGGCCGTCCACGCCTGCCACACGCCGTCGGGCTCCCGGACGACGTCGTCGTACCGCGTCGAGAAGTAGGCGGCCTCCTCGCGCAACATCCGCAGCCGTGCCTCACGCCAGCGCTGCCATTCGTCGGCCCGGATGGGACGGATCTCCACCCGGCGAGGCTATCCCGCCCGACGACGCGGACGCTCAGGTGCGGCACTCGCCCGTGAGCCCCTCGCAGCAGCCGACCTTGAAGCGGCAGCGCGGGCACTGGAACGTGCCGTGGCGCCACTCCATCGCCGCGCCGCACCGCATGCACGGCTCCGTGGGCGCAGGCGGCGGAGACGGGTGCGGGGTCATCCGACCGGACGCTAGACCGCCGCCCGGACGGGATGCGGCCGCCCCCCCGCACGGGGTGGGCGCGCCACCCCCTGGAGCACCCACCCCGTGCGCGGGCGGCGCCGAAGCGCCGCCCGGCTCTCGAATCTCGCTCGCTACCCGCGCAGGTTCACGGGGAAGGACACGAGACGGCGGGTCGAGATACCGCCGAGAAGGTTGCCGCCCGGCTCACGTGCGCGGACGAACATCACGAGCAGCTGCTGCCGCGGCGTGGCCGGGAAGCCGCGCTGCCGGCTCATCCGCAGCTCGGCCCAGCCGTCGGCACCGGTCGTCGCCTCGGGCGGAACCGAGAACATGTTGTACGGCACGGCCGTGACGTAGACGAGCGCGCCCTGGACCGGCTTGCCGTTACAGGCCGTGACGCGATACCGCGCGACGATCGAGTCCGTCGAGCCGACGATCACGCTCGGCGACACTTGCTGGCCGGCGATGAGCAGGCGCTCGGGTGGCTTCAGCTCGTTCGCGACCGGCGGGTTCTTGTCGCACGGATTCGCGGCGGGCGGAGGCGTGGTCGGCGCCTCGCGGATCACCGCTGTCGGAACCGTCGTCACGTTCGTGCGTCCGTCGGCGTTCTGGGCCGTGACGGTGACGCGGATCGTGTTCCCCTGGTCGACCTGCTTGAGGACGTACGTCTTCTCGTTCGCCCCGCTGATCAGCGAGCAGCTCCCGCCGTCGGAGTCACACCGGCGCCAGGCGTAGTCGAAGTCGGTCGGGTTGCCCGTCCACGTCCCCTCCCTGGCGGTGAGGGTCGACCCGACCTGCGGCGTCCCCTGGATCGTCGGCCGCGCCTGGTTCGTCGGCCTCGCCTGCGTCGCGGCGGATCCGAGTCCGGTCCCGCCGAGCATCGCCCCGGCGAACGCCGCCGTGGCCGCGAGGAGAGTGAATGACAGAAGACCACGTGTGTGGCGTTTCATGGGCTCTCACCCTTTCGTGTCGCTCGTGTTGACGGCACAACGGGCAGGGGCGTACCCAGTGCGGGGCAGCGCGAATCGCCGCCCGGGCGAGCCTCACGTTTCCCTTACAGCCGCGCGCAGAACAAGGCGACGAGCGGATTCGAACCGCTGTACGAGGCTTTGCAGGCCTCTGCCTAACCACTCGGCCACGTCGCCAGGAGGACGCATCGTAGCCCTGGGTGACCGCGCCGACCCGCCGGGCGATCACTTGCCATTGCAAGGGTTCCGTTCGTCTGACACGATACTGGCCTCGGCGCGTGGGGGGCGCGCCTGCTGCGGGAGCTACGGGAGGGAGACAGAAGGATGAAGCGCACGCGTTGGCGTCTGATGGTCGCGTGCCTGGCGCTCGTCACGGCTGCGATCGCGGTCGCCGGGGGAGGCGCAGGCAATCGGGTGGGCACACCGACGTTGGAGCCCGTTCCGGGGCCCGGAGCGGTGAGCTACGGCGAGAACATCGCCTACACGGCGACATTCTCGAACGACGGAAACTCGACCTTCACGCACGTCACGTTCAAGATGGCGCCGCCGGCCGTCACAACAACGGGCGAAACGCTCTCGTTCGTCGCCGCGTCGTGCGGGTCGGTCGACTCGTCTGGCGCGCTGACTTGCGACTTCGGGCAACTCGCCTCCAAGGGCGTCGAGCGCCTCACCGTTGTGTGGAAGGCGCCCGACGGGGCGTCCAAGGCCGGGTGCACGGCATGCATCGCCGCGAACACCACCTGGCTCATCAACGAGAACAAGGCGACGAACGACAACGAGTCCTTCACCCTGCCCGAGCCTGTCACGGCCGATCTGATCGGGACGAGCGCGACGGAGCCCGTCAACGCGCAGCTGCGCGCAGGCGGCTACGAGGTCGCGAGCTGCGCGCCGGGCGGCTCGAGCCTGAGCACCAACCAGGCGGTCACGAAGAGCAACCCGGTGGCGACGTCGGTCTGCCTGCCCGACTTCTCGACGACGGCGACCGACCTCGGGCTTGCGACGACGATCACGGAGACCGCGGGGAACGCGCGCGTCTCGGAGGTCTGCGTTGCGGCACTGGGTCAGAACTGCCCCGCGGGCACCCGCGCGGACTTCGGCACCTCCGGCGGCGTGATCAGGTTCACGTTCCGCGTCTCGGCGGACGCGCTGCCGAAGAACTACAAGATCACGAAGGTCTTCCACGACGGCCACGAGGTGACGTCGACGACGTGCTCGCAGGACAACGAGTGCGTCGTCTCGATCAAGCCCGACAAGAAGACCGGCATCTGGACGATCGTCACCACCGCCGAGACGAACGGGCCGTGGAACTGGTGAGGTAGCTAGACCGTCTCTCGCGTCGCCTGGGCGGCGTCGAGATCCTCGATGCGGCGCAGGACGCCGCTCAGGATCACGACGCCGCCCTTCTGCTCGGCGCGTGAACGGGCGACGATCAGCGCCTCGCGCGCGGCGTCCGGTCTGCCGGCGGCCACGAGTGCCTCGCCCAGGGCGACGGACGCCTCGATCTGGTAGGTGACCGCGTCGGTCGCGTCGAGGAGCCCGATCGCCTCGCGAACGATCGCCTCGGCCTCTTCTGGCGCTCCCCGCCGCGCCAGGATCCGCCCGCGGACGTATCGCCAGAGCGCCTGCGACGCGATGTCGGCCGGCGTCGCGAGCTCGCGGCTCCGGTCGCAGAAGCGGCTCGCCTCCTCGAGCTCGTCCAGCTCGAGGAGCGTCTCGGCGAGGAAGCCGGAGACGGTCGACAGGGCGAAGCGCTCGCCGACGGCGTCGAGGGCGTCGTACGCGCGTCGCAGCTCGGTGACCGCGCCCTCGAGGTTTCCCGCGAGCCGCTCGATCGCCGACGTGTCCATGCCGAGCCGCGCCGTCTCCATGTGCAGGCCCAGCTCCTCGAAGATCGAGCGGCTCCTGCCCGCCAGCGTTCGGGCGTGGTCGAACTCGCCCTGCATCGCGTAGAGCCCGCCGAGGACCGCGAGCAGGTGCGCCTCGGACTGCAGGTCCCCGGCCGTCTGCTCCATCGCGGCCTCGCAGCGGGCGATCGCCTCGTCGATGAGCGTCGGCCCGAGCGACGCCGCGGCGGCGTACGCAGTGGTCGCACGGCGCTCCTGGCGGACGTCGCCGGCCCGGCGCGCGTGCTCCACGGCGCGCCGCGAGGCCTCTGCGGCGTCTCCGAAGCGGCACGCCGTCCCGGCGGCCCATGCAAGGAGCCGCCACGCCATCGCGAGGCCTCCCTCGTCCCCCTCGGTCTCGAACACCGCGATCGTCCCGTGGATCTCCTCCTCGACGGTCTCCGGCCCCCAGCCTTCGGCGCCCGTCCGCAGGCGGACGAGCAGCATCACGAGCGTCGCTCTGGCCGCGTCGGCGGGTGCAGCGGCGGCGTGCGCTGCTGCGGTCTCGAGCACTGCCGTCGCCTCGTCGAAGCGTCCCATCATGAGGAGCGCCTCGCCGTGCTCCGGGAGCAGCCGGAGTCGCTCGGGGTGCGCCTCGGGAAGGAGGGCGGCGGCACGGCCGAGGAGGGTCGCCGCGGCCGGGACGTCGCCCCGCGCGAAGGCGCGCCTCCCCGCCGAGGAGAGCCTCCGGGACGCGTTCTCGCCGATCGCCCGGCCGTGGTCGTCGAGCGGGCCGAGCTCTGAGAGGTACGTCCAGGCCTGCTCGAGGTGGTAGCCGAGGATCTCCTCGAACTCGACGCCGCGGTCGCGGTTGACGCCGTCGGCCCACGTCACGAACCGCTCGTGGAGATCCGCCCGCGCGCGCTTCAGGATCCCCTCGTAGGCGGTGTCGCGGATCATGATGTGGTGGAAGCGGTGCGCGCCGTCCTCGCCGTCCTCGACGCGGTCGACGAGGTGCTTGTGCGTCAGCGTCGCCAGCTCGAGGGGGACACGAGGCGACACATCCGGCGGCGCGAGCGCCGCGACGGCGGCCTCGGGGAAGACATAGCCCACGACGGACGCCGGCTCGATCACGGATCGCTCCGCGCCCTCCAGCGTGTCGAGGCGTGACGCCAGGAGTGCCTGGATCGTCGGTGGGACCTGGAGCTCGGAGAGGTCGTTCGTCGCGACCCAGCTGCCGTCGCGCTGCTCGAGCGCACCCTCGTCGGTGAGCATCCGGAGCAGCTGCTCGACGTAGAGCGGGTTGCCCTCCGCGGCGAGCACGATTCGGTCGAGCACCTGCGGCTCGAGCGACGCGCCGCCGAGCAGCGCTTCGATCATCGTCTTGCTGCTCGCTGCGTCGAGCGGGTCGAGGACGATCCGTGTCGCCCGCTCGCCCGCACCCCAGTCGGGCGCCTGCTCGAGCAATTCGGGGCGGGTCGGGCAGACGAGGAGGACGGGCGACTCGTCGATCGACTGCAGGAGATGGTCGACGAGGTCGAGGAAGGTCGGCTCCGCCCAGTGGACGTCCTGGACGACGAAGACGACCGGCCGCTGCGACGCAAGGTGCTCCAGCAGCCGTCGCACGGCCCAGAAGAGCTCCTCGACGGGATACGGCTCGTCGGCGAGCCCGATCGCGGAGGAGAGGCGGCTCATGACGTCCTCGCCGGCCCCGGCCGCGAACGAGGCGAGCTTCGTGCGCGCCTCGTCGCCCCCGTCGTCGTTGACGATCCCCGATTGCGCCCGAACGGCCTCCGCGACCGGCCAGAACGTGATGCCGTCCCCGTACGGCAGGCAGCGGCCCTCGAGCACCAGCGCGCGTTCGGACGCCCGCTCGAGAAACTCGGCGGTCAGGCGCGACTTCCCGACGCCGGCGTCACCGACGATCGCCACGAGACGCGCGGAGCGCGTCGTCGTCGCGTCCTCGAGCGCCATCGTGATCGCCTCGAGCTCCTGCTGGCGTCCGACGAGCGGCGCCGCGCGGCGGACGTCCGCGTCGGTGACGTCGTGGACGCGCGTGAGGCGGTAGGCAGGCACGGGCTCCGACTTGCCCTTGAGCGCGAGGGGCTCGACCTCCTCGACGTCGACGTGGTCCTGGACGAGCCGGTAGGTCAGCCCCCCGAGCAGGACCTCGCGCTCCCCGGCGGCCTGCTCGAGTCGTGCCGCGACGTTGACGGCGTCGCCCGTGACGAGCCGCTGCCCGGTCGCGGGGTCGCCCGCGACGACCTCGCCGGTGTTGACTCCCGTCCGGTTCGCGAGCTGAACGCCGTAGACGCGCTGCAGCTCGCCGTTGAGCTCCTCGAGGGCGGCCTGCATCCCGGCGGCGGCACGGACCGCACGCAGCGCGTCGTCCTCGTGCAGCCGTGGCAGCCCGAACACCGCCATGACCGCGTCGCCGATGAACTTCTCGATCACGCCGCCGTGCCGCTCGAGCTCGCCGCGCATGGCGTCGAAGTACCGCGTCATGACCTCGCGCAGCGCCTCCGAGTCGAGCGCCTCGCCCAGGCTCGTGGAGCCCTTGAGATCCGAGAAGACGATCGTCACGACCTTCCGCGTCTCCTGGGGCGGCCGCGCCTCGGCGAGCTGCGTCCCGCAGGCGAGGCAGAAGCGCGCGATGTCGGGGTTCTCGACGCCGCAGGCCGCGCAGACTTTCATGGGACGAGTCTACGAGCGCGCTCGCGGTGACTCCCGGCGGTCGCGTGCCAGAATGGAGGCGTGGCTGCCGACCGCGCCGCCTCGCTGCTCGCCGACGCCGTCGCCCTCGAACGCCGCGACGAGACCGTCGCCGGGGAGCTCGACACGATCCGCTCGCTCGCCGAGCGCGTGGGTGCCGTCCGCTCGCGGGCCGGGGAGGTGCGTGCCGCGCTCGAGCGGCTTCCGCTCGAGCGTGAGGAGCTCGCACAGCGCCTCGCCGAGGCGCACGCCGAGTCGGCGCGCAGCCGGGACGAGCTCGCGCGCGCCGAGGAGCGCGTCACCGCGCTCGAGTCGTCACGGCGGCGGCGGGAGGACGAGCTCGATCGCGCTCGGAAGGAGCTCGTGACGGCACGGGACGCGCAGCGGGACGCCGAGGCGCAGATCGCGCGGCTCGGCGAGCGGGCTGCGGAGCTCGACGCCGACGAACGCGCCCTTCAGGGCGAGCGAGACGGGCTCGTCCGAGCAGCGGCCGACGCGGCGGTCGAGCTCCGCGCCAATGGCCGGGTCACGGACGCCGCCGGGCGCGAGCCCGGGACGACGCTCGAGCAGCTCGAGGACTGGGGCGGTCACGCCCGCTCGGCCCTCTTCGTGGCCCGCGGAACGCTGGAGAACGAGCGCGAGCGCATCGTCGTCGAGGCGAACGCCCTCGGCTCGGCCGTGCTCGGCGAGCCGCTCGGCGCGTCGAGCGTCGCGCTCGTGCGCCGCCGGCTCGAAGAACGCCTCGCCTGAAGAGGCGATTGCGGCCCGCGAGAGAGAGTCACGGGAAGCGCGAGTCGCCCG
>DATBIQ010000173.1:0-22964 GCA_036556865.1 Gaiella sp.
AGAGGCGCGCCGGCGGCCGACCGCGCGTCGCTGCTCGACCTCGTCGGCCGGCTCGCGCGACTGGGCGAAGACCTTCCGGCCGTCGCCGAGCTCGACCTCAATCCCGTGCTCGCGCTGCCCGACCGCTGCGTGGCGGTCGACGCCCGCGTCCGTGTCCGCGTGCCGGAGACGGTCGTGCGGGCGAAATCCTGGTAGCCGTCCCCGTCCGTACTTCTCCACAGGTCGGCCGGCGGGTTCGTCGCAGCCGTGCGGCGACCTATCCCCGATGGCGCGCGCCCGCGACGGCGCGAGGGTACGGCCATCACAACTGATCCATCGGGAGGAGGAGCGATGACAAGAAGGATTCTCGAGTGGGCCGGTCTGGCCGCTGGCGTCGTCCTGATCGCCTTCGGTATCGGCGCGCTCTACATGGGCGTCGACGGACGCAACGTCGTCCGCGACAGCATCAAGCAGGAGCAGATCACGTTCGGCGACGCGTCCGATCCGGCCGTCGCGAAGCACGCGTCGCAGTGGGCCGGCGAGCAGGTCGCGAACGGCGACCAGGCGCGCGCATTCGCGAAGGTGATGCGGGAGCACACACTCGAGTCGACCGGCGGCCTGACGTATGCGCAGATGGGCCGCTTCCAGTCGGCCGCGAAGCCGGACGATCCTGCGGGCACGAACGACGAGGCCGCAGCCGCGAAGGACGACAGCGGCCAGCCCGTCGCGAACGGCGCCCGGAACATCTGGGTGACCGAGACCGCTCTCACTACGGCGCTCAACATGAGCTACATGGCAGAGCAGCTCTCCGTCTTCGGGATCGTGGTCGGGATCGCCCTGCTCCTGACGGGCACAGGCTTGCTGATCCTGGCGCTCGCAGTGCTCGGCGGAAGGTTCCGCGAGGAGGCCGCCGCGCAGGCCGGGGTCGCAACGAAGGTGGCCACAGGCCACTGATCGCTCCGACCTCCCGGAGTGAACGAGAGGGCGGCCTTCGGGCCGCCCTCGTCGTGGACCGGCGGGCGAGCTGCTCGGCCGCGAAGTCCCGCAAACCGGCCGCGCCGCGTCCGTACTTCCCCGCGACGACGATCCGACTGCCCGCGGAGGGCGGGCAACGTCCGCGTCGCCACGATGAGCTGACATGTCTGCGCAACCCCGCAGGATCGTCGTCGGCGTCGACGACTCGGAGTCGTCGCAGCGGGCTCTCGACCGTGCCGCCGACCTCGCCGGCTACGGGTCGACGCTGACCGTCGTCAGCGTCGCGCGCGACGGCGACCGCTATGCGGAGGGGCCGCTCGAGAAGGCCCGAGAGCGACTCCTTCGCCGGCACGTGAGTGCGACGTACCTGCAGCCGGTCGGCGACCCGGCGGCCGAGCTCGTCGACGCGGCGCGAGAGCTCGAGGCCGACCTCGTCGTCCTCGGGCGGCGCAGCCGCTCGCTGCGGCGGCTCGTGCTCGGCTCGGTGAGCGATGCGGTCGTGCGCCGGGCGCCGTGCGACGTTCTCGTCGTCCGCTGACCGCGCGGGTCAGCCCTCGATCAACCCGTTCTCGAGCGCGTAGCGCACGAGCTCCGCGCGGCTCGAGAGGCGGAGCTTCTGCATGATGTGCGCCCGGTGCGTCTCCGCGGTGCGGACGGAGATGTAGAGCATCTTCGCGATCTCCTGGTTCGTGTGGCCGAGCGCGAGCAGCCGGAGCACCTCGCGCTCGCGCTCCGAGAGCGGGTCGGCCTCCGCCCGTTTGCGTTCCTCCGCCTCCGCGGCGACGAGCCGTGCGCCGAGCGTGGGGTGGACGTAGCGCTCCCCGGCCGCGACCGCGCGCAGGGCGCCGACGACCTCGGTGTCCGCGGCCTCCTTCAGCACGTAGCCGGCAGCGCCGGCCTCGAAGGCCTCGCGGACGTAGCGCGGGTCGTCCTGCATCGAGAGGACGAGCACCTTGACGTCGGGCACCGCCTGGAACACGGCGGGCATCCCTTCGATCCCGGACTTCCCCGGCATGACGAGGTCCATGACGACGACGTCCGGCTTGTTCGCGATCGCCTCGAACACGGCGCGCTCTGCGGACTCGGCCTCGCCGACGACCTCGATGTCCGGCTCGGCGTCCAGGACGCGGCGGAGCCCGGAGCGGAGGATGGCGTGGTCGTCGACGAGGACGACGCGGATGCTCATCCGCCGCGCTCCGGCGGCGTTCTCGTCAGCGGTACCTCGGCAGCGATGGTCGTCCCGGCGCCGGGCGCCGACTCGACGGTGAGGCGTCCCCCGACGAGCTCGAGCCGCTCGCGCATGCCGACGAAGCCCAGGGATCCCGGCCGGGTCGCGTCGCGCTCGAAGCCGCGGCCGTCGTCCTCGACGACGACCACGGCGAATCCCTCCTTCCGCACGAGCGTGATGCTGACACGGCGTGCGGACGCGTGCTTCACCACGTTCGTCAGCGCCTCCTGGACGATGCGGTAGAGCGCGGTCTCGGCCTCGGGCGGCAGACGCTGGTCGCCGAGGCGGGCCTCGACGTCGACCACGAGCTCGGACTGCTCGGCGAGTGTCCCCGCGAGGCGCTCGATCGCAGGGACGAGGCCGAAGTCGTCGAGCGCGCTCGGGCGCAGCTCGACCGCGAGGCGGCGGACGTCCTGGAGCGTCGAGACGACGAGCTCCCGCAACGCGGCGGTCGCCTCGCGGCCCGTGTCCGTGTCGATGACCTCGTCGAGGTGCTTCAGCCCCAGGAGGATCGAGGTGAGCGCCTGTCCCGTCTCGTCGTGCAGCTCCCGCGCGAGCCGGGCGCGCTCGAGCTCCTGCGCGTCGACCACGCGTCGCAGCGCGTCGCGACTGACCCGCTCCGAGAGGTCGACGGCGATCGCGGCGCGCGCCACGAGGGACTCCGCCAGGCGCACGTCGTCCTCGTGGAAGCGCGCGTCCGGCGACAGTCGGTCGTGGACGGCGACGACCCCGAGTGGCCTGCCCCTGACGACGAGCGGGAGGTAGATCGCGGTGCTGATCCCGAGCTCACGGGCGACTCGTTGGTCGATCTCGGGATCGTCCACGACGGCGTCGACGCGCTCGATGCTGCCCCGCTGGAGGACCCGACCGACCTTCGTCGATCCGGCCTCGAGGCGCATCCCGAGGAGGTCGCCTGCCCCTGCGGCGGCCACGACCGTGAGCGACCCGTCGTCGTCGGGCAGCGCGATCAGGACGATCCGTGCCTCGACGAGCTCCTGCATCCGCTTCGCCACGAGCGTCAGGAGGGGCTCGAGATCGACCTCGGACGCAAGGGCGTTGCCGATCTCGTTGAGGCTCTCGAGCTGGCGGAGCCACCGCGTCGAGGACTCGTACAGCCGGGCGTTCTCGATCGCGACCGCCGCCTGCGCCGCGAGCAGCTGCGTCAGCTCCTCGTCGGCGGCCGTGAAGTCGGCGCCGCCCGCCTTCTCGGTGAGATACAGGTTGCCGTACGCGACGCCGCGCAAGACGATCGGGACGCCGAGGAACGTCCGCATCGGCGGGTGGTTCCGCGGGAAGCCGACCGACCGAGCGTCCTCGGCGATGTCGTGGAGGCGCAGCGGCTTCGCATCGCGGATGAGCACGCCGAGGATGCCACGGCCGCGGGGCAGCTCGCCGATCGCCGCGTGCGTGTTCTCGTCGATTCCCGTCGTCAGGAACCGCTCGAGGCTGTGCCCGCCGCGGTCGATGACTCCGAGCGCCGCGTACCGTGCGCCCGTGAGCATGGCGGCGGTGTCGACCAGGCGCTGCAGGAGCGAGTCCAGCGAGAGCTCCGAGTTGAGCGCGATTCCCGCATGAACCAAGATGCGCAGCCGCTCGAGCTCGTCGCTCGGGTCGGTCGTCGTCGTCTCGGGTGTGCTCGTCTGCTCCGCCACACCGCCGTTTCTAGCAGCGGAGACGGTCGGTCGATCAGGCTGCCTGCTCGAGACCGGCGCGGGCGGCGGCCCGCACGCGGAGCACCTCGAGCGCCAGGGACCCGCGTGGGGTCTCCACCTCGACGACGTCGCCCTTGCGACGGCCCGCGAGGGCCTTCCCGACAGGAGCGGCGACCGAGACGCGCCCGTTCCCGACGTCGGCCTCGACCGCGCCGACGAGCTCGTACTCGGCGATCTCGTCCGTCGCGACGTCGCGCACGCGGACGCGGGTGCCCAGGCCTGCGACGCCGTCGCGCGTCGGCGCCACGACGCGCACCTGGGCGAGCTGGTCCTCGAGGACGGCGATCCGCCGCTCGAGGTGCGCGTGCTCCTCGAGCACGTCGAGCAGCGCCGGGTTGTCGGCGACGTCGCCGTCGAGCCTCGCGTCGCGCAGGCGTTCGGCGAGATCGCGCCGGCCCTCGTCCCGCAGCGTGTCGAGCTCCGCCCGGAGCTGCTCGTAGCCGTCGGCCGTGATCAGCAGGCCGTCGTCGGCGATCTCGGTGGGCGTGGCGCTCACGGCGGGCTCCTCTCGTCGCGGGACAAATCGACGGGGCCAGACGTTCGACCCCGTGCCGGCATGGTGGCCGCGCGCGAACGGTCGCGCCATGGGGTCGTGGCCCCATCCCGCAAGGCCGCCGCTACCGTCGTCGTGACGATGAGCGGGCTCTTCTGGCGCGTGTTCGCGGTGAACGCCTGCTTCCTGGCGCTCGTCGCCCTGCTGCTGATCGTGACGCCGGTGACGATCAGCGCGCCGATCGCGGTCACCGAGGCCGCGCTCGTCGTGCTCGGCCTCGCGATCGCGCTGCTCGCCAACGCGGTCCTGCTGCGCCGGGTCTTCACACCGCTCGAGCGGCTGGTCCGCCGCATGGAGGTCGTCGACCCGCTCCGGCCCGGAGAGCGCCTCGAGGTCGAGCGCGACGACGAGATCGGGCGCGTCGTCGGCGCGTTCAACCGCATGCTCGACCGCCTCGAGAGCGAGCGCCGCGAGAGCGCCACACGCGTCCTCGCGGCGCAGGAGGCCGAGCGTCTCGGCATCGCGCGCGACCTCCACGACGAGGTCGGCCAGGTGTTGACCGGCGTGCTGCTGCAGCTCGGCGCGATCGAGGCGCACGGGCCCGCCGGGCGGGAGTCGCTCGAGGAGGCGCGCGGGTCGGTGCGCCGCGCGCTCGAGGAGGTGCGCCGGATTTCACGCGAGCTCCGGCCGGAGATGCTGGAGGAGCTCGGCCTCGTGAGCGCCCTCACGGAGCTGACGAGGACGTTCGCACGCACGTCGGGCGTCGAGGTCGAGCGGCGCTTCGGCGAGTCGCTGCCACAGCTCGCTCCGGCGACGGAGCTCGCCGTCTACCGCGTCGCGCAGGAGAGCCTCACGAACGTCGCGCGCCACGCCAGGGCGACGAGGGTCGACATCGCGCTCGAGCCGCGAGCGTCGGGCATCGTCCTCGTCGTCCGCGACGACGGCCGCGGCCTCGGGGCGGCGAGGGAGGAGCAGGGCGGCTTGCGCAGCATGCGCGAGCGCGCCGTGCTCGTGGGAGGAAGGCTCGCCGTCCGGGACGCGCCATCGGGCGGCGGCGTCGAGGTGGAGCTCGAGGTTCCCGCCCTGGACGGCGCGTTCGCGGCGAAGGTCGGTCGCTGATTCCGATCCCGCTCGTCACGCGGATCCTCATCGCCGACGACCACGCGCTCGTCCGCTCCGGCCTGCGGAAGGTGCTCGACGCCCAGCCCGACCTCGCGGTCGTCGCGGAGGCGGTGGACGGTGCCGAGGCGGTCGAGCGCGCGCTCGCCGAGGACGTCGACCTCGCGATCCTCGACGTCTCGATGCCGCGGCTCACCGGGATCCAGGCCGCCGCGGAGCTCCAGCGGCGGCGCCCCGAGATCCGCGTCCTGATGCTCTCGATGCACGACAGCGAGCAGTTCCTGTACGAGGCGCTGAAGGCGGGCGCCTCCGGGTACGTGCTCAAGTCGGGAGCCGACACGGACATCGTCGACGCCTGCCGCGCCGCGATGCGCGGCGACTCGTTCCTCTACCCCTCGGCGGTGACGACGCTCGTCCGCGACTACGTCGAGCGGGGCGGCCGCGGCGAGGAGCCGTTCGACGTTCTGACCCCGCGCGAGCTCGAGGTGCTGAAGCTGATCGCCGAGGCGTACACGAACAAGGAGATCGCGCACAAGCTCGTGATCAGCGTGAAGACCGTCGAGCGGCATCGCCAGAACATCCTCGACAAGCTCGGGATGCGCGACCGCGTCGAGCTGACGCGCTACGCGATCCGGCGCGGGCTGATCCAGCCGTAGCATCGCCGCATGGACATCCGGCTGAAGCGCGCGTACGAGCCGGCAGAGGCGGCCGACGGCTACCGCGTGCTGGTCGACCGCCTCTGGCCGCGCGGGATCTCGAAGGAGAGGGCCCGGCTCGACGAGTGGGCCCGCGAGCTCGCGCCGAGCAGCGAGCTGCGGCGATGGTTCGGCCACGACCCCGGGCGCTTCGACGAGTTCCGTCGCCGCTACCTCCTGGAGCTCGCCGCGCACGGCGACGAGCTCGCCGAGCTCCGCAAGCGGGCGTCTGCGGGAACGCTGACCCTCGTCTACGCCGCCCGCGACGGCGAGCACAACGACGCAGTGGTGCTCGCCGACGCGCTCCGTCACCGCTCGGGCTGACGGTTGCGGGTTGCGGGCGATCGTCCCGCAGGAGGAGAATGCCGACGCAGGCGAGGCCGGCTCCGAGGAGGCCGTGAGATGCTCCGGTACGGCGAGCCACAGGTGGCGATCGCGGTCGTGTTCGGCGTCCTCGCCGTGACGATCGCCGTGGCCACGCTCGTGATCGCCGTCCACGCGAAGGAGGACGTCCCGTACGACGACGTCTCGCGCACCGGCTACCGGCTGCGCCGGCCCTGGCTGGCGTTCCTCTGCGGCCTCGGCGTGGTCGCGGTCGGCTTCTCGTTCTTCCTGCTGCCGTACGCGAGCGGCGGCGGCGACACCCGCACCGTCAAGGTGTCGGGCGGCCAGTTCTACTGGACGATCGACCCCGCGGTCCTTCCGGCCCACCGGGAGGTGCGCTTCGACGTGACGTCGGTCGACGTCAACCACGGCTTCGGCGTCTATGACCCGAAGGGGCGGCTGATCGGCTCCGTGCAGGCGATGCCCGGGTACACGAACGAGCTCGAGCTCACCTTCGACGACACCGGCGAGTACCGCATCCGCTGCTTCGAGTACTGCGGCCTGAGCCACCACAACATGGTCGCGTCCTTCCGGGTCGAGGAGCGCTGATGGAGGCGCACGCCGCCGCGACCGTCCTCCACCGCGACGGCACCGAGCTCCTCGCGACCGCGCGGCTCAGCGATCGCCGCGTCGCGTGGCTCTTCGTCTGCACGGGGCTCGCGCTCTTCTGCGTGATGGGGCTCGCCGGGCTGGCGATGCGCCTGAGCCAGGCCGAGGTCTTCACCCTCTCCCCCTCGTGGTTCTACCGCCTCATGACGCTTCACGGCGCCGGCATGCTCGTCGGCGCCCTGCTCGCGATGATGGGCGCGCTGTGGTTCGTGCTGCGGACGACCGTCCCGCTCCACGTCGGCCGGATGCTGGCCAGCTACCTCGCCATCGTGGGCGGCGCCGTGCTCGTCGTGATCGCCGTGCTGCTGGGCGGGTTCGCGGCGGGGTGGACGTTCCTCTGGCCGTTGCCCTTCGACTCGTTCGGCGCCTGGCGTCCGTGGGCGGGCGACACGTTCCTCGTCGGGATGCTGCTCGTCGGGGCGGGGTTCTTCGTCTTCTGTCTCGACCTCCTGATGCAGACGACCGCGGCGTACGGCGGCCTCCAGCGTGCGCTCGGCATCTCCTATCTGCGCAACCGTGACGACTCGCCTCCGCCTCCGGCCGCGATCGCCGCGATGGTCGTGTCGATCGAGGGGCTGCTCGCGAGCGCGGCCGGCACCACGATCGTCGTCGCGCTGATCGGCCACGCGATCGACTCCGGGCTCGAGCTCGACGCCCTGTGGGCCAAGAACCTGACCTACTTCTTCGGGCACTCCGTCGCGAACCTGATCATCTACCTCGCCGCCGGCGCGGTCTACGTGATGCTCCCCGGCTACACCGGGCGGCCGTGGAAGACGACCAAGCCGATCGTCGTCGCCTGGCTGTTCACGCTCCTGTTCGTCGCCACGGCGTACTCGCATCACCTCTACATGGACTTCGTCCAGCCCGAGTGGGCGCAGGGCTTCTCGAGCATCGCCTCGTTCGGCGCCGCCCTTCCGCCGGCGGTCGTCACGATCTTCACGGGCGTCGTCCTCGTCTGGGGCTCGCGCTACCGGTGGACGCTCGCCTCGACGCTGCTCTACCTCGGGTTCATGGGCTGGGCGATCGGCGGCACGGGCGCCGTGATCGATTCGCTGATCCCGATCAACTTCAAGTTCCACAACACGCTCTGGGTGCCCGCGCACTTCCACACGTACCTCCTCATGGGCGTCATCTTCTGGGCGTTCGCGCTCTTCGTGCGGCTGCTCGAGGAGAGCGCCGGCCAGACCGCGCGCGAGGGGGTCTCCGCCTTCGCGCTCGGAGCGCTCCTCGTCGGCGGCTACGGGTTCGTCGGCGCGTGGTACGTCTCCGGTGCGCTCGGGATCCCGCGCCGCTGGGCCGTGCATCCGGAGGGGACCGCCGGCTACAGCCTCGCGGCGAGCATCTTCGTGATCGTCTTCGCCCTCGGGGTGCTCGTCCTCCTGCTCGAGTGCCTGCGTCTGGCGCGGGTCGCGAGCGTCTACCGCTGGGACCGCGTCCCGGCGTCGCGCGCGGCGCTGCCCGCGGTGCGCGACGGCGAGCCCCTGCTGACCACGGGGTTCCAGTTCGCCGCCGTCTCGGCGGCGGCGATCGTCTTCCTCGGCTCCTTCGCCCCCTCGATCACCGACGCGACCCTGGACAGCGTGCGCTACCACCACCTCCAGCACGCCGCGCAGTTCCTCGTCGGCCTGCTCGTCGGCGCCGCCTTCGCCTCCACGCCGGCCGTCTTCGCGCGGATTCGCCGTCATCCGAACGTCGGCGTCGCGCTCGTCGTCGCCGCGCCCGCGGTGATGCTCCTCGTGATGCTGCCCTCGATCTACGAGTCGATGGAGGGGAACGACTGGGTCCATTTGCTCTACCACCTGGGCATGACGGCGCTCGGCGTGGTCACCGGTCTCGCGGCGGGGACGCTCGGCCTCGTCACCGGCCGGCTCGTGCTCGTGCTCTCGATCGGCATGGCGTTGATGTACGCCGCCGGAGTGACAGGAGGCTGACGTGGCTGACGCCAAGACCGGCGACGCGCTGTGGAAGTGGATCCTCGGGGGGCTCGCGGCAGGCGCTGCCGTGCTCGGGCTGCTGGTCGGTGCGTACGCGATCGGTTACGACCGCGGCCAGGACGACGTGACGCCCGCCGCGGTCGACACGCAGCCAGCGGCGACGACACCCCCTGCGACCGAGGCTCCGCCGGCCGAGACGACGCCGCCCGCGACGGAGGCTCCGCCGGGCGAGACGGCGTCGGAGGCCGACCTCGTCGCCCGTGGCGAGGAGCTGTGGACCTCCACGGGCTGCGCAGGCTGCCACTCGCTCGACGGCTCGGCGGGTGCCGGCCCGACCGTGCAGGGCCTCGCAGGCTCGACCGTCACGCTCGACGACGGGTCGACGGTGACCGCGGACGACACCTACCTCTCCCGTTCGATCACCGACCCGGACGCCCAGATCTCGGAGGGCTACTCCGCGGGGATCATGGCCGCAGCCGTGGCGTCGCAAAAGTTCGACACGCGACAGCAGGACGTCGACGCGCTGGTCGCGTTCCTCAAGGCCCAGGCCTGACGCGCCGCCGCGGGTGAGGAGTTGCGCGCCGCCCGCGCGCGGGTACCATACTTAACCGGTCAACCGACGACGAGAGGACGTGACGGCGCACCGATGGCCGAGCGCGCGAACACGGCTCGCAGGGCGACGATCAGCGACATCGCCCGGCTTGCAGGGGTCTCGAAGGGGGCGGTCTCGTACGCGCTCAACGGCCGGCCGGGGGTCTCCGCCGACACGCGCGACCGCATCGTCGCGATCGCCGAGGAGCTCGGGTGGTATCCGAACCGGGCGGCGCGCGCGTTGTCCGCCGCGCGTGCGGACGCCTGCGGCCTTCTGCTCGCGCGTCCGGCGAACACGCTCGCGGTCGAGCCGTTCTTCATGGAGTTCATCGCCGGCGTCGAGTCGGAGCTCTCCGCCCAGTCCGTCGCGTTGATGATCCAGCTCGTCGAGAGCGTCGACGACGAGATCGCCGTGTACCGCCGCTGGTGGGGCGAGCACCGCGTCGACGGCGTCCTCGTGGTCGACCTCCGCGTCGGCGACCCCCGCGTCGACGCGCTCGCGGCGCTCGGCCTTCCGGCCGTCGTCGTCGGCGGTCCCGTCGCGGGAGCGGCGCTCCCTGCGGCCTGGCACGACGAGGCGTCGGCGGTCGACGAGGCGGTGCGGTACCTCGCCGTCCTCGGCCACGAGCGGATCGCGCAGGTCTCGGGCGTCGCGGAGTTCGCCCACACGCGCGAGCGCACGCGGGCATTCGCCGCCGTCGTCGAGGAGCTCGGGCTCTCGGGCGAGACGGTGAGCACGGACTACAGCCCCGAGCGCGGCGCGCGCGTCACGAGGAAGCTGCTCTCGTCGTCCTCGCCGCCGAGCGCCATCATCTTCGACAGCGACCTGCTCGCGGTCACGGGGCTCGGCGTCGCGCGGCAGATGGGCGTCTCCGTCCCCGAGGACCTCTCGATCGTGAGCTGGGACGACTCGCTCATCAGCCAGGTCGTGCACCCGCCGTTGACCGCCGTGACCCGCGACATCCAGGCGTACGGCGTCGCGGCAACGAGGCATCTCCTCGCCGTCGTCGAGGGCAAGACGACGGGCGACGTCGAGACGCCGCGGGGCGAGCTGACGCCCCGCGGGAGCACGGGGCCGCTGCGCCGGCGCGCATAGTCGAGACGCCCCTTGCGGATAACTCCGCACGTTGTGCGGATTCTTACGCTTGACACTTAACCGGATAAGTGATTCGATCCGGCGGGTCCGGTGATGCAACGCCGCAGCGGAGGCCACGGTCGAGCGTGACACCCGAGAACCGAGCCGTGTGGATCGGTGCCAAC
The DNA here is from genome assembly GCA_036556865.1 of Gaiella sp. Taxonomy (GTDB): domain Bacteria; phylum Actinomycetota; class Thermoleophilia; order Gaiellales; family Gaiellaceae; genus Gaiella. The sequence goes on from DATBIQ010000173.1 coordinate 10,980, forward strand.
TTCTGGTCGAGGGCGGGCGGACCGCGGATGTGGAGCCGCTACAACGCCGCCCTCGTTCGCGAGGAGCTCGGCGTCCTCGCCCGTCACGGATGCACGGTCACCCGCTCGTTCTGCTTCTGGCCCGACTTCGTCCCGGAGGTCGAGCGCCTCGACGAGGACGTGCTTGCGCGGTTCACCGACTTCCTCGACGCGCACGTCGAGGTGGGGCTCGGGACGATCCCCACGGTCGTCGTCGGGCACATGTCGGGCGAGAACTGGGACCCGGCCTGGCGGCAGGGACGGGATCTCTACAGGGACGCCTGGCTCGTGTCGCAGCAGGCGTGGCTCGCCCATGAGCTCGCGCGGCGCTTCGGTCGGCACGAGGCCGTCGTCGGCTGGCTGCTCTCGAACGAGATGCCGCTCTACGGCGGCCCGGCGGCGAGCGACGACGTCGTCGCCTGGGCGCGGGCGCTCGTCGAGGCGATCCGGTCGGCCGGCGCGACGCAGCCGATCTCGGTCGGCGACGGCGCGTGGGGAGTCGAGGTGACGGGTCGCGACAACGGGTACTCGCTGCGGGCGCTGGCGCCGCTCGTCGACTTCGTCGGCCCGCACTCGTACCCGATGCTCGACGACCCGGTGCGCCAGTCGCTCGCGGCGGCCTTCGCCTGCGAGCTGGCGGGCGGCTTCGGGACGCCGGTCGTGCTCGAGGAGTTCGGGGTCAGCTCGGACTTCGCCGCCGACGACCACGCAGCCGACTACTACCGCCAGGTCCTGCACACGTCGCTGCTCGCGGGAGCGCGCGGATGGCTCGCGTGGAACAACGGCGACTACGACGACCTCTCGGACGAGGACCCCTACCGGCACCACGTCTTCGAGATGCACTTCGGGCTCACCGACCGCGAGGGCCGGCCGAAGCCGCAGCTCCGGGAGCTCGCCGCGTTCGCCTCGCTCGTGCGGGAGCTGTCGCGGAGCGGCTGGGAACGGGTCGCCGGCGACGCTGCGCTCGTGGTTCCCGAGGCGTTCGAGCGCGTCCTGCCATTCACCGACGACGCCTTCCGCGCCGACCTCGGCGCCGATCTCCTGCAGGCCTACGTCGCCGCCCGCGAGGCGGACCTGCCGATCGGCGTGCTCCGCGAGCGCGACGGCCTGCCCGCCGCCCCCCGCCTCCTTCTCGTCCCGAGTGCGAAGCTCCTGACGGGGCCGGGGCTCCGCCGCCTGCAGACCCTCGCAACGGAGGGCGCCACCGTCTACGCCTCGTACTTCGCAGGCTCGACGCCGTACCAGCGCGGGCCGTGGCTCACCTGGCTGGACGAGATCTTCGGGATCCGGCACCGGCTGCGGTACGGCCTCGTCGACCCGATCGAGGACGAGGAGGTCGTCCTCGAGCTGGTCGAGGAGCTGGGCGGGCTCGATGCCGGGACAGAGCTGCGCTTCCGTGTCGCGGGCGAGCCGAGCGCCCGCTCGTACCTTCCCGTCGAGCCCGCCGGAGCCCGCGTGGTCGCCGTCGACGGACACGGTCGCCCGGCGCTGCTGCGCCACGAGCTCGGGTCGGGAAGCACGTTCTTCTGCACCTACCCGCTCGAGCACATGGCCGCGCGGACGCCGCGCGTCAACCCCGAGGACACATGGAGGCTCTACGACGCGCTCGCCGCGGCGGCCGGTGTCTCGCGCCCCGTGCGCGTCGACGACCCCCGCATCCTGGTGGGGCGCCTCCGCGCACGCGTCGAGGAGACCGTTCTCCTCGTCAACTCGTCGAGCGACACCGTGCAGGCCGAGCCGGTCGTGGAGGGCGAGGACGCCCTCGTCCCGTCCGGGACGCTCACGATCGGCCCGTACGGCGTGGCGGTCGCCCGCCGCAGGATCACCCCGACGATCCGGTCAGCGCCGGGTGGTGTCGCGGCGGTCGCCGCGAGCGAAAGGAGGGATGCGCAGCCCTGACAACGACCCGTGCCCGACGTCCCAACGAACGGGACGCTCGCGCTCCCTACGGCTCGAACACGAGAGGAAGGAACCGGTCATGACCGGACTCCGCAAGACGAGAACAGGGATCGGCCTCGGGCTGGTGCTCGCGCTCGCGACAGCCGTCGCGGCCACCCTGGGCGCCGGCGGCGCCGGCGCCTCGCAGCAGTCGGCGTTTGCGCTCCCGCGGCCGCAGACGCTGTACATGAGCGGGAACCAGTGGTCGCCGAACAACGACCTCAATCCCGCCAAGAACTGGGACTACATCACGGGGCTCGTCGGCTTCGCCTACGAGACGCCCTTCCGCTACGACCCGCTCAAGGACCGATTCATCCCGTGGCTCGCGACGGGTGGATCGTGGACGTCGAAGACGGCGTACACGATGACGATCCGGAACGGCGTCAAGTGGAGCGACGGCCAGGCCCTCAAGGCGAGTGACGTCGCCTACAGCTTCAACCTCTTGAAGACCCCCACGCACCCGCAGCACCCGCTGTTCGCGGACACGGGGCTGAAGAGCGTCAGGGCGGTCGGCAACAGGGTCGTCTTCACGTTCGCCGGAGCGCCGGCGTACCAGGAGTTCGACTTCTACCGCTTCAACGTCGCGGTCGTGCCGCAGCACATCTTCAAGGGGTACTCCACGACCGACATCACGACCGGCAACCTCGAGAAGGGCAAGATCGTGGGGACCGGGCCGTACCTCTACCAGTCCGGTGTCGGCGCCGCGTCGAACGCGGTCGTCTGGACCAAGAACCCGAACTGGTGGGCGACGAAGGCCCTCGGTCTGAAGGTCGGCCCGCGGTACGTCGTCGACATCAAGAACGGCACGAACGCCGCGGCCCTCTCGAACCTGCTGGCCGGGAACATCGACCTCTTCAACAACTTCGCTCCGAAGTCGGCGATCAAGGGCAAGTTCAAGACGTACTTCTCGAAGGCGCCCTTCCACCTCGGTGCGAACACGACCTGGCTGTTCCCGAACACGACACGGAAGCCGCTCGACGACGCCCAGTTCCGCAAGGCGCTGGCGAACTCGATCAACATGGGCCAGATCATCGACAAGGCCTACCAGGGCCTCGTCGACCGGGCGAGCCCGACGGGCCTCCTGCCGATCTGGAACAAGTGGATCGACAAGAAGGTCGTCGCGCAGAACGGCTTCTCGTACCGGCCCGCTCTCGCGAAGTCGATGCTGGCCGCCGCCGGGTACAAGGACACGAACGGCGACGGTTTCGTCGAGAACAAGGACGGGTCGAAGATCGACCTCTCGATCATCGTCCCGAACGGCTGGTCCGACTGGATGACCGCGATCCAGGTGATCGCGGAGAGCGCGAAGCAGGTCGGCATCAAGATCACGCCGAGCTATCCCGAGTACGCGACGTTGACCGACGATCGCGGGCACGGGCGGTACGACCTGCTGCTCGGCAACGACCGGCAGATGAGCAACACGCCGTGGACGTACTACCAGTACATCTACAACCTGCCGATCGCCGACAACCAGACGACGATGAACTACCAGCGGTTCACCGACCAGACGGCCTTCAGCCTGACACAGAAGCTGAACCGGACGCCCTCGACCAACACGAAGGCGTACCAGACGATCCTGACGAGCTTGCAGAAGCGGTTCCTGCAGACCCTCCCGGCGATTCCGCTCTGGTACAACGGCATGTGGTCGATGGTCAACACCCAGTACTGGACGGGCTGGCCGTCCGCGACGGGCAACCAGTACACGCCCAGCTCCTGGCGGAACTACTGGCAGATGACGAGCATCGACATGCTCACCCACCTCCGGCCGACCAAGGCGGAGTAGGGCGAGGCATATCGAGGCGATGAGATGACCCGGCGGCCCTCCTTCCGGCTCGACACCGGGAGGGGGGCCGCCCCTGATCGCCCGACGGCGCCGAGAGGAGTCTGACGTGCTGCGCTACCTCGCGCGGAAGGTCGTGGTCTATCTCCTGACCTTCTTCGTCGCCGTGACGATCGACTGGGCGATCCCGCGCTTCATGCCGGGCGACCCGGTCGAGGGCCTCCTCTCGCGCATGCACGCGCAGCCGTCGGCCGAGGAGGCGCTGTCCGGCTACTACACGCAGGCGTTCGGCTTCGACGTGCCGATCTGGAAGCAGTACCTGAACTTCTGGGCGGCGCTCCTGCACGGCGACCTCGGCCGCAGCATCCAGAACTTCCCGACCACCGTCTCCGAGCTCATCCTCGGCGCGCTCCCGTACACGCTCGCGCTCCTCATCCCCGCCATCCTCCTGAGCTTCTGGGCCGGCAACAAGGTCGGCGCGATGGCGGCGCGGCGGAAGACGCTCGACAACACCGTGCTTCCCGTCGGCTACGTGCTGACCGCGACGCCGCAGATGTGGCTCGGCGTCGTGCTCGCGTGGGTGTTCGCCCTGACGCTCGGCTGGTTCCCCGTCTCGGGCGCCTACAGCTTCGACCTCACCCCCGCGTGGTCGCTCGAGTTCGCGACCGACTTCCTCCACCACTGGATCCTGCCCTTCGCCGCTCTCTTCCTCGTCGCCTTCGGCGGCTGGGCGATCGGCATGCGGAACATGATCATCTACGAGCTCGAGGCCGACTACTCGAACTACCTCGTCTCGCTCGGCGCCCCCACCAAGCTCGTGCGGAAGTACGCGTACCGCAACGCGCTGCTGCCCCAGATCACGGGTCTCGCGCTCGCGCTGGGAGCCGTCGTCGCGGGGGCGATCGTGGTCGAGATCGTGTTCTCCTATCCCGGCCTCGGGACGCTGACGCTCGGCGCGATCCAGAACCGCGACTACTTCCTGATCCAGGGCATCTTCCTGTTCATCATCACGGGCGTCCTGATCGCCAACTTCATCATCGACATCGCCTACGTCGTCATCGATCCGCGCACGCGGGTCGGGATGCAGGGAGGCAGGTGATCGTGGCCCCCCGCGACCTCGAGCCGGCAACCGTTCCGCAGGCGGGCGTCGCGACGGTCGGCGGCCCCCCGGTGGCCGCGGGCGCCACCGCGGCGGGCGCGCCCGGCGCGCCTCCCGTCGCCGCGCACCGGTCCGAGTTCGTCTACTTCGCGCTCCGGAACTGGAAGTTCGTGCTCGGCCTCTCCGTCGTGTTCGTCTTCCTCGCGGCGGCGGTCTTCGGCCCGATGATCGCCACCCACGAGCCGCTCGAGTTCAGCGGCCCGACCGACCAGCCGCCCTCTGCGGACTACTGGTTCGGCACGACGTCGTTCGGGCAGGACGTGTTCTCCCAGTTCGTCCACGGCCTGCGCGCAGCGTTCCTCGTCGGAGCGCTCGGCGGCGGTATCGCCTGGGTGCTCGGCGCCGTCGTCGGCTTCACGGCGGGCTACCGCGGCGGCCTCGTCGACGACGTTCTCAACATGCTCACGAACGTCGTCCTGGTGATCCCCACCCTCGCGATCCTGATCATCGTCTCCGCGTACCTGAACGTCCACAGCTACGCGGTCGAGGCGGTGCTGATCGGCCTCACCTCCTGGCCGTGGGCGGCGAGGGCGGTTCGCGCACAGACCTTCACGCTGAAGACCAGGGACTTCGTCGACGTCGCGCGGCTCAGCGGACGGAGCACTGCCCAGGTGATCGCGCGCGAGATCGCGCCGAACATGAGCTCGTACCTGCTCATGATGTTCATCCTCCTCTTCGGCGGCGCCATCCTCATCGGCGCGTCCCTGGACTTCCTCGGCCTCGGGCCGGCGGAGTCGGTCTCGCTCGGGCTGATGATGAACAACGCGTTCCTCTCGAGCGCGCTCGTCCTCGGCTCGTGGTGGTGGTTCCTGCCGCCCGGGCTCGGGATCATCGGGATCGTCGGCGGTCTCTACGTGATGAACGTCGGGCTCGACGAGGTGTTCAACCCGAGGCTCCGGGAGCTGTGACGTGAGCCTCCGGGTCGACGAGCTGGCGGTCTACTACCGCACCCTCCGGGGGGACGTGAGGGCGCTCGACGGCGTCACCTTCGCGATCGACGACGGCGAGATCATGGGGCTCGCCGGCGAGTCCGGTTGCGGCAAGTCGACGCTCGGCAAGAGCCTCATCCGGCTCGACGGGCGGATGCGTCACATCGGAGGCAGCGTCACGCTCGACGGCCGCGTGCTTCCCCTGACGAACGACCGCGGGATGAACGAGTTCCGCTTCAAGCAGGTCTCGATCGTCCCGCAGTACGCGATGAGCGCCCTCAACCCGACACGGAAGGTCGGGAAGATCGCCGAGGAGCTGCTCGAGTCGCGCGGCGTCGACTTCCACGAGGTGCGCCCGGAGCTCATGCGCCGCCTCGAGCTCGTCGGGCTCTCCCCCGACGTCCTCGGCATGTTCCCGATCGAGCTCTCGGGCGGGATGAAGCAGCGCACGGTGATGGTGCTCTCGACGCTCCTCAATCCCTCGCTCCTGATCGCGGACGAGGTCACCTCGGCGCTCGACGTCTCGAGCCAGCGCGCGGTGGCCGAGATGCTGGTCGAGTTCCGCGAGCGAAGCTTCGTGAAGAGCGTCGTCTTCATCACGCACGACCTCGCCGTCCTGTACCAGACCGCGGACACGATCCTCGTGATGTACGCCGGGCGCCTCGCCGAGAAGGCGTCGTCGGACGTCGTCATCTCCCGCCCGAGGCACCCCTACACGCAGCTGCTCGTCTCGTCGCTCCCCGAGGTCGGCGTGCGCTACGAGGACAAGCGCCTGAAGGGCATTCCCGGGAAGCCGCCGTCCCTCCTCGAGCCGCCGCCCGGGTGCAGGTTCCGCGACCGCTGCCCCCTCGCGTTCGCGAAGTGCGCCGAGCAGCCGCCGTTCGTCGAGATCGAGCCGGGCCATCGCGTGGCCTGCTGGGCGGTGAGCTGATGCTCAGGCTCGACTCCGTCTCCAAGGTCTACCGCGTCGGGACGTTCGGCGGGAAGAGCCTGCAGGCGGTGCGGGACGTCAGCTTCGACCTGCGGCCGGGCGAGATCGTCTCGCTGATCGGCGAGAGCGGCAGTGGGAAGAGCACGATCGGGCGGATGATCCTCCGGCTCGACCGCGTCACGAGCGGGACGATCACGTTCGACCAGACCGACATCGCCGGCCTCGGGCGCTCCGCCACGAGGGGCTACTACCGCGAGGTGCAGGGCGTCTTCCAGGACCCGTTCAGCTCGTACAACCCCGTCTTCAAGGCCGACCGCGTCTTCGCGATGATCCGCGACACCTACTTCCCCGGCGTGAAGGACGGCGAGTGGCACGAGAAGCTCTGCGCGTCACTGGCGTCGGTCGGGCTGAGCCCCGGGGAGGTGCTCAACCGCTATCCGCACCAGCTCTCCGGCGGACAGCTCCAACGGCTGCTGATCGCGCGGGCGCTCCTGCTCGACATCCGCCTCCTCGTCGCCGACGAGGTCATCAGCATGCTCGACGCGTCGACGCGCATCGACGTCCTCAACCTGCTGGCCGACCTGCGGGCGCGAGGCCTCGGGATCCTCTTCATCACCCACGACCTCTCGCTCGGCAACTACGTCTCCGATCGGACCCTGATCCTCCATCGCGGCGCCGTCGTCGAGATGGGCGCCACCGAGAAGGTGTTCGGCGATCCGCGGCACGCGTACACGAGGATGCTCCTCGCGTCCGTGCCCAAGCTGCACGAGCGCTGGCGCGACCGCCAGAGGAACGGCGATCTCGCGCTGCCCCCGGCTGTCCCGCGCGACGAGCCCGCTCCGGCGCTCGTCGAGGTCGACACCGACCACCTCGTGGCGCTGCCCGGCAAGGGAGGGCCCTCGTGAGCGCCGACCCGCTCGGCATCGGGCTGATCGGGTGCGGCAAGATCAGCGAGACGTACGTCGAGACGCTCGCGGGCAGCGACGAGGTCAGGATCCTCCGCTGCGCCGACCTCGACGCCGAGCGCGCGCGGGTCGTCGCCCACGCGGCCGGCGCGACGCCCTCGACAACCGGTGAGGTCCTCGCCGACGACCGTGTCCGGCTCGTCCTCAACCTGACGCCGCCGGCCGAGCACGCCGACGTGGCCCTCGCCGCGCTCGCGGCCGGGAAGCATGTCTACGGCGAGAAGCCGCTCGCCGCCTCGCGGGAGGAGGCGCGCCGCGTGCTCGACGAGGCAGCCGGCCGTGGGCTGACGGTCGGCTGCGCGCCGGACACCTTCCTCGGCCCGTCGTGGCAGCGCGCCCGCGAGCTGATCGACTCGGGCGCCGTCGGGGCGCCGGTGGCCGCCCGCGGGACCATGCTCGGCCCCGGCCCGGAGAGCTGGCATCCCGATCCGGCCTTCTTCTACCGGCCGGGGGGCGGGCCGCTGCTCGACATGGGCCCCTACTACTTGACGGTGCTCGTCACGCTGCTCGGGCCGGTTGCCCGGGTAAGCGCAGGCGCGCGGAGGACGTTCGACATCCGCCGCGTGACGGGCGGCCCGAGACTCGGCGACCTCCTCCCGGTCGAGGTGCCGACGCACGTTGCCGCGGTGCTCGAGCACGAGCCGGGCGCGATCACGACGCTCGTGACGAGCTTCGACTGCTGGGACGTCGTCCACTCGGTCGAGCTCTGGGGGACGGAGGGGACGCTGGGGCTCCCGGATCCCAACGGCTACGCCGGGGTCGTCCGCCGTCGCGGCCGCGAGCTCAACGGGAAGGGCGAGGCGACCGGCGTCGAGCGCGAGCCGTACCGGCGCGGCCTCGGCGTCGTCGAGACGGCGCGAGCGATCCGGCACGGCGAGACCCCCCGCGCGAGCGGCGCGCTCGCGTTCCACGTCCTCGACGTGCTCCTCTCGATCCTCGAGGCGGCGGAGGCGGGCACGGTCGTGGACGTCGCCAGCCGCTGCGAGCGGCCCGCTCCCCTCGTCGCCCCGGCCGCAGTCGCATAGCCGTGCGCTGCGGCCTCCAGCTGTACAGCGTGCGCGAGGAGGCCGCCCGCGACCTCGCGGGAACGATCGAGCACGTCGGCCGCCTCGGCCTCGACGGTGTCGAGCTCGCGGGGCTGCACGGCCACGAGGCGGCGCGCGTCCGGGAGTGGCTCGACGGGGCGGGGCTCGAGGTCGCCGGCGTGCACGTCGGCCTCGACGAGCTGGAGGCCGACCCGCGAGCGCCCTACCGCGACGCCCAGGCGCTGGCCGCGGGGCTGCTCGTCGTCGGCTGGCTGCCCGCCTCGCTCGAGTCCGCGGTGACACGCTCGTACGTCGAGCGCCTCGACCGCGCGTCGCGTGCCGCCCGCGACGAGGGCCTGAGGCTCGCGTTCCACACCCACGATGCGGAGCTCCGCGCCGCCGACGACGGCTCGGTGCTCCTCGACCGCCTCCTCGCCGACGCGCCGCAGCTCGAGCTCGAGCTCGACCTCGGCTGGGCGTGGATCGCCGGACGCGATCCGGGAGAGGTGCTCACGTCGCTCGGACCCCGCTGCCGGATCGTCCATGTCAAGGACTTCGCACACCGCGGCGACCGCACGAGCTTCACGAGCGTCGGCGAGGGCACGGTGCCGTTCGAGGACGCGCTCGCCGGGGCGGCCCACGTCGAGTGGCTCGTGGCCGAGCAGGACGAGGGCTTCGTCCCCGACGAGCTCTCGGCCGCGGCGCGGTCGGCGGCCGGGGTGCTCGAGCTGCGCGAGCGCCTGGCCGGGCGCAGCTGAGACGACGCGCCCTGGCTTCCCGGGCACTAGGGAAGTATCGTCGGGGCGGCGTTCGGAGATGTCACCGTGAGGAGCGCGCGCCCCGAGCCCTCGGGGCCCACGGTCGGAAGGGAGCGGGTGAGTGGCCACGTCGGGTCGCACGGCGACGCCCACGGCCTCGGATCGGGTCGTGGACGTCGGCGCACGGCTCGGCCCGGCCGCGCTCCAGGCGGCGCTTCGCAGCGCGCTCGGGGACGCAACCGCAGCGCTCGTCCTCTGGATCCCCGGACACGACACGTTCGTCGACGTCGAGGGGCTCCCGGCGGCCGTCGATGAGGGCACCGAGCGTGAGGTGACGACGATCGTGGGCGGGGACGGCCTCCCGGTCGCCGCGCTCGTGCACGAGCCGGCGAAAGGGGACGGCGCCGCCGTCGCCGCCGTCTGCAGCGCCGCCGGCGCGGCGCTCGAGGACGCTCGGCGTCAGCTCGAGCTCAGGATGAGGCTCGAGGAGGTGGCCGGTTCGCGCACCCGGATCCTCGAGAGCGCCCACGAGCTGACGGAGATGGATCACGGTGTCCGGAGGGTGACGCTCAGCGGACCGGGCGCGGCCAACACGATTGCGGGGCTCCTCCGCGGCGCCCCTCCGAGCCATGCGTTGCACTCCGCTGCCGCCGGCGGCCTGGTCGAGCGCCTCGACTCGCTCACGCCGGGTGAAGAGCGCCTCGAGGCGGTGATCGCGGCCGCACCCGTCGCGGTGCTGGAGGTCGACCTCGACACGTGCGTGCGGCGCTGGAACCACGCGGCCGAGCGGATCTACGGCTGGCGGGCGGAGGAAGTCCTCGGTCGGCCGGTGCCGTTCGTCCCGCCCGAGCAGCAGGCGGAGTTCGAGTGGCTCCTCGGGCGCGTACGGGCAGGCAACGCGTACACGGGGTTCGAGACCGTGCGCCGGCGCAAGGACGGATCGCTCGTCGACGTCGAGATCGCGGCTGCGCCGGTTCGCGACGAGTCGGGCGAGATCGTCAGTCACATGGTCGTCTTCACGGACATCACCGAGCGCAAGCGCGTCGAGCGCGAGCTTCGCGCCTCGCGCGCGAGGGCAGTCGAGGCCGGCGACGCCGAACGTCGTCGGCTCGAGCGCAATCTCCACGACGGCGCGCAGCAGCGACTCGTTTCCCTCTCCCTCGAGCTCGGACTGCTCGAGCAGCGCTTCGAGGGCGATCCCGAGGCCCAGCGCGCCATCGATGGGGCACGGCGGGAGCTCGGGGAGTCGCTGCAGGAGCTCCGCGATCTCGCGCGCGGCATCCATCCGGCTGTCGTGACCGCCTACGGTCTCGCGGTCGCGGTCGAATCGCTCGCCGCCCAGTCGCCGGTCCCCGTCGTCCTCGACGTCGAGATGAGCGAACGCGCCCCCGAGACCGTCGAGGTGGCGGCCTACTACCTCGTCTCCGAGAGCCTCACGAACGTCGCGAAGTACGCCGGGGCGTCACGGGCGACGGTGATCCTGAGACAGCTCGACGGGGAGCTCACGGTCGAGGTCGCCGACGACGGGGTCGGCGGCGCGGACGCGGCAGCCGGCTCCGGGCTCCAAGGGCTGGCGGAGCGCGTCGAGGCGCTCGGCGGGCGGCTCCGTGTGCAGAGCCCCTCCGGGCACGGCACGCGGGTTCGCGCGGCGATCCCCTGCGGCCCCTGACCGCACGGCGGCGGCGTCGAGCTCGCCGTCGGGGGTCGGGTCGACTGCGCCGGACGACCTGGGGCGGGGGTCGGCCGACGCAGTCGGACGCGCATCAGGCGGCGACGAGCTCTTCCTCGCGGGAGGCGAGCGCGAACTCGAGACCGCGGTGCGCCGCGTAGGCGAACGGGTGGTGGAAGACGTCCATGGCGCGGTCGTCGCGGTCGAGGACGAGCTCGAAGGACTCGTCCGTCCGGCTGTCGACGACCACGACGCTCAAGAGGCCGGTCGCCGTGTGCCAGAGAAGCGCCACGGCCACGCCGTCGTTCGACCGGAAGGCGAGCTCTCGTGTGCCTGGATACGCGGTGACGGAGGTCATGGCTGCTCCTTTCGAACGATCGGGTTCCATCGGGATCGCCCCGAGACTCACAGATCGCCCGCGCGAGGAACGTGCGGCGGGCCGGTCGATCGCATGCGGTCGACCGGAGTCTTCGAGGTTCGGGAAATCGAACCCCCCGGCGAAACGTCAGCGCGCTCGCACGATCGCCCCGTGCCCGAGCGACGGGTGCTCCGCGCTCTGACCGGCGCTACCCGCTCTGGGCCGGCTCGCCACCGCTCGAGCCGGGCCCCCGTGCATCGAGGAGATCGAGCGGCGTCCGGAGGTCGCCGCCGTCATCGGCGCCGACCCGATGTCGGAAGACCCAGTACGTCCATGCCTGGTAGAGGAGCACGAACGGCAGCAGTCCCACCGCGACGACCGTCATCACCTTCAGCGTGTAGTTCGACGAGGCCGCGTCGGCGAGTGTGAGGTCGAACGCGTCACTCGTGCTCGAG
>DATBIQ010000174.1:0-24965 GCA_036556865.1 Gaiella sp.
CGCTATGGCGAGTCGGAGGGGGTGGTGCATGCGATCGAGGCGCATCACTACGAGGTGCAGCCGCAGACCGTCGAGGCGGTGCTCCTGATCGCCGCCGACGCGATCTCGGCGTCGCGGCCGGGCGCCCGAGGCGAGAGCCTCGAGCACTACATCAAGCGGCTCTCGGCGCTCGAGGAGATCGCGATGTCGAAGACCGGGGTCGCGAAGGCGTATGCGCTCCAGGCAGGACGCGAGATTCGGGTGATCGTCGAGCCGTCCGAGGTCGACGACGACGGGACGGCGCTGCTGTCCTACGAGATCGCCCGCCAGATCGAGGACCAGCTCGAGTATCCCGGGCAGGTGAAGGTCATCGTGATCCGCGAGTCGCGCGCGATCGAAGTGGCGAAGTGAGGCGAGCCCTTCGCATCGACCATTGCGTGATCGCAGTGTCGGACTGGGCTCGATCCAACGCGTTCTACCGCGACGTTCTCGGTGCCGAGATCGACGTGCGCGACGCGTGGTCCGCCCGCTACCGGTTCGACGGCTGGCAGCTCAACGTCCACGGGCCGGGGTTCGAGGGGCTGAACACGACGACACCGGTCGAGCCCGGGAACAGCGACCTCTGCTTCGTGTGGCCCGGCCCGATCGAGCAGGCGGCTGCGCACCTCGAAAAACTGGGCGTCGAGATCGAGTACGGGCCTGCCGCGACGGACGCGACGTTCGGCACGGGGCAGCACCTGTACTTCCGCGACCCGGACGGCAGCCTGCTCGAGCTCGTCTCGTACGAGCCGGCTCCCTGACGCATCGGAAGCGCTCGTCGCGAGCGCCGGGACGACCTGCGCGAGGCGGCTTCTCGCCGTCCCCCGCGGCTACGATCGAGCGCATGCGCCGCTACCACGTCACGACGTTCGGCTGCCAGATGAACGCTCACGACTCCGAGCGGATCAAGGGCATGCTGGAGTCGCTCGGCATCGGTGAGGCCGCAACGTCGGAGGACGCCGACGTCCTCGTCTTCAACACCTGCACGATCCGCGAGAAGCCCGATACGAAGCTGGCAGCCCACCTCGGCGACGCCGCGGCTCGGAAGCGCCGCCAACCGGACCTGGTGGTCGCCGTCGGCGGGTGCTATGCGGAGGCGCAGCGCGAGCGGATCTTCGAGCGCTACCCGTTCGTCGACGTCGCGTTCGGCCCGGGGTCGATCCCGCACCTCGGCGAATGGATCAGGGCAGGCGGGTACGCGGTGCCGCGTGGCCGGTTCGGCTCGCACGACACCTTCGCCGCCACGCTGCCGATGCATCGGGAGCGCGGTTTCAGCGCCTGGGTGCAGGTGTCGATGGGCTGCAACTCGGTGTGCTCCTACTGCATCGTCCCGGCCGTCCGGGGACGCGAGCAGAGCCGCCGGCCCGGCGAGATCGTCGCGGAGGTGGAGCGTCTCGCGGCCGACGGCGTGAGGGAGGTCACGCTGCTCGGCCAGAACGTCAACTCGTGGGGGCGCGACCTCGCGCCGGACGTCCGCACGGAGTTCGGTGAGTTGCTGCGGGCCTGTGACGCCATCGGGGGAATCGAGCGGATCCGCTTCACGAGCCCGCATCCGAAGGACTTCCGCGAGCCGGTGATTGCGGCGATTGCCGAGTGCGGCTCGGTCTGCGAGCACGTGCACCTGCCGCTCCAGTCCGGCTCGACGCGGATTCTCAAGGCGATGCGCCGCACGTACTCCCGCGAGCGCTACCTCTCGCTCGTCGACGCCCTCCGCGCGGCGATCCCCGACCTGGCGCTCGGCACCGACGTGATCGTGGGCTTCCCGGGCGAGACCGAGGAAGACTTCCGCGAGACACTCGAGGTCGTGGAGGCGGTCGCCTACGACAGCGCCTATACGTTCGTGTACTCGCCGCGTGCGGGTACCGAGGCGGCCGAGATGCCCGGGCAGGTGCCCGACGAGGTCAAGCGCGAACGGATGGAGCGGCTCGTCGAGGTGGTGCAGCGCTGCGCGGCGGTCCGCAACGCGAACCGCGTCGGGCTCGTCGAGGAAGTCCTCGTCGAGGGGCCGAGCAGGACCGATCCCACGCTCCTGCGCGGCCGCACACGCCGGAACACCACCGTCAACTTCACGGGGACCGCCGCTCCCGGCGACCTCGTGCCGGTAACGATCGAGGCGGCGACGTCCGTAACACTCAGGGGCCGCGAGGCGACGCTCGTCCCCGCGTGAGCGATCGGCTCCGGCGACGCGCGCGTCGCGGTGTGGAGCGATCGGCGCGGAATCGGCGCAATGTCGTGACCCATTCGCCGGCATTTCGCAAGTAGGCTCGAAGCGTGGGGAGGAGGCCGGTGGCCCAGGACCCCGTCGAGATCGGACATGTCTCGACGAGAGGCTTCCCTCGTGACTCGTGCGGCGGAGACGTGTCGAGGCGGGCGGTGGAGGACGTGAGCGGCGTGCCCGAGTTCGGGGACGATGCCGGGTCGAACGGGGTCACCGGTGACCCCGGGGTGTCGGGAGAGACCACGCGTGACGCGGCGGGCCCGGCGCGCCCAGCCGGCACGGTCGGCCCGGCAGGTGCCGCAGGCGATGACGCCGCGCCCGCTTTGGCACCGCGGAAAGGCGCCGTCGTCGAGACGGAGCGACAGGCCCGCCGAGCGGAGGTGATCGCGATCTTCGGGCCGACCGCGTCCGGCAAGAGCGCCGTCGCCGAGGCGGTCGCGAATCGCCTGGGGACGGAGATCGTCTCGGCGGATGCCATGCAGGTCTACCGTGGCCTGCCGATCCTCACGAACCAGCCGGCAGCGCCGACCCGGCTCGTCGCGATCCGCTCGCTCGACGAGACGATGAGCGTCGGAGCGTTCGCCGCGCTCGCACACGCCGAGATCGACGCCCTCGTCGGGCAGCGCGGCGTAGCCGTCGTCGCCGGGGGAACGGGCCTCTACCTGCGCGCGGCGCTCGCCGATCTCCGCGTGCCACCGCCTGCCGCGGACGACGCGAGAGCGCGTATCCGGCGGGAAGTCGAGCGTGACCGCATGACCGCGCACGACCGCCTCTCGCAGCTCGATCCGGCGGCAGGGGCGGCCGTGCACCCGCACGACACGAAGCGACTCGTCCGCGCGCTCGAGCTCGCCGAGGTCGGCCGATCTCTCGTCCCCGGTCAGGACCGGCTGTGGAGCGGGCCGGTGCGGCGACCGACGCGCGTCTTCGGACTCGACCTCTCGCCGTCGCTGCTCGAGGAGCGAATCCGCCGCCGCACGGAGGACATGTTCGCGCGAGGCGTCGTCGACGAGGTGCGGTCGGCGCTTGCCGGGCACGTGTCGCAGACCGCCGAGAAGACGCTGGGGCTGTCCGAGATCGCCGGCCTCGAGCCGCACGAGGCGCTCGAGCGCATCGTTATGCGCACGCGCCGATATGCCGCCTACCAGCGAAAGTGGATGAGGCGGATCCCGGACCTCGTGCTCCTCGACGGCTCGCTGCCGTCGGAGCAGCTCGCGGCGGAGATCGTTGCCGAAGCGCGGAGGTAGCCTCCCGACCAATGCGCTTCGAGAAGTGGCATGCCCTCGGCAACGCCTATCTGCTCGCCGAGCAGCCGGACGCGGGGACGATGCACGCCGAGCGTGTCCGCCGACTCTGTGACGTCGACACGGGGATCGGCAGCGACGGCCTCCTCGAGGTGCTCGACCGTGCCGGCTCGCGGGCGAAGGTGCGGATCTGGAACCCCGACGGGTCGACGGCCGAGCTCTCCGGCAACGGCACGCGCATCGCCGCCGCCTGGCTCCTGCGGGAATCCGCCGCCGACGCCGTCGAGATCGAGACCGAGGCGCGGGTCGTGCGTGCCACGCGAACGTCCGCCGAGGGCACGGTGCGCCAAGAGCTCGGAGCAGTCACGGTCGGCTCGGACGAGCGTCTCGACGTGGCGGGCGAGCGATTGACCGTCGTCCCCGTCGACGTCGGCAACCCTCACGCCGTCGTCCTGCGCGACGAGCTCTCGCGCGACGAGCTGCTGCGGCTGGGCCCAGCGATCGAGACCCACCCGAGGTTTCCCGGACGGACGAACGTCCAGCTCGCGCGGCCGGAGCCGCCTGACGCCGTCTCCGTCCTCGTCTGGGAGCGGGGCGCGGGGGAGACGGCGGCATCGGGCTCGTCCGCCGTCGCAGTCGCGGCTGCCGCGACGTCGCACGGCTGGTGCGACGGCCCGGTGCGCGTGAGGATGCCGGGCGGCGAGCTCCGCGTCGCGATCGAGAACGGCCAGGCGGTGCTCGAGGGGCCGGTCGAGCACATCTGCACCGGTTCGACGACGCTCTGACGGCGCCTCGGCGCTACACCGCCAGCTCGAACTCGCGCAGCACGTCGTTGAGGCTCAGACGCAGGTCGTGGGACGCCTCGCGCCAGCCGACGACGAGCGCGCACGCGAGCTGATACGTCCCCGCGGGAAAGGTCCGGGGGCGCGTCCCCGGCACGACGACCGCCCTGGGGGGAACCTCGCCGCGATACTCGACGGGCTCGGGGCCGGTCACGTCGATGATCGGGACCGACGCCGTGAGGGAGACGTTTGCGGACAGCACCGCCCCCTCACCGACCCGGACGCCCTCGGTGACGATGCAGCGCGAGCCGAGGAACGCTCCGT
Organism: Gaiella sp.; assembly: GCA_036556865.1. Lineage (GTDB taxonomy): Bacteria > Actinomycetota > Thermoleophilia > Gaiellales > Gaiellaceae > Gaiella. The sequence continues at coordinate 4,584 of DATBIQ010000174.1, forward strand.
CCTCGACGATCACCGGCGCCGCCTGCGGCGGCTCGAGCACGCCGCCGATCCCGACGCCACCCGCGAGGTGGACGTCGGCGCCGATCTGGGCGCACGAGCCGACCGTGGCCCACGTGTCGACCATCGTCCGCGGCCCCACCCAGGCGCCGATGTTGACGTAGCCCGGCATCAGGATCACGCCCTCCGAGAGGAACGAGCCGCGACGCGCGACGCCGGGCGGCACGACCCGCACACCGAGCGACGGGTCGACCTCCTTGACCGGGATCTTGTCCAGGTAGTGGAGGCCGCCTGCGTCGAGCGGCTCGACCTTGCGCAGCCGGAAGTAGAGGAGGATCGCCTTCTTCACCCATTCGTGCACCACCCAGCCGTCCGGGCCGCGCTCGGCGACGCGGAGCTCGCCGCGATCGAGGAGCTCGATCGCCTCCTCGATCGGCCCGGCGTCGAGCTCGCCGCTCTCCCACATCGCGTCGATCGACTCCTGGAGCGCCATCAGAGGACATCCTCCAGGATCTCTGCCGCGCGGGCGCACTCGTCCTCGGTCGGCACGAGCGCGTAGCGGACGTAGCCCTCGCCGGAGGCCCCGAGGTACGGGCCGGGCGTGACGAGGATGCCGTGGTCCAGCAGGCTCGCGGCGTGGCTCTCGGACGTCTCCCCCTCGGGGACGGCGATCCAGAGGTACATCGTCGCGGGGCCGCCCGCATCGCGGATGCCTTTGCGGCGGAGCACGTCGAGGAGGAGCGTTCGCTTCCGGCCGTAGGCGGCCCGCGCATGGGCGACGTGCTCCTCGTCGCCCCAGGCGACGACGGATGCGCGCTGCACGAACTCCTGGGGCGCGGTCCCGACGTTCGGCCGGAAGCGCTTGAGCGCGGCGACCAGCTCAGCATCGCCGGCGACGAACCCGCTCCGGAACCCGGTCATCGAGGATCGCTTCGAGAGCGTGTTGAACGCGACGACGCCGTTCAGGTCGTCGAGCTCGAGCGCGGACGGAGGAGGCTCGTCGAACCAGAGCTCGCTGTACGCCTCGTCGGAGGCGAGGACGAAGCCGTGCTCGTGCGCGAGACGTGCGAGCCGCTCGAGAAAGCCCCGCGAGGCGACCGCGCCGGTTGGGTTGTTCGGGGAGTTCAGCCACATCACGGCCGTCCGCTCCCAGAGAGCGGCCGGGACGGCCTCGACGTCCGGCAGAAAGCCGTTCTCCTCCCGGAGCGGCAGCTCGACCACGCGCGCGCCCGTGAATGCCGCGCCGCGGCCCGGCACCGGGTAGCCGGGCTCGGTCACGACGACGGTGTCGCGGCCGGCCTCCGCGTCGAGCACGACCTGCGCGAACGAGAAGATCGCCTCCTTCGACCCGAGCGTCGGGATCACCTGCGTGTCGGGATCGAGCGCGACGCCGAAGCGACGAGACACCCAGCCGGCGACGGCCTGACGCAGCTCCGGCAGCCCGACCGCGGCCGGGTATCCCATCCGCTCCCTGACGCCGTCCCGAAGGGCCTGCAGGATCGCGGGATCGGTCGGCTCCCGCGGATCGCCCATGCCGAGGTCGATGACCTCGAGGCCGCGGGCGCGACGCTCCGCCGCCGCCTCGTTCAGGCGGACGAACGGGTACGTCGCCGTCGCGCGGAGGACGGGGGAGAGAGGCACGTCCGGAGGCTAGTCGCCGAGCGCCACGCGCCGGAGCGCGAGGTACGCGCGCTCGAGCGCCTCGATCTCGACGAGCTCGTCCTTCGCGTGTGCGTAGCGCGTCGCGCCGGGTCCGAAGTTGACGGCCGGGATCCCGCGAGAGGTGAAGTCGGCGACGTTCGTCCACGCCTGCTTCGGCTCGATCGTGGCGTTCGCCGCCGCACGAAGCGCCTGCACGAGCGGCGCATCGACCGCGACCGCGCCGGGCGGCGAGTTGCCGACCACCTCGACGGTCGCATCCGTCGGCACGAGCGAGCGCAGGAGCTCTTCGGCGTCGGCGGCCGTGCGATCCGGCGGGTAGCGGAGGTTCAGGGTGGCGACCGCGCGAGCGGGGACGACGTTGTCCGCGACGCCCCCTTCGAGTCGCGTGACGGAGACGACCTCGTAGAACGGCAGCCCGTCGATCACCGCCTCGCGGCGCTCGTGCGTCGCCGCGCGTGCGAGGCCCTCGATCGCGCGGTGGAGGGCGTTGTCCGCGAGCCACGGGCGCGCGGAGTGGCCGCTGACGCCGTGGAACGTCACGCGCGCCGAGAGGTTGCCGACGCAGCCTGCCTGAATCGTGAGGTCCGTCGGCTCGAGCAGCACCGCCAGATCCGCGTCGCGCAGGAGCGGTGACGCGTCGAAGAGCGCGGGGAGGGGGTTGTGTTGCGGCGGGAGCTCCTCGCGGCCGAAGAGCAGGAGCGCCACGTCGACCGGTCCCGGCTCGCGCTCCGCGAGCTCACGGACGAGCTCGAGCGCCACGGCGACGCCGCCCTTCATGTCGCTCGCGCCGCAGCCGTGCACGGCACCGGCTTCGACGTGACCCGGAACGTTGCCCTGCGAGGGAACCGTGTCGTAGTGCCCCGCCAGGACGAGGAGCGGGAGGTCGTCGCGGCGTTCGCGCGCCCACAGGAACGCCTCGTCGCCCGCGTCGACCTCGGTGAACGGTCGCGGCACGAGCGTGCGGAGCCGCTCGCGGATCGCCTCCTCGTGGAGGCTCTCCGAGGGGATGTCGACGAGCTCGAGCGTCCGCTCGGCGAGGCGGTCGGCGAGGGAGCCCACGGGCGCGAGACTACCGCTGGCCGCGGCGGCATACTTCCGCTGATGACGGCAGGCGAGCCCGAGCTCCGGGACGGCCCGGAGCCCGAACGTGGGTTGCTCGTCGCCGTGCTGCCGCAGGGAGTCGATGCCGACGAGGAGCTCGCCGAGCTGCGCGAGCTCGCTCGCACCGCTGGCGTCGCCCCGGTGGCCGAGGTCGTCCAGCGGCGCGCTCACGCCGATCCGCGCCGCTACGTCGGCAAGGGAAAGCTGGAGGAGCTCAAGGCCGTCTACGGCGATCATCACGCCGAGGTGGTCGTCGTCGACGACGAGCTCCAGCCCGTACAGCAGCGCGCGCTCGAGGACGCGCTCTCGGCCCGGGTCGTCGACCGGACGCAGCTGATCCTCGACATCTTCGCCCAGCACGCGGTCTCCGCCGAGGGAAAGCTCCAGGTCGAGCTCGCGCAGCTCGAGTACAACCTCCCGCGCATGCGGGGAATGTGGAAGCACCTCGAGCGGCTCGGCGGCGGCGTCGGGACACGCGGGCCCGGCGAGTCGCAGCTCGAGAGCGACCGCCGGATGGCGAACCGGCGCATCACGCTGCTGAAGCGCCGGTTGCGCGAGGTCGGCGCGCACCGCGCGACCCGGAGGAAGGCGCGCGCCCGTTCGGACACGCCGACGGTCGCGCTCGCGGGCTACACGAACGTCGGCAAGTCCACGCTCCTGAACGCGCTCACCGGTGCCGAGGTCAGCGTCGAGAACCGCCTGTTCGAGACGCTCGACCCCACGACACGGACGTTCGAGCACGCCGGCAGGAAGTACCTCGTCACCGACACCGTCGGCTTCATCCGCCGGCTGCCGACACAGCTCGTGGAGGGATTCGCATCGACCCTCGAGGAGACGCTCGTCGCGGACATCGTGCTGCACGTCGTCGACGGGTCGCTGTCGGAGGACGTCCTCGCCGAGCAGATCGACGCAGTGGAGACGGTGCTCGCCGAGATCGGAGCGGGTGAGATCCCCGTCGAGCTCGTCGTCAACAAGGTCGACCGGCTCGACCGGCTCGGGCGGCGGCGCGTTGCGAACCGCTTCCCCGACTCGATCCTCGTCTCGGCGACGACGGGCGAAGGGCTCGACGAGCTCAAGGCGAGAATCGCCGAGCGGTTTGCCGACCGGTTCGACGCCGTCCGCCTGCTCGTGCCGTACGACGAGGGACGCGTGCTCTCGGACCTCTACGCGCTCGGCGCCCCGATCGACGAGCGGACGGACACCGATGCGGGCGTCCTCGTGCGCGCGCGGCTTCCCCACCGGGAGGTGCGGCGCTTCGCGCCGTTCCTCGTGGCCGGCGCCGAGGTCGCCACCGACTCCGAGGCGGAGAGCGCGTAGTGCGACCCGGGGCGCTCTCGACCGCGGAGGTCGCGGTCACGCGGCTGCGGCCCGACGCGGTGCTACCCGTCCAGGCGTATCCGGGCGACGCGGGCTTCGACCTCGCTGCGTGCGAGCGCGTCGAGCTCGAGCCGGGTGCGCGCGCGGTCGTCGGCACCGGGATCGCGGTCGCGCTGCCCGCGGGGCACGCCGCTTTCGTCGTGCCGCGCTCCGGGCTCGCCGCACGTCACGGCCTCGGCAAGGTCAACTCGCCGGGGCTGATCGACGAGGGGTATCGCGGCGAGATCCGGGTGATCCTCCACAACACCGACCGCGAGTCGTCGTTCGTGGTCGAGCCGGGCATGCGGATCGCCCAGCTCGTCGTCGTCGAGCTGCCGCGGGTCGAGCTCGTCGAGGTCGACGAGCTTCCGGAGAGCGAGCGGGGCGCGGGCGGCCTCGGGTCATCGGGGACGTAGGACTCCTGTGCGGCCCGAACCACGGATCCGCGTCTCGGCGCTCCTGCACTGGCGCGGCTCGATCCTGCTCATCCGCCACGAGAAGCGCGGACGCGAGCACTGGCTGCTGCCAGGCGGCGGCGTCCGGAGCGGTGAGACGCTCGTCGACGCCCTGCAGCGCGAGCTCGCCGAGGAGACCGGCATCGTCGGCGAGCACGACGAGCTTCCGGTCGAAGGCCCCATCGCGATCGTCGAGTCGATCTCGCCCGAACGGAGCCTGTGGTCGAAGCACGTCGTCCACGTCGTGTTTGCGGGCGAGCTCGACGGGTCGCTCGAAGGCGTCGTCTCGAGCGACGAGGCCGTGCGCGGCCATCGCCTGTTCGCGCCCGACGACCTCGACGCGATCGTCCTGCATCCGCCGATCGCCCGTTTCCTGAGCAGCTGGCAGCAGGGCGACCCGTGCGTCTACCTCGGCGCGCGCTGGGCGGAGTAGGGGAGGCGTCAGGCCGGACGGCCGCCTCGCGCGCGCGCGCGCCCCGCAGCGACGGCATGCGCCTTCCGCTCGAGGTCGTCGTCCAGCGGAGCGAGCGGCTCGGGGTCGGACGTCGTGGCGTGAGCGAGCGCCCACGAGAGGACGAGGTCGGCGAGCCAGGGGTTCCGTGGCAGCAGCGGGCCGTGGAGGTACGTCCCCAGGGCGCGCTGCACGCGGCAGCCCTCGAAGCCGGAGCTGCCGTCGTTGCCGTAGCCCGCGACGACGCGCCCGAGCGCGAGCGCGCCCGTGTCGAGCAGCGTACGGCCCGCGTGGTTCTCGAACCCGGCGATCGTCGTCCCGGGCGACTCCTCGAGCGAGCTCGCGAGCAGGACGTCACCGATCATGCGCGTCTCGCCGGCGACCGTCTCGAGCGGGAAGAGCCCCGCTCCCGCGAGCCACGCCCCGTCGCGGTCGCGGTAGCCCCGGCCCAGCAGCTGGTAGCCGCCGCACACGGCGAGCAGCGCCGCGCCGTCGTCGACCGCGGCGCGTATGCCGTCGGCGCGCGCCTCGAGATCGGGCGCGATCATCCCCTGCTCACGGTCCTGGCCGCCACCGATGTACAGGAGATCGTGTGTCGACGGGTCGAGCGCCGTGCCCACGGTGAGCGGCTCCACGCGGAGCTCGTGCCCGCGCGCGGCGGCGCGCCGCGTGAGCACCGCGATGTTGCCCCGGTCGGCGTAGATGTTCAGGTACTCCGGGTAGAGGTGGCCGACGCGGATGATCATGGCGCGCCGTCGCCTTCCCAGAACGGCCGGATCAGGCCGCGCTCCGTCGCGAGCCGCCGGAGCTCGAGCATGGCCGTGTACGTCGGCAGGACGACGAGCTCGCCGCCCGCGGGAGTCAGCTCCAGACCACGGTCGAGCGCCTGCCGGAGGTCGGGCAGGACGTCGAGCCGCTCCTTCGGGAAGCCCGCGTACGTGAAGCGCAGCCCGAGCTCCGCAGCACGCTCGCCGCTCGCGACGATGCGGCCCGTGTGGTCGAGGAGCGGCTCGAAGTCGACGTCCCAGATCCAGGACACGTCGCGGCCGTCGGCGATGCGGTCGTTCAGCGCGACGACGAGCGTCTGCGGGATGCCGCCCTCCTCGAGTGTCCGCACGACCTCGTTCGCGCCGGCGGGATTCTTGATCAGGAGCAACAGGACGCCGCGGTCGCCGGCGGCGAAGCGCTCGAAGCGACCGAATGCCGCGCGGAAGCGCTCGAGACCTGACACGACGGCGTCGAGGCGAGCACCGAGCGACAGCGCGAGCGAGGCCGCGGCGAGGGCGTTGTAGACGTTGTAGAGACCCGGGACCGCGAGCCGCACGTGGGCCTCGCCGTCGGGAGTTGCGAGCACGAACCCGACGCCGTCCAGCCCGTCGAACGTCACCTCGCGCGCCGCGACGTCGAGCATCGGCCGAGCGTGGCCGCAGGACTCGCAGCGGTACGACCCGAGATGACCGACGTAGACGGCGTCGTAGCGATACGGATGGCCGCAGCGGATGCAGTACTTCGAGTCCGACGCATGCTGCAGCGTCGCCCGGGAGACGCGGGGATCGTCGACGCCGAAGCGCAGTCGCCGCTCCCGCTCGTCGGCAAGCGCCCCGACGAGCGGGTCGTCGGCATTGACGACGATCGTCGTCTCGGCTCCGACGGTGGCGACCGCGTCCCTCCACCGCTCGGCGATGTGCTCGAGCTCGCCGTAGCGGTCGAGCTGGTCACGGAAGAGATTCGCGAGGCACACGACGCGGGGATGCGTGCGCCGCATCACCTCGGGGAGCACGAACTCATCGACCTCCAGGAGCCCGAGCTCCGCGTCCCGGGCGGAGAGCAGCGTCGAGGCGACCCCCGACGCCAGGTTGGCGCCCGACCGGTTCCACGCGAGCCGGCGGAGAGGGGAGAGGATCGAGCTCGCCATCGCCGTGGTCGTCGTCTTGCCGTTCGTCGCGGAGACCAGCGCGACACCGTGGGGAAGAGCTCCGGCGAGCGCGTCGAGTGCGCCGGGATCGAGCTTCCAGACGAGCTTGCCCGGAAGCGTCGTCCCGCCGCCGCGGCCCGCGGCGCGCGACAGACGCCCGACGAGTCGGGCGGCGGTCGTCTCGAGCGCGAGCCGCGCACGCATCCCGGCGAGGGTAGTCGAAGCGTCCCGCTCTGCCGGTCTTGCACAATTTCCGTGATGATCTAGCATGATTGCATGGGACGTCCTCGTCGTCGCCATCCGGCGCTCGCAGGGATCGACGCGGAGGCGCTCGCCGCCTTCCGCTCGGGGTTGCGGCGCCGCTACACGGACGACGAGATCCTCGCGGAGCTGCGCGCGTCCGCGGAGCGGCTCGGTCGCTCACCGACCATGCGCGAGTTCGCGGCGGACCCCGAGGCAGCCGTCCACCCACAAACCGTGATCGAGCATTTCGGCACGTGGAACGCGGCGAAGCGGGCAGCGGGGCTGCAGCCGCGACGCTTCATCAGCCGCGACGAGCTGCTCGCCCAGCTGCGCGAGCTCGGGGAGGAGCTCGGCCGCACGCCGACGGTGCGCGACATCGAGGCCCGGCGCGGCCGCATGGCGTCGAAATCGCTCATCTGGCACACGTTCGGCTCACTCGCCGCGGCGCTCAAGGAGGCGGGGTTCGACGTCCCGATCGGCGAGGAGCGCCTCGAGCGCGCGATCGCGGACGGCGCGGTCCTGGCCCGCCGGCTCGGCCATCTGCCGAAGATGGCGGAGTGGAAGGACGCCCGCTCGCGGGACGCGGCGCTTCTCTCGGAGTGGCAGGTCTACCGCATGGTCGACGTCCATCCCGGCGCGTGGTCGGCCTTCCAGTTCCTCGTCCGCCAGCGCCTGCGCGAGGAGGGGATCGACGTACGCGCGGACGGGACGGTCGCGGCCCCCTGACCCCGTAGACTCGCCGAGATGACGGTGAGGTGTCCCTCGTGCGGCGCCGAGCAGCCGTCGGGGGTTCGCTTCTGCAGCGCATGCGGCGTCTCGCTCACGGCGGCCTGCCCGGCGTGCGGGGCCGAGACGGCGGCCGGTGCCGCCTTCTGCGCCGCGTGCGGGACGCCCCTCGGCACGACCCCTGTCGCGCGCGTGCGAACCGTCGAGGAGCGTGAGGAACGGCGCGTCGTGACGGTGCTCTTCGCGGATCTCGCGGGCTCGACCGCGCTCGGCGAGCGCATCGACCCGGAGGAGCTCCGGGTCCTCCAGGGTGAGCTGTTCGCGCTCGTCAACGCGGAGGTCGAGCGGTTCGGGGGCCTCAGCGAGAAGTTCGTCGGCGACGCCGTGCTCGCGGTGTTCGGCGTCCCGCTGGCCCACGGCGACGACGCCGACCGCGCGGTTCGCGCGGCGCTCGCGATTCGCGACCGCTTCCAGCGGCTCGCCCGGGTGATTCTCGACCGCCACGGCGTCGAGGTCGGTCTGCGGATCGGCGTGAGCACGGGTGAGGTCGTCGCCGGGCACGAGGCGGCGGCGCGCGGCGAGCTCATGGTCACGGGCGACGCCGTCAACGTCGGCGCCCGCCTGCAGCAGCGAGCGGAGCCCAATCGGATCCTCGTGAGTGAGCGGACGCAGGCCGCGACACGTCGCTCGATCGAGTACGTGGACGCCGGTGCGGCGTCCGCGAAGGGCAAGCGGGAGCCGCTCCGGGCCTGGGAGGCCGTTGCGGTCGCCGCACCGCCCGGCAGGCACGGCGCCGAGGGGCTCTCCGCGCCGATGATCGGGCGCGAGGAGGAGCTCGTCGTCCTGCGGGCCCTCGCCACACGGGTCGAGCGCGAGCTCGCGCCGCAGCTCGTGACGATCTACGGCCACGCCGGCGTCGGCAAGACGCGTCTGCTGACCGAGTTCGCCGCGGAGCTCGCAGGCGCGCGCGTCCTCCAGGGTCGCTGCCTGCCCTACGGCGAAGGGATCACGTACTGGCCTCTCGGTGAAGCCGCGAAGGGGTTCGCGGAGATCCGCGACAGCGACGCGGAGCCGACGGCGCTCGCGAAGCTCGAGACGGCCGTCCGCGAGAGCGTCTCCGAGCGCGACGCGGCTCCGGTCGTCGAGGCGCTCGCGTGGACGATCGGCCTGCGGCTGCCGGAGGACGAGGAGCGGGACGTCCGCCAGGCCTTGCGCGACACGTGGCGGCGCTTCCTCACCGACCTCGGGCGCGAGCGGCTCACGGTGCTCGTCGTCGAGGACGTTCACTGGGCCTCGGAGCCGCTCGTGGAGCTGTTGGAGCACCTCGTCGACACCCTTGCCGACACCGCCGTCCTCATGGTCTGTACGAGTCGCCCCGAGTTCTTCGAGACGCGGCGGTCGTGGGGCGGAGGGCTCCACGACGCGACGTCGATCCGGCTCTCCGCGCTGCCGGACGACGAATCCGCCGAGCTCGTCGAGGCGCTGCTCGGGTCGGACGGCGTGCCGCAAGAGCTCGTCCAACGCGTGGTCGCGCGCGCCGAGGGCAACCCGTTCCACGTGGAGGAGATCCTCCAGATGCTGATCGACCGGGGGGCGATCGCGCCCGAGAAGGGCGGCTGGTCCGTGCGGACGGCCGTCGACGCGATCGACCTGCCAGACACGGTTCACGGCGTGATCGCGGCGCGCGTCGACCTCCTCGACCCGGCGGCGCGCGACGCGCTCCGACGCTGCTCCGTGATGGGACGCGTGTTCTGGCCCAGCGCGGTCGCCGTGGACGACGGGCTGATCGCCTCGCTCGTGCGTCGCGCCCTGGTGAGCGAGCACGCGGCCTCGACGATGGAGGGGATGCGCGAGTTCGCGTTCAAGCACGCGCTGACGCAGGACGTCGTCTACGCGAGCCTGCCGAAGTCCGAGCGCCGTGCGCTCCACCGCCAGGTCGGAGCCTGGGTCGAGGACGTGGCGCCGGGGCTCGCCGCCGAGTTCGCCGAGATCGCCGCGTACCACTACGACCGCGCGCTCGAGTACGGCGAGAGCTCGCCCGCGGTGCGCGAGCGGTGCTTCCGGCTCCTCCTCGCCGCGGGCAGCGCGGCGCTGGCCCGCGCCGCCGCCGAGCCTGCACGACGCCTCTACGGACGGGCCGTCGACCTCGCGGACGACTCCCGCGATCGCGCCACCGCCCTGATCGGGCTCGGGCGGGCCGAGTTGCTCCTGTCGACCCCCCACCGGGCACCGGACGTGCTCTCGCGCGCCCGTGACGAGGCTCTGGTCACCGGCGACCGCCCCCTCCTTGCCGAGGCGCTCAGCCGGCTCTCGCGAGCGCTCTGGCTCGTCGGGCGCTTCCAGGAGGCGGTTCCGGCCGCGACGGCAGCGCTCGAGGCGCTCTCGGGCCTCGAGGAGACCTCGCAGCTCGCACGGGCGACGGCCCGCCTGTCGCAGCTCGAGATGCTGAGCGGCCTCCCGGAGGCGGAGCCGCGAGCGCGAACGGCGATCGCGCTGGCACGTAGGGTGGGGGACGTCCACGCGGAGCTGAATGCACGGCAGAACCTCCTGGTGGCGCTCGCGAACCGCGGCGTCCCACCCGACCTCGACGAGGCGCGGGAGATCGTTCGGCGCGCAATCGAGACGGCAGACGCCCCCGAGGCCTACCGCTGTCTCGTGAACACGCTCTGGACCGGGCGGGCGTTCCTGCCGCGGGACGAGCTCGAGGAGACGGTCGCGAGCCTTCGGCGCGCCCTCGAGGACGTGCCCCCGGTCGAGGGCCTCGACGTCTACTTCGCGCTGTCGTACGCCGTTCTCGTCGACGTGCCGGCGGGCAGGTGGGACGAGGTCGAGGCGCTCGACCGCCTTGGCGGTGGCCCTGCCGGCGCGGAGATGATGCGGCGCGAGCTCGGCGGTGGCATGGCGCTGCGGCGGGGCGATCTCGACCTCGCGCGCGAGCCGCTCGCGGAGCTCAGGGAGCTCGCGCTTGCGAGCGGCGAGCCGCAGCGGCTCCTGCCGATGGCGGGCGTCGTCCTCCCGTACGCGGCGCTCACATCCGACCGCGGAGTGCTCGCCGAGGTCACCGAGGCCGTCCTCGCGGTCACCGGCCGCGACTGGGCCCAAGTGGAGACCGCGACGATCCCGCGGGCGCTCGCCGCGGCGGGCGAGACCACGCTCCTCGAGCGCGTCGCGGAGTCCTTCGCGGCGAAGCGAGCCGCTGTCGACACGCCGCAGATCGCGGCGGGTGCGACCGTCGCGGAGAGCCTGCTCGCCCTCGCACACGGCAGAGCGCCGGCGGCGATCGAAGCCCTCCGCGACGCCGCCGAGCGTGAGCGGATGCTGGGCTGGGACTACCGAGCGGCGTGTCTCGATCTCGACCTCGCGCGCGCGCTCGACGCGGCCGGCGAGGATGCCGACGCCTCTGCGGCACGGGCGCGCGCGCACGCGCTCCTCCAGTCACTTCGCTGCGTGAACCCCTTCTGAGTCAGGCCGACGCGATCAGCACTGCGAGCCGCTCGAGGCAGAAGCGCCCCTCGTGCCCCGCCCGCACCTCGGGAAGCGCCTTCGACTCGCGGTAGCTCCGGTCGGGGCTCCAGCGGCGCTCGTCCGCCAGCGAGCCGTCGACGAGCGAGAGGAGGCGTCCCTCCTCGACCTCGGTCTTGCGAAACGTCGTGCGAAGCGCCCGCTCGGCGACCTCGAGCGCGGCGCGCGTCGACGCGAAGAGCACTTCGTGGCGACCGCGGGCGAGCCAGAGCGGCCGTCCGATGCCTCGGGCGACGTACAGCACGTCGGGCTCGCGCTCGTCCGTCCACGCAGCGGCCATCGCGCCGACCAGCTCCTCGAGCACCGACGGCGCCGTACCGTGCGCCTCGACGAGCGCGAAGATCACCTCCGAGTCGACGGTCATCTCGGGCTCGTCACGCTCGATGCCGTGGCGTGCGAAGAGCTCCTCGTCGTTCGCGATGATCCCGTTGTGGACGCCCGTCACGGCGCCGTGGCGGACGGGGTGGTTGTTCGCGGCGATCGTCGGGTGGCCCTTCGTGTAGTCGCGGACGTGGACGAGCACCTGCCGGGCAGTGGAGGGCACGACGACGGCGTCGAGCAGCGCGCTCGCGCCCGTCTGCTGCTTGTGCACCTCGAGCACGCCGGCGTCGCGGTGCGCGTAGCCGACCGCGTCTGCGCCCCGTTCGGCGATGCCTGCGAGCAGGGCCTGCGCGGCCAGCGTCCGGTTCATCCGCGAAGCGGGCCCGAAGCTGTAGCCAGCGATGCCGCACATACCTGCCGCACTCCTACCGTAGACGCCGGACGGCCTCGCTCACCGTACTCGGAGAGCCGTGAACAATGTGTTCGGATTCCGCCGTCCGACTCCTGGCATCGCCGCGACACGCATTTCGAGAAATGCCTCAAGCGGGGGAGGCGAGCCGCCGATACCCCTCTCGTGGAGCATGCGGCAGAACCACTGTTCGACCCTGCGCACGAGGCGCACGACGAGGTGGAGACCGGGGAGCCGGTTCAGGATCCCCTCAAGCTCTACGTCCGCGCGATCGGGGACGGCCGGCTGCTGACGCCGGCCGAGGAGCGCGAGCTCGCGCGTCGCAAGGACGAGGGCGACGAGGTGGCGCGCCGCAGGCTCGTCGAGTCGAACCTTCGCCTCGTGATGTCGATCACGCGCAACTACACCCGCGCGGACGTCCCGCTGCTCGACCTCATCCAGGAGGGGAATCTGGGGCTCATGCGCGCGGTCGACAAGTTCGACTGGACGATGGGGTTCAAGCTCTCGACCTACGCGACGTGGTGGATCCGGCAGGCGGTCCAGCGGGCACTCGCCGAGCAGAGCCGCACGATCAGGCTCCCGGTCCACATCGCAGACCAGGTCCGCCGGGTGCAGAGGGCACGGCGCGCGCTCGGGCAGCAGCTGAGCCGCGACCCGACCTTCGACGAGATCGCGGCCGAGACCGACCTGACGCCGCTCCGTGTCTCGGAGCTCCTCGACCTCGTGCAGGATCACGTCAGCCTCGAGACGCCGGTCGGCGACGGTGAGAGCGTGATGAGCGACCTCATCGAGGACACGAACGCCGCGGGCCCCGAGGCCGAGACGGCGCTGCGGCTGCGGTCGACCGAGCTGGCGCGGGCGCTGTCACAGCTCAAGCCCCGTCTCCAGCGGGTGCTCGTGCTGCGCTACGGCCTCGACGGCTCGGGGGGGAGGACGCTCGAGCAGGTCGGCGTCGAGCTCGGGATCACGCGCGAGCGCGTCCGCCAGCTCGAGACCCGCGCCTTGCGCGAGCTGCGCCACGCGGCGCCCGGCCTCGAGCTCTACCTCCGCGCCTGAGGTCCCGAGCGGCTCAGCCCTGGACGGCCTGCATCTCCCGCAGCAGGGAGAGGCGGCGGAGCGAATCGAGCTCGATCTGACGGACGCGCTCCCGCGTGAGGCCGAGGAGTCGTCCGATCTCCTCGAGCGTCCGAGGCTCGTCGCCGTCGAGGCCGTAGCGCATTGTGACGACGTCGCGCTCCCGGTCGGGAAGCGAGAGGAGAGCGTGTCGCAGCACCTGCCGCCGCAGCTCGACGTCGACGGCGTCCTCTGGCAGGGGCTCGTCGCCCGCGACGAAGTCGCCGAGCACGGCGTCCTCCTCGTCCCCGATCGGAGCGTCGAGGCTCGTCGAGGCTCGCGCAGCCGCCCGCACCTCGAGCACCTGCTGCGCGGTCAGCGACGCCTCGTCCGCGACCTCCTCGATCGTCGGCTCGCGTCCGAGCTGCGTCCACAGCGACCGCTCGGCCCGGTTGATCTTCTGCAGGCGCTCGACGATGTGGACGGGCATCCGGATCGTGCGGGCCTTGTCCGCGAGCGCGCGCGCGACGGCCTGGCGGATCCACCAGGTCGCGTAGGTCGAGAACTTGAACCCGCGGCGCCAGTCGAACTTCTCGACGGCGCGGATGAGGCCGAGCGTCCCCTCCTGGATGAGGTCGAGGAACGGGAGCCCCTGGTTGCGGTAGTTCTTCGCGATCGAGACGACGAGTCGGAGGTTCGACTGGATCATCTCCTCCTTGGCGCCCTCGTCGCCGCGCTCGATCCGCTTCGCGAGCGCGACTTCCTGCGCGGCCGTCAGGAGACGGTGGCGCCCCGCCTCGCGCAGGAAGAGCTGGAGCGCATCGGTGGTCGACTCGACCGGGCTCGGAGCCACGGGTGCGCGCTCGACGCTCGGCGCCTCCACGATCTCGATCCCGCGCTTGTCGAGCTCGCGTACGAGCGCCTCCTGCTCGAGCCCGGTGAGCTCGTGCGCCTCGACGATCTCGTGGACGTCGGGCGCGCGGATCGAGCCGGTCTGCTCGGACGTCTCGAGCAGGGCCCGCAGGTCGTCCTGCGACAGCAGGGTCTCGATGTCGACGGTGGACACGGGAGGCGGGGGGAAGACGACGACCGTGCGCGATCCGGAGGCTGCCCCACGAGGTTCCCACAGTTCGCGGATCCTCGCAACCCCTTTCCACGAGGCGGTTTGCCCTGGCGTCGGCGTCGAACCTCCGTAGGGTGAGGCTCAGGGGAGGATGGACGACCGGGGCCGATTGGAACGCCGGCGCGCACCTGCGCGCTGCGACGGATGCGGGCGGAGCGCGCGCGACGCGGGGATGCTCGAGCGCGGTTGGACGATCAGCCCGCCTTCCGCCGCCGTCCCAGGGACGTACTGCCTGAGCTGTGCGTCGGCGCTGCGCATGCTCGACTGGTTCGTCCGCTGCGTCGACTGCGGCGCGACGATCGAGAGCGAGATGGACGCCGAGCGGCACGGCTGGCGTTTCTTCCCCGACGAGCTCGGCCAGTTCCAGCCGCGCTGCGGCATCTGCAGCGCGGAGCTGCGCTGAGGGCCGGGGCCGAGCTAGGGCTTGCGAGCGACGAGGCTCCCGTACGCGATGTGGCCGAAGAAGGTGCCGGCCTCGACGCGCCTGCGCGCTTCCGCCTTCAGGCCTGCCGCGGTCTCGCCCGTCACGTCTCCGCGCGACTGCATCAGGTCGGCACCGCGATCGACGATCGTGAGCATGTACTCGCCGCTCCCGATCTCGGCGAAGCCGTGGCTGCGAAACGAGAGCACCTCGAATCCGGCTCGCCGCGCGATCGCGGGCAGGCGTCGCACGAGCCAGCGATCGGTGACCGAGCTCGCCAGCATCGCATCGACACAGGCCTGCACGGGGTCGTGGTCGGAGAGCGCGACCGTCGTGGTCGCGTAGTCGCCGTCGAACGCGGCGAGCCGACCCCCGGGTGCGAGGACACGAAACGCCTCCTCGACGGCGGTCGCCGCCTCCGGCACGTGGCTCAGCGTGGAGTCGAAGACGACGACGTCGAACTCCGCGTCTTCGAACGGGAGCGATCGGGCGTCCGCCTCGCGGAAGCGGACGTCGACCGACCCACCGCTCAGCTCGCGTGCCCTGTCGAGGAGCGTGGCTGCGTTGTCCACCCCGATCACCGAGCGAACCTCGGCACGGTCCGCCAACCGGCGCGTCAGGACGCCGGTTCCACACCCGACCTCGAGGACGCGAGCCGCGGACGGGAAGCCGACGTCGTCGAGAAACACCCGCCGCATCGCCTGCTGCTGCTCGTCCGCGCCGCGCGTTTCGAGCACATCTGCAAGACGCTCCTGCGTCGGTGCGTCGAGCTCCGACACGCTTGCCCACACGTCGGGCATCCCGTACGTGAGCATGACAGCCCTCGGCTCGGCGTCAAGACGATCTCGCGCCGGCCGAGGTCGAGCCCGACCTGGAGGTCATGCGCCGCCGTGTGCAGGACGGAACCGGAGGATCGACAGCCACAGCCGGCGTCTCCGTCTCCTGGCGGGGGTCGAGTACAACGCGCTCTCGCGAAGCTGCCACCCTGGTGGCGGCGGCGTGTGTGAGAGCAGCGCGGCGCGATGGTGTCGCGCCAACATCTGTCGGGTGTAGAGATCACCAGAGAGCACCGTCGACCTCCCCGTGGTGGGCGAGTCCGGAGCGTCGCCACTCACCGCTAGCCATAGGGCGAGCGTAGGACAGGTTCTGTCCGCCGTCGTCGTCCTGTGCGGCACTGCGTCTGTAACGCTTGCGACACGGCGGGAAGCGCGGAGGTTGGTTTCATTGCGGGACGGGGCTCGCTGCGGGAAGATTGATCGTCCCGCAACGTCGCCGAAGGAGGCCCCAAGTGCCGACCTACATCGTCCTCATGAACTGGACCGACCAGGGCGCGAAGACGGCAGACCAGACCGTGGCGCGCTATGACGCGGCGAAGGATGACCTTGCGCAGCGTGGCGTGACGATCAAGGACATCTACTGGACGATGGGTCCGTATGACATCGTCACCGTCGTCGAGGCAGCAGACGACGAGACCGCCACGAAGGGGCTGATGCGGCTGACGTCGCAGGGAAATCTGAGGTCTTGCACGATGCGGGCTTTCGGTGTGGACGAGGCGCGAAGCTTGATCGAGTGACGCGCAGCCGTCGGCGGCCACCCACTCGTCGGACTATCTCAGCGTGGCACTCGCGAATCTCGACGTCCGCGCTTCTTCGTCCCGGCACCGTGAGGATGTGGCGGTAGGACGCTCCGAGGCCGGCGGCGTGATGCGGCCCCGCGTACTCCTCCTTGCGTCGACATCGCGTCGGATAACCGTGAATCACGCGTCGAGATGCGACCGACGCTCTGACCCGACCGACAGGCGTTGCTCCCGACTGGGCGGTGGCGTTTGTTGTTGGAGCAGCCGGACGGCCTCCTCGCGGTCATGGGCACGGGCGACGACGCGTTCGATTGCAGCGAGCTCCAACGCCCGCTCGACAATCGGGGCAGTGCCAACCTGGAGCACGAGCCTCCGGCCTCGGGCAGCGGCGGCACGAGCGCTCGCGAACAGCACGTGGATGACGCTCGAGTCGATGAACGTCGCCTGGCTGAGATCGAGGATGAGGTCGTCGCCGCTCGCGAGTGTTTCCTCGATCTCGTCGCTCAGCAGCGATGCGTTGGCCATGTCGAACTCGCCGTCGAGACAGACTGCGGCGACGCCAACCCTTTCGGGAACGACGCGAATGGCACTTCCGCCTTCCTCGGAACCGATGGTTGAAGCGGACACCACGTTCCTCCTTCTGCTTGGCCGACAATTGGCCAGCCCGGACGTCCGGTACCGCCTGGACACCCAGGCTGGCCCGTCCCGGTCAATGAGGAACGTCGAAGCGTTTGGCGACCACTGGTTGAGGCCGCCGGCTCGCAGGTGTTGAATCACCCGCAGACGAAGTCTACACCTTCGCGACCAGCGTCCTCAAACACCGGCGGAACGTGCGATGCCCGAGAGTGACCATCGGTTACAGGTGCTCATCGCCAACGAGCGTGACGTGCGTCTCGACGCGATCACCGCGATCGTCGAGGGCTTGGGCCATGAGGTCGTCGGCCGCGGCGTCGACGTCACCGAGATCGGGCCGCTCACCCGTAGCACCGGCGCCGAGGTCGCGCTCGTCGGATTGGGCCTCGACGGGCGCCACGCGCTCGAACAGATCTCCGCGATCGTCCACGAAGCGGCCTGTCCCGTCATCGCGCTTCTCGATGCCAAAGACCCGCAGTACGTGGAGGAAGCGGCGCAGCGCGGCGTCTTTGCCTACGTCGTTCTCGATGACGAGCCGGATGGTCTGCGAGGCGCTCTCGACATCACGCTGCGACGGTTCGCTGAGTTCCAGAACCTCCAGGGTGCATTCGGACGCCGCGCAATCATCGAACAAGCCAAAGGCATCCTCATGGAGCGAAACGCCATCGACGCCGACGCCGCGTTCGTTCTCCTGAAGACGCAGTCACAACAGACTGGCCAGAAGATCTTTGACATCGCCCACGCGATCACCCAAACCCATCTGCTGCTTCCCTCACAACGAGGCAACACGGGCGGATCCGCGCCACCTTCAAGGTGACTTGACACGCTGCTCAAGGTCGGTTACTTCGACCTCGGCAAGTTGAAGCGTGAACGCACGGTAAGACGCGTTATGTCAAGTTGGGCTTCTCGACTGCAGAGACGCCTCGCCCGGCCGTCCCACCCCCCGCGGCTCAGGCCCTGGAGAGGAACGTCCGCACGGCCGCGAGGAAGGCTTGCGGCTGCTCGTACGGGATCATGTGGGCGGCGCCGTCGATCACGACGTGCTCCGCGGTCGGAATCGCGTCCACGAGCTCCTGGGCGCTCTCGGGCGGTGTCGTGCGGTCATGGGCCCCGCTCAGGACGAGCACCGGACGGGAGAACGTGCGGAGGTCGTCGCGGTGGTCGACCAGCCCATACTCTCCACCCGTCGCGAAGTGGCGGAGCACGTCCGGGCGATAAACGACGCGGTCGTTCTCCACGAGCCATGGCACGAGCGGCCCTTCCGGATCGGCGACATGGAACGGCATCTGGTCGGCGAGCAGCTGCTTGCACTCCTCCGGCGTCTGGACTGTCGACTCGCGGTCCCACGAGTCGGTCACCTGCACGCGGAGATGCGCGGGCTCGAAGACGGCGAGCCGGTCGTGCACGCCGTGCAGCGCCTCCGGGCCGGCAACGGTTCCCATCAACAGGTACGCGGCGCCCGTCCCGTGCCGCACCATGTGACTCTGCGTGACGAAGGTGCCGAAGCTCCAGCCGATGACGACGGGATTGGCCAGTCTCAGCCCCTGGATGAGCGCCTCGACGTCGTCCGCCATCCTGGCGACCGTCCAGAGCGCGGGATCGCCGGCGTCGGAGCGACCGTTCCCGCGGTGGTCGACGGCGAGAACCCGGTAGCCGTCTCCGACGAGCGGGTCGAGCGCGGGGAACCACACCGACCCGTCGAGCCCGGGCCCGCCGTGGAGCGCGACGAGCGGGCGGCCCTCGCCCTTCTCGTGCACGTAGAGCTCGATGTCGCCGACGTCGACGTGCATCTCAGAAGGTTGCCTCACGCGCACCGACGGCGATGAGGAGCACGATCAGGGCGGCGACAACCAGGCGGTAGACGACGAAGAGGCCGTACGTGTGGCGGCGGACGTAGCCGAGCAGCCATTCGATCGCGAGCAGCCCCGTCCCCCACGCCGAGAGCACGCCGACCACGAACGGGCCTTTCCAGCCAGGAGGCAGGTCGCCGAGCACGACGTCCTTCACGCCCTTCAGCACCACCGCCCCCAGCACTGTCGGAACGAGCAGGAGGAACGACAGGCGCGCCGCCGCGTCGCGATCGAGGCAGAAGAGGCGTCCCGCGGTGATCGTGATGCCCGACCGCGAGACACCGGGCATGAGCGCCAGCGCCTGTGCGACCCCGACCGCGAGGCCGTCCTTGAGCGACAGCTCGTGCGCCTCCCTCGTCGCGGGACGACGGTCGACGAGCCAGAGCACCAGTGCGAACACGGCGAGGAGGATCGCGATCTGCCACGGCTCGCCGAGGTGCGTGGTGATCGTGTCCTCGAGCGCGAGACCGACGATCCCTGCCGGAATCGTCGCGACGAGGACGATCCACGCCAGCCGCTCGTCCGGGGTCTCCAGACGTCGTGTCCGCAGGGTGCGGAGGAACGCCACCACCATCGCCCAGAGGTCGCGTGCGAAGTATCCGACGACGGCCAGCATCGTTCCCAGATGGAGCGCGACGTCGAACGTCTGGTTGAACTCGTCGTGCTCCTCGAGGAACGTCCAGCCGCCGAGCCACGGTGCGAGGATCAGGTGGCCCGAGGACGAGACGGGAAGCAACTCGGTCGCGCCCTGGACGACGCCGAGCACGAGGGCCTGCCAGTCCGGGAAGCCGGCGGCGTCCCCCACTCCGGCGATGGTCAGCGCGGCGGCCGCGCCGAGCAGCGCGGCCGCGAGCACGTACGTCCGTCGGCCGCGCACGGGCGGATCGTAGTCGTGTCTCCGGCGACCGGCCCGGATCACCGATGGTTGACGAGGGCGAGAACGGAATCGGCGCAAATTGCGCGTTTCACGTTCCCCGCTCGCTTGACCCGCCGGGCGCCAGACCGTAGGTTTGCCGTGCACCGAGCACGGAGCGCGACTAGGTCGAAGCCCGTCACGCAGGCACTACGCGGAAGCGGAAGGTCGACGTGGCAGGTGGACGAAAGCGCCACCGGCTCGGTGAATCTTTGGACCGACACGCGCGCGCGGCTCGCCGGCGCACGCGGTCGCGTGGCGCACGCCGCCGGCTACCAGCGGCCGGGACGCAAGGCCGCGGTGCGCCGGTTGCGCGGCGGTTCACGTGTCCGAAACCGACATGTCCGTGCGGGGTGGCTCTCGGGCCACCGACCTCCTCCCCACGCTTCGAGCGTAACGTCGAACCTGTCACGTGTGGGTCGCGGCTTTGTGCCGATAGCGCCCGAATCGCTCCCCATGCCCAGCCGCTCGCGGGCGCCGCAGGTCGATCGACGGCCACGACGGCCCGTGTTCCCGGTCGCCATCCGAGGCGGGCGCTCGGGGTCGATCGTCTAGCATGCGCGCGATGCATCTCCGCATGCCGAGCGTCGACCGGGGCGTCCAGAGCTTCATCTGGGCGGTCGTCTTCTTCCTCGTCCTCTACCTCGGCATGGTG
>DATBIQ010000175.1:0-15007 GCA_036556865.1 Gaiella sp.
AGCCCGTAGGCGGCCAGGAGCTCGCGTGTCGCCGAAGGGTCGAGCCACACGTCGTCCTCGTGCCCGAGCGCGCGCGCGACCACGGCCTCGGCGGCCGCGCGATCGATCCGGTCGAGCGCCGGCACGGCGCCCTGCGGACGCCGCAGCCACTCCGCGCGGTCGGCGAGACGGCCGAGCGCGCGGGCGGCCGACTCCGGATAGTTGAAGGACGCCACGTGCGGCGCGTCCCGGAGCGCTGCCGGGGTGCCGTCCGACGTCATGATCACGGCGAGCACCGGCTTGTCGGCTTCTGTCTGCCGACTGGCGTCCGAGACCGCCGCTGCCACCTCCTCGGCGGTCGCGCTCACGGCCGGCACGAACAGGACCACGACGGCCGACACGTGCGGGTCGGCGAGCAGGTGCGGCAGCACCTCGGCGTAGAGGGCGGCGGTCGCGCCGCCGAGCATGTCGACGGGGTTGGCGACACTCGCCTCGGCGGGCAGCACGGCTCGCAGCGCCGACACGGTGTCGGCGCCGAGCGCCGGAAGCTCGAGGCCCGCGGCCTCGCACGCGTCGGCGCAGAGAATCCCGAGGCCGCCGGCGTTCGTGAGGATGCCGACCGACCGACCGCCGAGCCGCGAGCCCGTCGAGAGGAGCGCCGCGACGTCGACGAGCTCCTCGAGCGTCACCGCGCGGATCACGCCGGCCTGGTGGAACAGCGCGTCCGCTGCGGCGTCCGATCCCGCGAGGGCCGCGGTGTGCGAGCTCGCGGCACGCTGGCCGCTCGACGAGGTGCCGCTCTTGAGGGCGAGGATCGGCTTGCGGCGCGCGACGCGCCGGGCGATGCGCCCGAAGCGGCGCGGGTTCCCGAACGACTCGACGTAGAGGAGGATCGCCTCCGTCGCCTCCTCGTCCTCCCACCACTCCAGGAGGTCGTTCGTCGAGACGTCCGCCTTGTTGCCGATCGAGACAAAAGAGGAGAGTCCCAGGCCTCGCGTCACCGCGGCCTCGAGCAGGGCGAGCCCGAGGGCGCCGCTCTGCGACGAGAAGCCGATGTTCCCCGGCGGTGTCGAGCGCGAGGCGAACGTCGCGTTGAGGCTCGTGCCGGCGACGGAGATCCCGAGGCAGTTGGGGCCGATCAGGCGCGCGCCGTGCGCGCGGACGAGCGCGAGGAGCCGCTCCTGGCGATCGATGCCCTCGCTCCCCGTCTCGGCGAAGCCGGCCGAGATGACGACGAGCGCGCGCACGCCGTGGCGGAGCGCGTCCTCGGCCGCCTCGACGACGCCGGCAGCAGGGACGCAGACGACGGCGAGGTCGACGGGGTCCGGGATCTCCGCGATCGAGCGGTAGCCCCGGACACCCGCGACGGACGCGCCGTCGCGGTTGACGGGGTAGGCCGCGCCCGCGAAGTCCCCTTCGATCACGTTCCGGAAGAGCTCTCCGCCGATCGTTCCGCGCCGGCGCGACGCGCCGATCACCGCGACGCTGCGTGCCTCGAAGAACGGCCGCAGGGACGCGGTCACCGCGACGTGGTCGCGCTCGGCGAGGCGTTCCTCGAACCGCTCGGTGCGGGCGATCGGGAACGTGATCTCGAGCTCGCCGCCGGAGAGCTCGCGGCTCACCTCGAAGCCGAGCGCCGAGAAGACGCCGAGCATCCGGCGGTTGTCGGGAAGCACCTCGGCGACGAAGCGGTCGATGCCGTGCCGCGCCGCGCGCTCGGCGAGCTGCTCGACGAGCCGCGTGCCGATGCCGCGCCGCTGGTAGGCGTCGGCAACGGCGAACGCCGCCTCTGCCGCGCTCGGGTCGCGGAGCCTCGCGTAGTTCGCGAGGGCGACGACGCGCTCGGTGCCGTTCTCGACGAGGGAGCCGAGCAACGCGCCCCGCTCCGCCCAGTCCGAGTCGAGCACCTGCTCGACCACCTCGGGGCCGAGCGACGGGAAGCCGTGGAAGCGCATGTAGAGGCTCTGCTCCGAGAGCGCGCGGAAGAAGTCGAGGATCGCATCGGCGTCCGCGCGCCCGGGCGGGCGGAGCCGCAGCGTGCTCCCGTCTCGGAGGATGACGTCGACGACGTCCATCAGCTGCGCATTCTCGCGATGCGGCGCGGTTGCCGTCACGGCTCCGAGCGTGACGAGGCGGCGCGCGCACGGCATCCGTGCGCGATCGCAGGCCGTCCGCGGGAAGCTACGGAGCGCACCCTCGCGATTCGTAGTTCTCCGCGGGGCGATCCGGCGGCCCGCGGATGCCTCCTCCGCGGGGCGGGGTCACGCTTCGTACCGGCTCGACGGAAGGGGTTGCCATGAACGCCACGCGCACCACGGACGACCACACCGGCCTCAACGGCACTCCCGTGCGGGAGGCGATGCACGTCGGGGTCCTCTCGTGCCCGACCGGGACACCGCTCTCGACGGTGGCCGAGCTGATGGCGCGCAACGGCGTGCACTGCGTCGTCGTCACCGACGAGCGCGACGCCTCCGTCTGGGGCGTCGTCTCCGATCTCGACCTCGTCGCAGCGGCCGGTGTCCGCGACCTCGATGCGCAGTCGGCGGGCGGCTCGGCGGCGACGCCGGCGCTCGCGATCGCACCGGACGACACGTTGCGGCGCGCCGCCCAGATGATGACGGAGCATGCGACAGCCCACCTGCTCGTCGTCGACGAGGAGCTGGGCACGCCCGTCGGGGTGCTCTCGACGCTCGACATCGCGCGGCTGCTCGCCGAGCGCTTCCGCGGATGAGGCTCGGCGCCGCGCGGCCGGCGCTCGCCGCCCGGCGGCTCGGGCTCCTCGTCGCCGCGGCCCTCGGGCTCGCGCTCGTGCCGCTCGGCGCCGCCGCGACGCGTGAGCTTCCCCTTCGTCCGTGCACGCTGACCGGATCCGTCGCGGCGCGGTGCGGCACGTTCAGGGTGCCGGAGAACCGCAGTGTGGAGGGCAGCCGGACGGTCACGCTTCGTGTCGCGGTCATCCCGGCGCGTGACGGCGGCTCGAGCCCGGACCCGATCGTCTACCTGGCGGGGGGGCCGGGCGGCTCGGCCGTCGCAGGCGCTCTCGGGATGACGCAGCTGTTCTCATCGGCCAACGAGCGCCGCGACATCGTCCTCGTCGACCAGCGCGGGACGGGACGCTCGAACGCCCTCGAGTGCCCCCTCCCGAGCAAGGGCCTGGGCACGAGCGCTCGGGCGATGCGCGCGTACGTCAAGGCGTGCCTCGCGCGATTCGACGTCGACGCGCGGCAGTACACGACAGCGCCGGCGATGGACGACCTCGCCGACGTGATGCGGGCCCTCGGCTACGACCAGATCGACGTCTACGGCCTCTCGTACGGAGCGACGGCTGCGCAGTACCTCCTCGCACAGCACGGAGACCTCGTCCGCACGGCGATCCTCGACGGGGGCACGCTGCTCGACGTTCCGATCTTCGAGCGCTGGGCGCCGAACGGCGAGCGGTCGCTCCGGGCGATCCTGTCGCGTTGCTCACGATCGCCGCGCTGCGCGCGGGCGTTCCCGCGCGTCCGCAGCGAGGTCTTCGAGATGATGGCGACGCTGCGCAAGGGGCCCGTCCGCGCGCTCGGCGTCGTGATCGGCCCGGCGCAGGCCGCCGGCACGCTGCACACGCTCACCCGCTCGCCCGAGGGAGCCGCCCGCATCCCGTGGATCGCGCACCGGGCCGCGAAGGGAGACTGGTCGCCGCTCGTCCTCTCGATGGACGAGCATGGGACTGGCGGTGTCGAGACGCGACAACTGATGTTCTGGTCGATCGTCTGCAACGAGCCGTGGGCGCGCTGGAGCCTCGCGCGAACGCGTGCTGCGAGCCGGGGAACGTATCTCGCCGAGCGAACTGCGCTCGATGCAGGCCTCGCGTCCGCCGTCTGCTCGGTGTGGCCCAAGGCGCCGCAGCCGGCGTGGTCGAAGGCGCGTGTTCGAACCGACGTCCCCGTCCTCCTGATCGTCGGCGGCAACGACCCGCAGGACCCGCTCGCGAACGTCCGAGACGCGCGCCGGGCGATGCCGAACAGCCGCACGGTGGTCGTCCCCCACGCGGGCCACGGCGCCCTCCAGCTCGGCTGCATGTCACAGCTCGCGAACCAGTTCGTCGAGCGCGGCACCGCTGCCGGCCTCGACACGCGCTGTGCCGCGCGCTACACACCGCCGGCGTTTGTGATTCGCTGAGCCGGGTCTCCCGGGAGGAGGTAGCCGATGTCCGCCGCCAGGTCATATCCGGTGCACGTGGAAGGGACGCTCGACCCACAGCTGAGTCGCTGGCTGTGGATCGTCAAGTGGCTGCTCGCGATCCCTCACTACATCGTCCTCGTGTTCCTGTGGGCGGCGTTCGTCCTGCTCGGCGTCGTCGCGTTCTTCGCGATCCTCTTCACGCGCCGGTACCCCCGGACGATCTTCGACTTCAACGTGGGCGTGCTCCGCTGGACCTGGCGGGTCGGCTTCTACACGTTCGGCGCGCTCGGCACCGACCGCTATCCGCCCTTCACCCTCGACGACGTCCCGGACTACCCGGCGCGCCTCGCGGTCGAGTACCCCGGCTCGCTCTCGCGCGGGCTCGTGCTCGTGAAGTGGTGGCTGCTCGCGATCCCGCAGTACCTGATCGTGAGCGTCATCGCCGGAGGCGGGGGCTGGCTGGCGTGGAGGGGCGAGCACTGGTCGTGGACCTGGGGCGGCGGCCTCGTCGGACTGCTCGTGCTCATCGCGGGCGTCGCGCTGCTCTTCACCGGGCGCTACCCGCGCGGCCTCTTCGATCTCGTCGTCGGCCTCGACCGCTGGGCGTTCCGCGTGGCCGGCTACGCCGCGCTGATGACGGACGCCTATCCGCCGTTCAGGCTCGACCAGGGCGGTACCGACCCGGGCTCGCCCGCCGGCGAGCAGCTCGTGCTCGAGGCGCCCGGCGCGGCCGCCACCGAGCCCGCCGCCCGCGTCCGGGGCCGCTGGAGCGGCGGCCGGATCGCGCTCCTCGCCGTCGGCTCGGTCCTCGGGCTCGTCTCGCTGGGCATCCTCGCGGCCGGCGTCGGGGCGCTCGTGATCGACGGCACCCAGCGCGAGGACGGGTTCGTCACGAGCCCGCGGCACGCCTACTCGACGCCGACGTACGCGCTCGTCTCGGAGACGGCCGACCTCGACGGGCCCGACTGGGCCTGGCAGGACCTCGTCGGCACCGTCCGGATCCAGGGCCGGAGCGACGATCCGGTGTTCCTGGGTATCGGCCCGGACACGGACGTCGAGCGCTACCTCGCCGACGTCGGGCACGAGGTCGTCCACGACATCGGCCAGAGCCGAGGCGACGACGACGATCGCCGCCCCGGCGGCGCACCGGCGACGCCGCCCCGTGACCAGACGTTCTGGGCGGCATCCGCGCAGGGGACCGGTGAGGTGAATCTCGACTGGGACCCGGAGAACGGGCGCTGGGCGGTCGTCGTCATGAACGCCGACGGCTCGCGCTTCGTCGACGCGACGTTGAGCATCGGCGCCGAGTTGGACGCGCTGCCCTGGGTCGGTGTCGCGCTCCTCGGCGCAGGCCTGCTCCTCGCGCTGGGGGCCGCCGGGCTGATCTACGCCTCGCTGCCGAAGTCGCGGGCGCCCTGAACGAGCTGCCGGTGCCGTCCCGCATCCGGGGAAAGCCGAAGCCCGGGTCGGCGCGCGACCGGATGCGGCCGCGGCGCGCGTCGGCGATCGTCTGCCGTGGCGACACGAAGGAGGACGCGATGCGGACCGATCTCAAGGCCCGGCCCGGCGACCGGCTCGTCATCCATGCCCATCACGTCGGGGAGCACGTGCGCGACGCCGAGATCCTCGAGGCGACCGGCCCCGACGGCGGGCCGCCGTTCCGCGTGCGGTGGTCGGACACGGGCGAGGAGACGCTGCACTTCCCGGGGAACGATGCGACCGTCGAGCACCTGACGGCTGCCGGGCGCGCCAAGCGCTGAGCGTCGAGCGACCGGAGGCGGAGCCGCGAAGCCGTAGTTCCCCGCAACGGCGTTGCACGCCTCACGGATGCCGGGCGCCGCCGGCGCTGGTTCCGTTGCAGTGCCAAGCGAAGGGAGGTGTTGTCATGGCACTCGTTCGCTGGAGCCCGTTCCAGGATCTCGACACGGTCGACCGCCGCATGCGCCGGATGCTCGACCAGGTCGGCATCGTCCCGGCGTGGCCGGCTGCCGACGTGTACGAGTCGAACGGGGAGTACATCTACGAGCTCGAGGTGCCCGGCTACGACGAGCACGACCTCGCCGTCGAAGTCCGGGACCACGTGCTCACGGTTCGCGGCGAGAAGACGGAGGCGAAGGAGGAGAAGGAGAAGACCTTCTTCCTCAACGAGCGCCTCGCGAAGACGTTCGAGCGCCGGTTCGAGCTACCCACGGAGGCGATCACCGACAAGGTCGCGGCCGAGTTCAAGCAGGGCGTGCTCATCGTCCACGCGCCGAAGGCGGCGGAGGCCAAGCCTCGCACGATCGAGATCGCCGCGAAGTAGAGCGTCCCGGGGGACCGCGGCTTTGCCGCGGCGACGCTCACACGAGGGCCGCGACTGGGTTCGCGGCCCTCCCTTTGCGGGGTCGCCGGGGTCCGCCTCATGTCCTGCGCACGACGACCACGACGCCGCGCGCGTGCGCGGCGCAGTGCCGGCTCACGGAGCCGAGGAGGAGGCTCTTGAAGCCGCCCCGCCCGCGCGAGCCCACGACGAGCAGATCCTCGCCTGCGAGCTCGACCAGCGCGTGGCCGACGGGTGAGAAGACGGTCTCTCCCGTGACCTCGACACCGTCCGGCGCCGCAGTGCGGACGTCGTCCACGATGCGCTCGGCGTCCGCGGCGAGCGCATCGCGGTACTCGGCGGCGGCCTCTGCGCTCGACAGGCCGGCTGCCGCGAGCGTCCACGGCTCCTCGTAGGCGCACACCGCGTGGACGGGAACCGAGCGCAGCCTCGCCTCCGCGAACGCCCAGCCGAGGGCATCGCTCGCTCCCGGAGACCCGTCGACGCCGACGACGACCCGCGACAGGAGAGCGCGCTCGGCCGCGTGAACGACTGCGACCGGACACGGAGCGTGGTGGAGCAACTCCTGCGAGACGGAGCCGAGCAGGGCGCCCGTCAGGCTGCCGCGGCCGCGCGAGCCGACGACCAGCAGCTCTGCGCC
This sequence comes from Gaiella sp., assembly GCA_036556865.1. Lineage (GTDB taxonomy): Bacteria > Actinomycetota > Thermoleophilia > Gaiellales > Gaiellaceae > Gaiella. The sequence continues at coordinate 7,104 of DATBIQ010000175.1, forward strand.
CGCCGAGCGCTCGACGAGCGCGCCCGCCGCATCGCCCTGGACGACCTCGGCGTCGACGGTGACGCCGGGCGTCGCCGATGCGGCCTCCTCGATCTCTCGCGCGAGAGCCTCCGCAGCGTCCTCGCGCAACTCGTCCCGGACGACCTGGTACGCCGGGATGAGCCCGACGCCCCCGGTCGTCAGCGGCGGGATGCTCCAGGCGTGCACGGCGGCGACGCGCGCGTGGCGGAGCGCCGCCTCGGAGAGGGCGAAGCGAAGCGCCTCGCGGCCGTGGGGCGAGCCGTCGACGCCGGCGACGAGGTACCCGTCGATCTACGACCCCGGGACGACGCCGTCGCAGGCGTCCGCGTCCGCGAACGACTGCCTCAGCTCGTCGTCCGCGTCGCGGAGCGCCGCGAGGTCGTCGAGTGACGACGAGAGCTGCTTCGAGATGTTCGCGACCGTGGCGGTGACGGTCGACACCGCACCGAGCAACCCCTGGACGTCCGAGACGCTCCCGACGGCCTGCTCGATCGTGTCGACGTCCGACTCGAGGCTCGTCGCGAGCGACTCGACGGCCGCCCTGGCCTCGTCGCCGCTCGTCGTGTCGGGAGCCCCGAGCCCCTTCACCGTGTCGATCAGCGTCCTCGTCGTCGCCTCCGCGTCGGCGGCCGCCTGCTCGAGGCCCGCCCGGGTCGGGTTCGACGTGAGCTGCGATGCGGTCGTCGCGATCGAGTTGCGCCACGTGTTGACCGCCGTACACAGGTCTCCCGCCCACTGGGTCGACGCGGAGACCTCGTTGTCGTCGCCCCCGCAGGCCGCCGCGGCGAGCGTCGCGCATGCGACGAGGATCACTGCGAGTGCCCGTGCCCGTCCCATCCGCTCGTCACCTCCGTGGCCGATCGCCCGCGCCGTGCACGGCCGACGATACGCGGTCGGAGCTACGCGCGCGCGCGTCCTGCGACCGCGTGCCCCTTGCGGTCGACCGGCCATGTCAGCTCGGAGCGGACGCCGACGACCCCGGGGACGAACGCGACCCGCTTCTCGAGCAGGTCGGCCTCGAGCTCGGTGTCGAGCTGGCCGCGGAGGACGACCTCACCGCGCTCCACCTCGACCACGAGACGGTTCGTGTCGATCCAGAGCATCCGCCGCGCGACGTTCTCCCGGATCTCGCGGGCGATCTCGTCGTCGCTGCGCGTGAAGAGCTTGACGAGGTCGGCGCGGGTGACGATGCCGACGAGGGCGCCGTTCTCGACGACCGGCAGTCGGTTGACACCGCGGTCGACCATCGTACGAGCAGCCTCGGCGACGGGCGTGTCCGCCTCGATCGTGATCACGGGAGACGTCATGGCCTCACCGGCCGTGTGCGCGCGGAGCTTCGCGACGTCGGGGGCGCTCGCCGTCTCGACGAGCCACGCGAACAGCCCGCCCGAGACGTGCCGCGGGCCGCCCTGCTTGACGAGCAGGTCCGCCTCGCTCAGCACGCCCACGACCGCGCCGTCCGCATCGCAGACGGGGACGCCCGAGATCCCGCGGCCTGCGAGCAGGACGGCCACGTCCTTGATCGGCGTGTCAGGAGTCACCGAGACGACGTCGGTCGTCATCACCGACCGCACCTCGACTGCATTCGCGCTCATCGTCGCTCCTTCCACTCGTCTCAGAAGCCGAGCCCAACCGACAGCCGCTCGGGATGCCGCTGCAGCCGAGTCACGTCGCGGAGGCCGACCATGCCCACCGGACGGCCCGCCTCGACGACGGGCAGGTGATGGACACCGTACTCCGTCATCAGGGCCTCGGCAGCGTCGAGCGTCGTGGTCGCCTCAGCGGTCACCGGCTGGGCGGTCATCCACTGGCCGACGAGCGCGCGCGCCGGGTTGACGTCGCTCGCGACGGCACGCAGGACGTCTCGCGCGGTCAGGATCCCCACGAGCCGCTCGTCGTCCCCGACGACGAGGACCGAGCCGTCGTCGTGACGACGCATCGTGCGGACGACGTCGTCGAGCGCCGTCGCGGCGCTCACGAGCAACGGGTCCGTCCGCATCACGGCGGTCACGGTCCGCGGGGCGGAGACGTCCTCCGACGCCGCGAACGGCACGTCGGGCGACGCCGTGGCGAGGCGTGCCAGCCGGCCGTCGTCGAGCGGGACGTCGACCGTGAGCCCCCCGGGCGGCGGCTCCAGGTCCTCGACGGGGACCTCGCCGGTGAGCGAGGCGAGGAACGGCGCGAGGCGTCGTCCGACGATCTTCGTCGGCGGCCACCAGATCGGCGAGGCGCTCGCCCAGTCGGGCTCGTGGCCCGAGAGATCACGGCGGAGGTACTGCGGCTCGTTGCCCGTGAGGAGCAGGCCGCGCAGGACGGGACGGAACGGATGCGGGACGAGGGAGGCGCCTGCGAGCACCGCGATCGCCTCGGCGGCGACGACGGCCTGCTGGGCGGCGATCCCACCCTGCTTGATCGGGAAGCTCGTGATGTCGCCCGCGGCGAAGACGGCGTCGGCGCCGCGCACGCCGCAGTGCTCGTCCACGGAGACGAAGCCCTCGACCGTCTGCGGAATGCCGTCGATCTTCTGCCCTCGCAGGCGCGGGAGCGCGACGACCCGGTCGGCGGCGACCGCCCCGCCGGAGAGGGAGAGCAGCTTGCCGTCGCTCAGCGCGACCGGGGACACGCCGCCCACGAACTCGATGCCGGCCTCGTCGAGCAGCCCTCGGACGGCCTCGCTCGCCGAGTGCCCGAAGAGCTGGAGCGGCTCGGGCTCCGGCGTCACGACGGTCAGCTCGGTGCCGTAGCAGCCGACCGCGGACAGGTGCGCCGCCGTCATGAGCGCGAGCTCGTACGCCGGCAGCGCCCAGGTGGCGCCCCACGGCACGGCAAACGCGACTCGGCCGGCATCCCCTCGCTCGATCTCCTCGAGGAGCTCGCGCATCGAGGGGCTGTCGGCCGGGCCGCGGAACGTCAGCGCGCCGGCGACCGCGGGCTCGGGCACGGCGCCGCAGGCGAGCAGCAGCGCGTCGTAGCGCAGCACTGCGTCGCTCGCCGTGCGCGCCTCGCGGCGGTCCACGTCGACACCGGCAAGGGATCCGAGCGTGACGAAAGCGCCGACGCCGTCGGCCAACTGGCCGAGGTCGAAGTGCCGGACCTCGCCGAGGCCGAACGGCTCCGCGACTGCGACCGGCCGGTACCAGAAGCTCGGCTCGGGCGCGAGCAGCTCCACGCGGATCCGCCCTTCTCCGAGCTCGCGGAGCGTGAGAGCGGCTTCGAGCGCCGCCACCCCGCCGCCCGCGACCACGACCGAGAACGACTCCGCTTCCATGCCTGGATCGTGCGGGGACCACGAACGGGCGTCATCGGGGAAAGGGGCGTGCTCGCGGTGGGGTTTCTACGGATCGGCCCGTCGCCGTGCCGGGAGGCACGGGCGACGGGCCAGAGGACGGCGCCCGGCCGTGTCGGCCGGCACCCAGCGCGGCGACTCGGAGCGGGCGGCGGGTTCGGTTCCGCCGCCCTTCGATCGCGGGCCTCGGCTGCGGCAGCCGTGTCCCCGGCGAGGTCTCCGAGCCTTAGGGGGGAGGCGCCCGTCATGTCATACCGCGACCCTCGCCGCAGCGACGATCCACAGGGGCGGAGAGAAAGTCGCCGCAAACTCCGGACGAAACGGGACGCCTTTCCACACGTTGCCCACAGGAGCAGGAGCCCCCTGGGGATGAAGCCTCTCAGATCGGGCGAATCGAGATCTCCGCGGGCAGCTCACGTCGGACGTCCGAGGGCTCGAGCTCCTCCCGCACGCGGGCGTCGAAGTAGACGTAGCACGTCACGAGCGCGACGAACGGCAGCGCGATCGCGTAGACGATCCCCGCCACGAGGTTCAGGAGCGCGAGCGAGGAGTTCGAGACGAAGATCAGCAACGCGCCGAGGAGCGGTCCGGCGAGCAACGCGATCAGCCCGCCGAGGCCGACGAGCGAGCCGACGCGCAGCCACCGCCCGCGGACGAGCTCCGCACTGCGCCGAAGTGCGCCGAGGTGGCGACGATCCTCGAGCTCCACGACCGGCGCGAGCAGCGACCAGCGGACGACGAGCCAGACCGCGACCGGGAGCAGCACGACGCTCGTGGCGAGCAGGATCCACGCCGCGACGGCGAGCGCGACGGCGCCGAGCAGCGGACGAAGCCTCCCGAGCGTGAGCCGGTACGCCTCCACGGCCGACACGGAACGGCCGGCGTCGAGCTCGACGAGGGCGGACGCGGTTGCGGCCTGGACGAGCGCGAGCCCGAGCAGCGTCAGCGTCGTCCCGACGACCACGGCGATCCACGCGAAGAGGCCGGCGAGGTCACCGGTCACGCTGCCGATCGCGTCGAGGCCGGTCACGAGGAGCCACTGGACCGCCGTCACGAGGAGCACGATCGGGATCAGCAGGAGCCCGAGGCCGACGAACAACCGCGGGCGCGCGACGTACATCCGAGCCGATGCCGAGAGGACCTGCCCCCACGTCCGGCGATGCGCGATCCGGAGCGGGGCGACCGGGGTCCAGGTCGCGCGGATCACGGCGAAGGCGAGGATCCCGAGGACCGCCGCGAGCGCGAGCAGGGTGGCGCCCGGGTTCCGGAGCAGCCGGATCAACGTCTGCGAGCCGCGCTCGACGCCGGCGCAGAACACGTCCGTGGCGCCCGTCCCCAGGAGCCCGCCCGTCGGCACGGCGTAGCTGCGGTCGCGCCAGCCGTCGGCCCATGCGAGCGGCTCCGTCCACTGCGTCTTGAGGTTCGGCCCGGTCGGCCCGTTGAAGAACGCCTTCTGGAGCTCGCCCCAGCGCCCCTCGAACGTGATCCACGGGTACGCCTCCGCGGCCGACGGCGCGTCGCTCGGGATCGTCCGCACGCTCGGGCGCAGCTCGCGATGCGGCCCACGCGTGTCGTCGCAGCCGACTCCGGCCTCGGCCGAGCTGCCGACGTAGAGCGCGTCCGTGTACTTGTTCGCGTGAGAGCCCGCTGCGGGGAAGACGACGGGGTGTGTCCCGTCGACGAGGTCGAGCTTCTCGTCGCCCCAGGTCGCACGCTCGGCGCCCTCGTGGGAGCTGTACCCCACCTCGAGGGGCTGCGCGCCGAGCGCAGCCTCGGCGTCCTCCGCGTCGAAGACGAGCTGGATCATCTCCCAGTCGCCCTCGTGCGTGTTGTTGAAGTCGTTGAAGGCGTAGAAGAACCAGTACTGGAGCGCGAGCTTCCCCGGATAGGCGCGGTCGGTGGCGACGTGGGCGTAGACCGTGGGCGTCGCATCCGCAGTGATGCGGCGCGACCACCGCTCGTAGTCGCATCCCGCCTGGAGCGGGTTGCCGGGGAAGTCGAGGTGGTACTCGTAGAGCCCGGCGAGGTCCTTCGCCGTCGGCGCGATCTTCACGAGGTCCGTGTTGTTCCAGGGGCCGCGGAGCGCCACGGTCCGCTCGCCGAAGAGGTGATCGACGTCCATCGGCTCGTACGGCTCACCCGGGCCGCACTCCTCGGTCTGCTCGACGAGGCGGACGACCGGCGCGTAGCGCTCGGCGAGCGCCTGCTCGTCGGCGAGGTCGGCGGCGGCCGCCGGGGCGAGCGCGAGCACGGCCGCGAGGGCGCCGAGGATCCCGATCCCGCACCGGCGCCTCATCGCGCCGGATGTTCTCACACCTCTCGGCGGGGCCGGCGTCGGACGGCGTCAGACGGCGTAGCGCAGGATGCCGGCGGCGGGGCCGCCCCCGGGAACGTCCTCGCGGCGCACCGCGAGCACCCGGCCGCCGTTCAGCCAGACGCGCCGGGCGATCTCGTCGACGACACCGTAGGCGACCGCGTCGTCCCGCTCGGCGAAGGTCACCCTGCCGGATTCCTCGTCCACCGAGCCCGCGACGACGTCGTCGATGTCGACGATCACCGTGTCCACCGCCCCGAACGTGGCGGCGCGGGCGAGGTCGACGACGTCCTGCGCGGTGCGCCCTTGCGAGGCCCGCCGCTCGTACAGCTGGCGGACGCTCTCGAGCTCGGCCGCGTACAGCGCGTCGAGCACCCTGCGGGCGCCAGCCACGAGGTCGGTGTCCGAGGCCGCCTCCGGGCTTCCAGGGACGCTCTCGGCGGCGAGGTGCGGATACGTGTTGACGGAGCGGTAGATCGAGTCGAGCGGCTCGGTGGCCGCGAGCACGAGCGGGACGTCGAGCCCGGCGAGGATCGGGCGAAGCGCGCGGTCGACCTCGCGGCAGTACTGCCGCATCCGCACCTTCTGGCCCTCCGCGCCCTGGACGGCGCCACGGGGCGCGCGGTCGGTGATCGAGGCCATCCCGGCCGCGCTCGCGACGTCCGCCGGAAGATCGGGGACGTCGACGGGCCAGGAGCCGATCTCGGGGCCCACCTCGAGCACCCTGACCGAGCCCTGCGCGAGCCCGAGGAGAAAGGCGACCTGCGGAAACGTGACGGCGCGCAGGAGCGGCTTCAGGTGGAACCGGTCGGCGACCTGGACCTGCCCCACGAGCCGGTTCGGCAGGCGGAAGGTGACAAGCGACCGGGGCGTCGCGAAGAGCGCGAGGGTGCGCGCCTGGTAGCGCCAGAACAGCTCGTCGGAGTCGAGTGCCGCGAGCCCCTCGGCGACCGCGTCGACGTCGCTCTTTGGCGTCTCGGCCTCGTCGAGCTGCCGCACGGCTTCCGTGGCGAGGTTCTTGAGCTCGATCCGCTCGGCATCCCCGGGGGACGTGGGGTCGGTCGGAACGTAGATCGAGACGCTCGCCGGGTCACGACCGGCGAGCAGCGCGTCGATCTCGGCTCGGCTCGGGATGTCGGTGTGGAGGTTCACGGGGCGGTTCTCGCGGCACGCGGACGGACTGAGGGCCTCTGGCAGGAGGCTACCCTGGCGCGATGTCTCCGGGCCTGGCCGAGCGGCGTCCCTTCTGCTCGGCGATCTCGCGCGCGCTGGGCGAGCCGCTCGCTGCCACCGCGAGCCGGGTCGACCACTGGATCGTGATCGAGTACCGCGGCGCCTGGCGGCGCGACGTGCTCGGCGGAAGCCTGCTCTCGCCTCTGCTGAAGGCGCATCTCCGCGAGCAGCTTCATGCGCTCCGACCATCCCGCCTCCTCTTCGTGAGACGCCCCGACCGACGCGCGGAGAGCGGTCGGCGCGTGTTCCTCGCGTCGTCGACACCGGGCGCCGAGCGCCTCCTCGGGGTCGAGGTCGAGCACCAGGACGACCTGCGCGAGGTCGACCTCGCGGCCGCGCTCGCCGACGGCCCGGCGGGCTGGGAGGCAGTCCGGCGCCCCCTCCTCGTCGTCTGCACCCACGGCAAGCGCGACCGCTGCTGCGCGCGGTACGGACGCCCGCTCTACGACGCCCTCTGCGCCGCCGCGCCGGCCGCAGAGGTGTGGCAGTCGACGCACGTGGGCGGGGATCGCTTCGCGGGCAACGTCGTCTCGCTCCCGCACGGGACCTACCACGGACGCGTCGAGCCGGGCGACGTCCCCGGCCTGCTTGCCGCCACGGCCGCCGGACGCGTCGATCTCGACCGCTACCGCGGCCGCAGTGCCTACTCCTTTCCCGTGCAGGCGGCGGAGCGGGCTCTCCGCGAGGCAGAGGGCCTGCTGCACGTCGACGACCTGTCGCTCGTCGCGTCCGAGCGCCGCGGCGACGACGCCTGGCGCATCCGGTTCCGCACGCCGGACGGCGCGACGCACCGGCTCGACGTCGTCACGGAGCCCGGCGATGCCGAGCTCCTCACGTGCGATGCCGACGAGCCGCGCCGCCCGCGCCATTACCGCGTGACCGCCCACCGCATCCTCGACCGCAGAACGACGGCGTCGACGGACGACCGCAAGTGACACAGAGTCACTCGCGGGTCAGCGGCGGCCGGCGGCGCCGGCCCTACCCCGACCGGCTGACGCGGAGGAAGCCCTCGCGGACGAGACGGCGGACGAGGACGAGGCGCCCGTCGAC
>DATBIQ010000176.1:0-2359 GCA_036556865.1 Gaiella sp.
GAGGTCGTCGTCGTCCATCCGGGCTTCCTGCTCGGGCGCACGCGGGAGGAGGCGCTCGAGGGCGTGGTCGCCGACCTCGTGGCGCTGCGGGAGCGGCTCGAGGCCAAGGACCGGGCCGTGCCGTTCGGGATCGAGGTGATGGGCCGCGTGCGCGAGCTCGGCACGGCCGAGGACGTCTTCCACGTCGCCGCCCGCCTCCCGTGGGTGCGACCGGTGATCGACTTCGCCCACCTGCACGCGGTGACGGACGGGGCGTTCACCGACGCGGAGGCCTTCGCGGGGATCCTCGAGATCGCCGACGACGTGCTCGAGGAGGGCGCGCCCTTCCACGTCCACTTCTCCGACATCGCGTTCGCCAACCGGAACGAGACGAAGCACCTGCCCTACGGCGAGGGCACGCTGCGCGCCGAGCCGCTCGCGGAGGCGCTCGCCCGCTTCGACCGGCCGGCCACGGTCATCTCCGAGTCGCCCGACCTCGCGAGCGACCACGCGATCCAGGCCGTGCTCGCCGCCGCCTAGGCCTCGCTCAGGCCGCCGGGAGCTCGCGCATCAGGATGATCGCCTGCGGCGGTGCGATGAAGAGCTGCTTCTTCGTCGTTACGCCGACGACGCGCCAGCCCTGCGTACCGAGCGCGTTCAGGTCGTCCTCGAGTCGCGGGCCCGTGTGGAGCACGCGGTACTCGTAGCGCGGGAGCGCGGTCGCCGCCGCCTCCCGCTCGTGCGTCATGGTCGCCATCTCGCCTCCTTTCCCCTCGATGCTCCCGAACCGGGACGCGCCCGGCATCGGGGACGGCACGGAGCGCCGTCCGTGGAAGCAGGCAGCTCCTAGGCGGAGGCGCGCACGACGAGCTCGGTCGGGCAGACGACGAAGTCGTCGTCCCCGGCGAGGCCGTCCATGCGGCGGAGCAGCAGCTCGGTCAGCTCGCGGGTCATCTCGGGAAGCGGCTGGCGCATGGTCGTGAGCGGCGGGTCGACGCCGGCGGCCTCGGCGACGTCGTCGAAGCCGACCACCGCCACGTCGTCGGGAACGCGGCGGCCCGACTCGCGGAGCACCTTGAGGGCGCCGAAGGCCATCGGGTCGGACGCGACGAAGATCGCGTCGAGGTCCGGGCGCCGCTCGAGGAGCTGCGCGGTCGCGAGCACGGCGCTCTCCTCGCTGAAGTCCCCGTGTGCGACGAGACCCTTGCCCGCGTCGAGCTCGGCGTCGTCGAGCGCGTCCTTGTAGCCGTCGAAGCGGTCGACCCCGGCCGTCATGTCGAGCGGGCCCGTGATCGTCGCGATCGTGCGGCGGCCGGACTCGAGGAGATGGCGGGTCGCCGCGCGGGCGCCGCCGCGGTTGTCCGCGTCCACGTAGGGCAGCCGCTCGCCCGGACGCGGCCGGCCGCTCAGCACGGTCGGGATGTGCGCGCCGGTGAGCGCGAGCGGCAGCGGGTCGTTCCCGTGCAGGGACATGAGCACGACGCCGTCGACGTGGCCCTGCCGGAGGTACCGCTCGACCTTCGCCTGCTCGCGCTGGCCCTGGGCGAACAAGAGGAGCAGCTGGACGTCCGTGTCCTCGATGACGTTCGAGATCCCGCGGACGATCGTGCGGAAGAACGGGTCGGAGAACGCGCGCGCCTCTGGCTCGGAGACGACGAGCGCGATCGTGTCCGTCCGCCGCGTGACGAGCGCGCGGGCGGCGCGGTTGGGGACATACCCGAGCTCGCGGATCGAGCGCTCGACCGCCTCCCGCGTCGCCTCGGTCACGAGCGGCGAGCCGTTCACCACGCGCGAGACGGTCGCGCGGGAGACGCCCGCGAGCCGCGCGACCTCGTCCAGCGTGGGCGGAACGTGTCCGAGCGAAATTGCGTCTTTACGTGCCACGGTCGGAAGTGTATTGTAAGCGCTTCCAGTGGATGAGAGCGCTTCCATCGCAGCGCCCATCGCGGCCCACCGCACGAGCGGCAGCCGGCCGAAGCGGATTCCTAGGAGGTTCCGATGCTGAACTCCCGCCCCTCGACCTCGGCGGTCTGGCGCCTGCTCGCCCTTGCCGCCGTCCTCGCGCTCTGCGTGCTCGCCGCCGGCTGCGGCGGGGACGACGAGTCGAACGCGTCCGCCGACGGCGGCGGCGACACCGGCTCGGCGACCGCGAGCGCCGAGCCGGTCACGCTGAACGTCGGCCTCTTCGGCACGTTCGGCTACAAGGAGGCCGGCCTGTACGACGAGTACATGGCCGAGCACCCGAACGTCACGATCAAGGAGACGAGCGTCGAGCAGGAGGGCGAGTACTACCAGGCCCTCCAGACCCGGCTCGCGGCGAACAGCGGCCTCGCCGACATCCAGGGGATCGAGGTCGGCCGCATCGCCGAGGTGACGCAGC
>DATBIQ010000177.1:0-5140 GCA_036556865.1 Gaiella sp.
CGAGATGAGCGAGACGATGGAGGCGCTCGGACGCAAGGCCGACGTCAAGGGCCGCATCAAGGGCTCGGTCGCGGACGCGAAGGACGCGGTCACCGACCGTGCCCGCTCGGTCGTGTCCACCGTTACGGACGCCGCCCCCGACACGCAGGACGTCAAGGACGGTGCACGCAAGGTGGGCCTCTCGAAGGAGAACCCGCTGGGACTGGCGATCGGCGGTGCTGCCGTCGGGTTCCTCGCCGGACTCCTGCTGCCGAAGACGCGCGTCGAGGACGAGAAGCTCGGGCCCGTGAGCGACGAGCTCAAGGACCGTGCGTCCGAGGCCGGGTCGGAAGCGCTCGAACGCGGAAAGCACATCGCCGAGGAGACCCTCGAGTCGGCGAAGCAGGCGGCGACCGACGCGGCGGGCCGGACGTCGGACGAGACGGCACCGAGCCTCCGCACGTCCGAGCGGAGCATGCCCGGCGCCGTCGGGTGATGAGGTGACGGGGAGCTCGGTCTCGGTCGAGCTCCCCACATCACTTCGTCGTCACAACGGCGGCGCGGACGCGCGTCCGGGTGAGGGCGCTACCCGTTCGGGTCGTCCGTGGACGACAGAGCGACGTCGACGCTCTCCACGAGCAGCGCGGAGTCGAATCCCGCCACCCTGAACGTCCACTGGGCCGCCGTGTCGGGCGGTGAGACGATGAGCAGCGACCGGTCGTCCGAGCGCAGCCGCCGCAAGGCGTGCTCGATCGCGCGGATCCCCGGCTGTCCAGGTAATGCACCTCGCCGAGGTCGAGCACGACGACGGCCGCGGAGGACTCGACGATCGCGCGGGCGAGCTCGTTCGCGTTCGAGAAAGTCGACCTCACCCGCGGCGTGGAGCAAGAACGCGCCGGCAACGTGCTCGGGGACGAGGGTCAGGCTGCTCTCGCCGGTCATGCCGACCTCGCCCCGCTTAGGGCGCTGCTCATCCGGATCACGGTACCGCCGTCGGAGCGGTCGATCGAGACGTCGTCGACGACCTTCTCGATGATCCGGAGCCCGCGTCCTCGCCCGTCCCGCGCGCGATGCTCGCGCCACGAGCCCTCGTCGCGGACGCTCAGGCGCACGACACCGTCGTCCAGCCGCGCCATCACCGTCACGATGCCGACGCCGTCCGAGCCGTAGCCGTGCTCGACCGCGTTCGCGGCAGCCTCCGAGACGGCGAGGATGACGCCGTCCGCCGACTCGGCGTCGAGCCCCGCGCGCGCGAGCCACGCCCGGAGGCTGCGCCGAAGAGGCGCCAGCTCCGCTGGCGACGCGACGAACGACCGGCTGAAGAGCGGTGCGGTCGACCTTCGGTGGAGCGTCAGGGTCAGCGACCCGCGTCCGAGAGTGGATCGTGGGCGGCGTCCTCGCGGACGTCGCTCGCGCCCTTCAGCGCGGCCCACACCTCGTGCACCGTCGCGTAGTGCTCCTCCGATGCCGGTAGCCGACGGAGGGCACCGAGAACCGGCTCCGGCGCGTTCTGGCTCGACGCCTCCTCGAGCAGCGCCTCGCGGCCTGCCGGAAACGCTGAGCCGCGCAGGTGGCGACTCAGCTCGCGCCGCGCCTCGACATCGTCTCCGCCGAGCGAGCCGGGCGGCGCCGTCCGCGCGTCGACGTCGCGCTCAGCGTCGCCGGGCGACTCCTGTTCCTTCCACTCCTCGACCCGCGCCTCGATCGGCGCTCCCTGCTCGAGCGATCGCGTCTCGCGCTCCAGGGCGTCGTCGAGCCTCGGGCCGTGCTTCGTCGTCTCGCGTCTCATGGTCGCTCCTCTCCTGTTGTGATCCTGTTTCCCGGAGGCGCCGTGCGTCCAAACGCCCGGCGATCGGTCCGGGCGTGATCGCAGAACGCCGAGACGGGGTACGTCTCTCGTGTGCCGGAGCTCAGCACCTGGGAGGCCGTCGCGCGCCTCGCGCTCGCAGTGCTCCTCGGTGGCGCGATCGGCTTCGAGCGCGAGCTGCGCGAGCACGAGGCGGGTCTGCGGACGCACATGCTCGTCTCGCTCGGGTCCGCGCTCTTCACGCTCGTGTCGATCTATGCCTGGGCGGACCAGACGCTCTCCCCGAGGGGCGGGCTCTCCGTCGACCCGACGCGCATCGCGGCGCAGGTCGTGAGTGGGGTCGGGTTCCTCGGGGCCGGCACGATCATCGTCCGGGGCCTCTCGGTGAAGGGCCTCACGACGGCCGCGTCGCTCTGGGTCGTGGCCGCCGTCGGCATGGCCGCCGGCGCGGGGTTCTACGTCGGTGCCGTCGGCGCGACCGTCATCGGGCTGCTCTCGCTGTCGCCGCTTCGGCTCTGGTCACGGCACATGTTCGGCAACCGCTCTGGGCCCGGGACGCTCCGCGTCGACGTCGACGAGGCCGGGCGGGCGCGCGTGCTCGAAGAGGTCGAGCGCGCATGCGGGCCGCCGCTCCACGTCGAGGTGGCGGACGGGACGGTGACGCTCACCGTGCGACCTGGCGTCGAGGCCGCGCGCCTCGTCTCGTCGATCGCCGGGCTCGAAGGCGTGACGCGCGTCGAGTGGGCGACCTAGAGGCGCTTCCGTTTGCCGAGCGGCCGTGAGGGGAATGCTGCGGTGACGGACGCTGACCCACGGGACAAGGGAAGCGAGGTGACCGGAGATGCCGTTGTGGGCGTGGATCTTGATCATCGTGCTGCTCGTCCTGCTCGTCACGGGCGGCGTCGGCTACGGCCGGCGCTAGCAGCAAGCGGCGGCCGGCCGAGGGCCTTCGAGCCCTCGGCCCTCACCGCCCGCGACGCGGCTCGTCGTCGTCCCGGCTTGCGAGGCCGGTGACAGGCGTCGACAAGCAACTCTCATCGTCGCGCTTCGCCGCATAAGCCGAACGGGGGGCGTCGCCGCCGACCCGAGTTGGCGAGGATCGACAATCCCCTTCAAACGGTGGCTTCGGGCCTGTGGAGGACTTGACCCAGACTTGGCACACGGAGGGGTTGACGCAAACCGGTGTCTGACACCGTCGTCGCGCCCCGAGCACCGCTCCCGTTTCGACGGACGCCGCGTCGGGTATCCCGAAGGACATGGCCGAGAGGACAACGACGAGGCACGGGACGGAAGGCCGCTCCGACGGCCCGGACGGTCCGGCGGGGCAGCTCGAGACATCCGTCGCCCGCGGACGCGGTGCGGCCGGGATGGCCGGTCTCCTCGGCAGCGTCGCGTTCCTCGTCTGGGGGGCCTTCCTGGTCCTCGCCGTCCTGCTGCTGCTGATCTGGTGGCTCGCGTGAGAAAGGAGTTGACGTGTACATCGGTGTCGGAACCCTGGTCGTCATCCTGATCATCATCCTGCTGATCATCCTGCTCTGATCGAGAACGGGCCTTCGGGCCCGTTCTCATTTGCGGCTCACGCGGGCGTTCGGCGCCCGCGACGCGCGTCCGGGAGACGCATCGCAGGTCGGACGGGCGACCGCGTCCGTCCTCGATTGCGGCGCGCGTCCGGGACGCGCATCCCCTGACGCCGAACCGGGCCTCCGAGGCGACCCGGGTCTCCGAGACCCGTTCCCGACGCGTCTCGCGGGCCGTTCCGCGCCCACGCCGCGCGACCGGGGACGTGCGACTCCTCGCCTCAGACGAGTCTCAGGCGCCCGCGCGGCTGCCCGTGCCGACGAACGGCCTGATCAGCCGCGTGATGTCGTTCCCGGTGACGCGGCCGTCGAGCCGCCCGAGCACCTTGCGGCCGCGGACGAGCACGAGCGTCGGCACGATCGAGACGTCGAGTGCCTTCGCGAGCTCCCGGTGGTCGTCGGCATCGACCTCCAGCACCCGCAGGCGCTTCTTCTCCGTCACGCCGACCCACGCCACGAGGCTCGACATCCGCCGGGCGGGCCCGGAACGGCGGTTCGAGAAGAAGAGCAGCACCGGCCGCTCGTCGCGCCCGTGCTCCCGCGGCGACTCCATGACACTCGGGTACCACCCGGGTTGAAGCGCAAAACGCGCGCCCTCCGCGGTTGCCCTCGCTGCGCTCCATCCAGCACACTCCCTGAGGCTCGATGGGAGGACCCAGACCCCACCTCGCCGCCCGCGCATGACCCAGGCGCCCGACACCGCGGCGCGCCTCGACGCACTGCTGGATGCGACTCAGACGGGCGAGTGGGAGTGGGACTTCACGACGGGCGAGATCACGTGGTCGTCCACGCTCGGGCCGCTGCACGGCAAGCCCCGTGGCTGGGCTCCCGGCGACTACGACGAATGGAAGGCGCTCATCCATCCGGAGGACTTGCCGTCGCTCGACGAGGCGGCGCAGCGCGCACGCGCGACGGGCGCGGGCTACGAGCTCGAGTTCCGGGCGGCAGTTCCCGACGACTCGATCCGCTGGCTCTGGACGCGGGCCGAGGTCGTCCGGGACGGCGACGAGCGGTTGGTCGGCGTCACGCGCGATGTCACCGACCGGCGGCGGCGCGACGACGCGGAGCGGTTCATCGCGCGCGCGTCGCAGGTGCTCCTTGCGACGACCTCGGCCGACGCGGCGCTCCAGCAGCTCTGCGACCTCGCCGCCGCCGAGATCGCCGACTGGTGCCTCGTCCAGCAGGTGTCGGAGACGCACCCGTCGAGCGTGCTCGCTGTCGCGCATCGGGATCCCGGCCGGGCCGACGTGATCAGCGCGCTCCACGAGGGACGGCGCCTGCGGGAGAACGGAGCCGAGGAGCCGCGCGAGGCGGTGATCTCGACCCGGACGACGGCGCGTGTGCTCCTCCCGGAGGTCGGCATGGAGATCGTCGCGCCGGTGCTCTCGGAGGGAGGGAACGTGTCCGCGTTGCTCGTGCTCGGGAACGCGCCGTCGAGCCGTGCCCTCGACCATCACGACGTCGCGCTCGCCGAGGCACTCGGCCGGCGGACGGCGGTCGCGCTCGAGCGGCTGCGCCTCCTCGAGGCAGAGCGGGGCGCTGCGCGCCGTACGGAGGCGCTGCAGCGCGTGGGCGCCCGCCTCTCCGCAGCCGCAACGGCGGAGGACGTCCTCCGCGTCGCGATCGAGGCCGGGCTGGCGACGATCGGCGCCTCCGGGGGCTCGATCGCGTACCCGCAGCGCGGCGCCGCGGCGAGGCACCGCGTCACCGCGGGGTACTCGCGGGAGGACGCCGCCGGCACCTGGGAGACGGTGCCGTTCGACGCGGACCTTCCCGG
>DATBIQ010000178.1:0-19724 GCA_036556865.1 Gaiella sp.
GTTCGCCCAGGTGGTCGAGCGCCTCGACGAGCGGGGCATCCGCCACTCGGGCGTCAAGGACCGGGGCTTCATGGACTCGATCTACTTCGACGACCCGCTCGGCCTGCTGATCGAGCTCGCGTCGTACCGCTTCGAGCCGCCGCAGGGGCTCACGCACGCGGACGTGCTGCTCGAGGCGCACCACGTCCGTGTCGAGCGAGACGACTACAACATCGCGCAAGAGCATCTCGCCGACGCGATCGAGCGGCTCGTCGAGCGCTCACGGCGTTCGCTGTCCGACGACCGGACGCCGAAGAACCCCTACTAGACGATCGACAGGAGGGTCACATGGCCACGCACACGCTGAGCATCCTCAAGCCGAGCGTGAACAACCTGACGACGCGGATCTTCGTCCGCGCCGCGGGTCTCGACGTCGACGAGGTCGACGTCTGGGGGAAGAAGTCGACGCCCGAGTTCCTTGCGAAGGACCCCGCCGACCTCACGCCGCTGCTCGAGGAGGCAGGGCTGCCGCGGGGCGCGCTCTGGGAGAGCTGCGCGATCATGCAGTACCTCTGCAACAAGCACGGACTCGACCGCTTCTACCCGACCGACCCGGGCGAGCGGGCGATGGTCGACAGCGCGATGTTCTACCTCGTCGGCACGCTCTACCCGCTCGTCACGCGCGCCACCTACCCGACGCTCGGCTTCCCGCAGTACGCGGGGGAGGTCGGAAGCTCCGACGCGGACGACGAGCTGAAGGCGAAGGCACAGGAGGACGCCCTGGCCGCGCTCGCGCGGCCGCTCGACGTCTACCGGGCGTTCTTCCTCGCCGACCGGAAGTTCATCGGCGGCGACCATCCCTCGATCGCGGACATCCGCTTCGCGGCGTCGCTCGAGTTCCTCCGGGCAATCGACTACGACCTCCCGACCTGGGCGGAGGAGTACATGGGCTCGATAGAGGCCGCGCTCGGCGACGCGTACACCGAGCCCGCAGCGGACGTTCGCGGCTACATCGACCACGTGAAGTCGCAGGCTGCGGTGACGTGATCCGCGTCTGCGTCGCCGGTATCACCGGCTGGACCGGCGCACCCGTGGCCGAGGCGGTCCGCGCGGCGGACGACCTCGAGCTGGTCGCCGGCGTCGCGCGCTCCCACCCCGACCACTTCTCGTCCGTTGCCGAAGCGCTCGACGCGCTCGAGACCGACGTGCTCGTCGACTACACGCACGCCTCGGCGGTCGAGGGCAACGTCCGGGCCGCCCTCGAGCGCGGCGTCGGCGTGGTCGTCGGCTCGAGCGGCCTCGGCGCGGCCGACTACGGCGCGCTCGATGCGCTCGCCCGCCAGCGTGGCGTGGGTGTGATCGCCGCCGGGAACTTCTCCCTCACCGCGGCGCTGCTCCTCCGTTTCGCGACCGAGGCCGCGGCGCAGTTCGACGTCTGGGAGGTGATCGACTACGCGAGCGCGGGCAAGGAGGACGCCCCGAGCGGGACGGCACGCGAGCTCGCCGAGCGGCTCGCAGACGTCCATCGCCCTGCGCTCGACGTGCCGCTCGACGACGTGCTCGGCGCGCCGCAGGCGCGGGGCGCGACGGTCGCCGGGACGCAGGTCCACTCGCTGCGGCTGCCCGGGTTCGTCGTCTCGACGGAGGTCGTGTTCGCGTCGAGCGGAGAGCGCCTCACCCTGCGCCACGACGCCGGCCCGACACCCGAGCCGTACGTCGCGGGGACGCTGGTCGCGATCCGCTCGCTGCCGGGCCGCGTCGGGCTCACGCGCGGCCTCGACCGGCTTCTCGCGTAGGCGGCTGGTGGCTCGCACCGCCGGGGACGGATATACAGGCGGCATGCACGTCACCGTCACGAGGACGCGTGGCCCGGTGGACCAGCCGATCGAGATCGCCACGCTCGCCGGGGAGGAGATGCTGCCCTGGCTCCGGCAGATCCGGGGGTTCGAGGGGCTGCTGATGCTCTCGAACGAGAACGACGGGACGACGCTCGTGATCTCGTTCTGGGAGAGCCGCGAGGTCGCCGAGGAGCACCGTGTCGTCCGTGCGGAGTTCCGCGACCGGATCACCGCGACCGTCGACGTGCAGGTCGAGGACGTCTCGGACTACGAGCTGACGTTCGCCGACCTCGGCACGTGGCCGCCCCGTGGCGCCTCGTAGGCGCGAGGAGCGTTGCGGATATCCCGCGATTCGGTTCGGACGACCCGCGGATGCGTCTCGCCGCCGGATGGCGCACCATGGCGGTGAGATGTATGCGCGGGCAGTCGACGATGCGGGTGCCGAGCTCCGCGAGCTCGGGCACCGCGGATGGGAGAGCCTCGGCGTCGGGGTGGTCGCGTTCGCGCTCGCGCTCGGCGCCACGCAGCTCCACCGGCCGCTCGCCGTGCCGCTGTTCGTCGGTGGCCTCGTCCTCCTCGCCGCGGGCGTCCGGGCCGTCTGGCGCCACTGGGATCTCCTCGACCGCCTCAGCGAGGAGCGCGACGCCTACGTGATCCCCGAGGTCCTCGCGCGCGCGAGACGTGAGTCGACGATCGAGCGGCGGCGAGGGTTCGCGGCAGACATCCGCGGCACGCTCGCCCACCCTGCGGGCTACGTCCCGCACGAGGGCGTCGCCGAGGAGCTCGCGGCGCTCGCATCCGAGCTGGAGGACCCCGCCCTCGCGCTCGAGCCCGCCTGCGCCGTCGCGTGTATGCGCCTGCTGAGCGACCCGGCGAGCCCGCTCTTCGACGCCGACGCGCTCGACGCGGAGGTGCGCGGGCGCGTCGAGCGGATCCGCGCGGGGTTCTCGACGCGACGGAGTGCCGACGCCCCGTAGATTGGGCGCGTGCCCGCGGGCTGGCCGGCGCTCGGGTTCAACGGCGCGCTCGGCGGTGACGCACGCGTGCGCGGCGTGCGCCTGGGACCCCGACCTCGCCGCGAGCGTCCACGGGACCCCGCCGCCTGTCGCCTGAGCGTCGCTACGACGCGCCCGACGCGCGCCGGAGCCAGACCGGCGCGGCGATCGAGAGGCCGAGGCCGTCGAGCGCGCTCGCCGGGTTTCCCCGGACGATCGTCAGCCAGCCGCGCGGATCGACGAGGACGCCGTACTCGCCGGCGGCGAAGTCGGCGTAGGTACTGCCCCGCTTCGCCTCCGCCGCACCCGACAGCGCCTCGATCGTGATCGCCGTCTCGCCGTCGAGGCCCGCCGCCTCGAGGTCGGCCGGGCGGACGTTCAGGTGGACGTTGCCGAAGCGGTTGAAGTCGATCACCTCGCACGTGATCTTCCCCGGCTCGATCTCCGGCGCGGCCATCTCGACGACGGAGAGCGTCGACGGGTCGAGCTCGCTCCCGAGGTCGGCGATCGGCGTTCCGCCCGCGAGCGCCGCGGCGGCCGGGCACAGGGTGTCGGGTGCCCTGAACGCCTCGCTGTGCGGCCGGCGCACGATCTCCGGCGACGTGAGCTCGACCGCGGTGCGAATGCCGCCGGCCGCCTCCCACGCGAGCGAGAGAAGCCCGTTGTCGGGGCCGACGAGATGCCGTCCGCTGATCGTCTCGATCGCGATCTCGCGGTCCTTGCCGACGGTGGGGTCGACGACGGCGAGCACGACCGCCTGCTCGGAGACGTACGGCATCGAGTCTGCGAGGAGCAGCGCGCCGGAGCCGACCTCGAGCGGGCGGACGAGGTGCGAGAGGTCGACGATCGGGCACTGCGGCGAGATCCCGCTCATGACGGCATGGCACAAGCCGACCCACTCGTTCCCGAGGCCGAAGTCGCTCATGAAGACGATGGGCCGGGGAGCTGGCATCGGCGCAAGCATGCTCTGGCGTGGCGAGGGATGCAAGGAGCGCCGTCGACGGTCCGGCCCGCATATGCTGCGGCCAGGAGGTGAGCCCGACGGCGTACACGATCCGTCCCGTCGAGTACCACTACGCAACCGTCCGCGACGAGCTCGGCGCCGCATACCGCGTGCTCACGGCGCTGGCCGAGCGGGGCGTCGGCCTCCTCGCCTTCACGGCCGTGCCCAGCGGCCCGGAGCTCGCGCAGTTCGCGCTGTTCCCCGACGACCCGAACAGGCTCGCCGCCGAGGCACGGGCGGCCGGGCTCGCGCTCGACGGCCCCTACCACGCCCTGCTCGTCCAGGGCGACGACGAGCTCGGGGCGCTCGCGCACGTCCATGAGCGCCTCTTCGACGTCGGTGTGAGCGTCTACGCCTCGACCGGCGTCACCGACGGACGCGGCGCGTTCGGCTACGTCGTCTACGTGCGCGAGGACCAGTTCGAAAAGGCGACGGACGCCCTCGGCATCTGACCCGCCGCGCCCGATGAGCGAGCCTCCCGCGCTCGAACCGTGGCGCCGGGACGTCGCACAGGTCGCCGCCGAGCTCGGCACCGATCTCGACGCCGGCCTCGACGCGGCCGAGGCCGCCACCCGTCTCGAGCGCTTCGGGCCGAACGTCCTCGACCCCGCCGAGCGCGTCCCGGCGTGGCGGAAGCTCCTGGCGCACTTCGCGGACCCGCTGATCTACCTCCTGCTCGTCGCCGCCGCGGTCTCGATCGCCGCCTGGGCCGCCGAGGGGGCGGACGGCATCCCCTACGAGGCGATCGTGATCGCCGTCATCGTCCTGCTCAACGGCGTGCTCGGGTTCGTCCAGGAGGCGAGGGCCGAGCAGGCGGTGGCGGCACTCCAGCGGATGGCGGCGGCGACGGCGACCGTCGTCCGGGGCGGCCGCACGCAGCGGATTCCGGCCGCCGACGTCGTTCCCGGCGATGTGCTGCTGCTCGAGGAGGGCGACGCCGTGAGCGCCGACGCACGCCTCGTCGAGGTCGCCTCGCTCACCGTCGGCGAGGCCTCGCTCACCGGCGAGAGCCAGGCCGTCGCGAAGGAGACCGGCACACTCGCGGCCCCGGCCGCGCTCGGAGACCGCGTGAACATGGTGTTCGACGGGACCGCCGTGACGCGCGGCCGCGGCCGCGCGGTCGTGACGGCGACGGGCATGTCCACCGAGATGGGCAACATCGCCCGGCTGCTCGGAACCACCGAGGAACAGCGCACGCCGCTCCAGCGCGAGGTCGCCCGGATCGGGCGGATGCTCGGGATCGCGGTGATCGCAATCGCGGTCGTGGTCGTCGCGGCGATTCTCGTGACCGCCGACCTCGACGGGGCGTCGGATCTCGTCGACGTCCTCCTCGTCGGCGTCTCGCTCGCCGTCGCGGCCGTGCCGGAGGGCCTGCCGGCGGTCCTCTCGGTCGTCCTCGCGCTCGGCGTCCAGCGGATGGCGCGACGGCGGGCGATCGTGAAGCGGCTGTCGTCGGTGGAGACGCTCGGCTCGGCGTCGGTGATCTGCTCGGACAAGACCGGGACGCTGACGAAGAACGAGATGACGATCCAGAAGATCGCGACCGCCTCGGGCGAGGTGGACGTGACGGGCGAGGGCTACCGCCCCGAGGGCGAGCTGCTCGTCGACGGACAGCCGCTCGAGGACGATCCCGCGCTGCTCGGCGAAGTCCGCTTCGTGATCGGCGGGGGCAGCCTCGCGAACGACGCCGTCCTCCAGCAGGTCGACGGCGACTGGGTGATCCACGGCGACCCCACCGATGCGTCGTTCCTCGTCGCGGAGAGGAAGATCGAAGGTCTCTCGGACGCGCGGGAGGAGCGCTTCGAGCGCGTGGGGGAGGTGCCGTTCACCTCCGAGCGGAAGCTGATGACGACCCTGGAGGCGGACGAGCAGGAGGGCGGCATCGCGGTCGTGACGACCGGCGCCCCCGACGTCCTGCTCGCGCGCTGCGTCGCGGAGCGCGTCGCCGGAGAGACCCGGTCGCTCACCGACGGGCGTCGTCGGGAGATCGCCGGGACGGTCGAGCGGCTCGCCGGCCTCGCGCTGCGGACGCTCGCAGTGGCGTATCGACCCGTCCCGGAGGGCGAGCAGCCGCCCGCGGACGAGTCGGTCGAGCGCGACCTCACGTACCTCGGCCTCGTCGGGATCATCGACCCGCCGCGCCCCGAGGCGCGGACGGCGATCGCGGAAGCCGCCGCGGCGGGGGTCAGGACGATCATGATCACCGGCGACCACCCCGCGACGGCGGGGCGGATCGCGGACGACCTCGGCCTTCGCTCGAGCGGCGTCCTCACCGGCGCGGACCTCGACGAGCTCGACGAGGAGGGGCTCCGTGACGCGGTGCGCGAGGTGTCGGTGTACGCGCGGGTCGCGCCGACGCACAAGCTCCGCATCGTCGACGCGCTCCAGAGCGACGGGCACATCGTCGCGATGACCGGCGACGGGGTGAACGACGCGCCGGCCCTCAAGGCCGCCGACATCGGGGTCGCGATGGGCGTCACCGGGACGGACGTGACGAAGGAGGCCGCGGACATGATCCTCGCCGACGACAACTTCGCCACGATCGTCGCCGCGGTCCGCGAAGGGCGCGGGATCTTCGCGAACATCCGCACCTTCCTGCGGTTCCTTCTCTCGTCGAACGTCGGCGAGGTGCTGACGATGTTCCTCGGGGTCGTGCTCGCGGGCGTGATCGGGCTCGACGAGACCGGCGAGGCCGTGGCGACACCGCTGCTCGCGACGCAGATCCTGTGGATCAACCTGCTCACCGACAGCGCGCCCGCGCTCGCGCTCGGCGTCGACCGGCCGCCGGCCGACGTCATGCGGCGTCCTCCGCGGCGGGCCGAGGACAGCGTGATCGACCGCGAGATGTGGATCGGAATCTTCTTCGTCGGGCTCGTGATGGCCGTCGCGACCCTCGTGGCGCTCGACCTCCGGCTCCCGGGCGGGCTCGTCGGCGACGGCGGCGACATCGACACCGCGCGCACCATGGCGTTCACGACGCTCGTCCTCGCGCAGCTCTTCAACTGCTTCAACGCCCGGTCGGATCGCGACAGCGCCTTCCCGCGGCTGTTCACGAACCGGTGGCTGTGGGGTGCGATCGGCCTCTCGTTCGCCCTCCAGCTCGCCGTCGTGCACCTCCCGTTCCTGAACGACGCGTTCGGGACGGCTCCGCTCTCCGCGACCGACTGGCTCGTCTGCATCGCGCTCGCGAGCACCGTCCTCTGGGCGAACGAGGCGAAGAAGCTGATCGACTCGAGGACGCGGCGTCAGGCGTCGGCGATCGGCCGACCGACGACGAGCGCGTCGCGGAGCTCCGGCTCGATGTCGCGGTAGCGGGCGTCCGGCTGGACGCCGAGCGCGTCGAGCGTCTTCGAGAAGAAGCAGCGGGCGGCCGCCGCCAGCACCACGTCCATCACGTCCGTGTCCGAGAGACCGAGGTCGCGCAGGCGCTGCAGATCCCCGTCCGTGATCGACGTGGCGTCGTCTGCGACGCGCTCGGCGAGATCCATCACGGCGACGTCGACCTTGTCGAGCCCGGCGGAACGGTGGTCGAGCGCGATCTCACGCACCGGCTCGCCGAACCGCTCGGCGAGAACGCTTCCGTGCGCGAGGCAGCAGTAGCTCGACCGCAGCCGCCGCGCGGCGGCGAGCGTCGCGAGCTCGTACCGGCGCAGGTCCATCCCGGCCTTCACGGCCGTGTTGAGCTGCACCCAGGCTGCGTACACGTCGGGCCGCTCTGCGAACGCACGCTCGTAGTTCGTCGGCACGCGGTCATTCTGCTCACGAGCAGTGAGCCGGGCGCGGATCCCGTCGGCGCAGGCTGACGCGGTTCGCCTAGCCTCGAGGGATGAAGGCGTCGATGACGTCGCGCGGGTGGCTCCTCTTCGCGGCGATGTGCGTGATCTGGGGCATCCCGTACCTGCTGATCAAGGTCGCCGTCGACGACGTCAGCCCCTCGATGCTCGTCCTCGGACGCACGTCGATCGCGGCCCTGCTCCTGCTCCCGGTCGCCGCGGTGCGCGACGAGCTGCGGCCGGTGCTGCGGCGGTGGCGGATCGTCGTGGTGTTCGCCGCGATCGAGATCGCGCTTCCTTGGGTGCTGCTCGGTTGGGCGGAGACCCGCATCTCGAGCTCGCTCACGGCGCTGCTGATCGCGGTGACGCCGCTCGTCGGGACCGCGATCGCCGTCGCGCCCGGCGGGCACGAGCGCCTGACGGTCGAACGCGCAGCCGGTCTGGCGCTCGGGGTCGTCGGCGTCGCCGCCATCGTCGGGCTCGGGCTCGAGGGCGCGAGCGTGCCGGCCGTGCTCGCGGTCGTCACGGTCGCCGTCTGCTACGCGGTCGGCCCTGCGCTGATCCCGCGGTGGATGGCAGATCTGCCGTCGCTCGGGATCATCGCGGTGTCGCTCGGGCTCGCAGCCGTCGCCTACGTCCCGATCACGGCGCTGACCGGCGTGGGGGAGACGCCGTCGAGGGCGGCCGTCGCCTCGATCCTCGCCCTCGCCGTCGTCTGCACGGCGATCGCGTTCCTCGTCTTCTTTGCGCTGATCGGCGAGATCGGGCCCGCTCGGGCGACGGTGATCACGTACGTGAACCCTGCGGTGGCCGCGGTTCTGGGCGTCGCGGTGCTCGGGGAGTCGCTCACCGTCGGCATGGGGATCGGGTTCGTGCTCGTCCTGGCCGGATCGGTGCTCGCCACCCGCGTCGGCCGGGTCGCCGATGCGTCGTCGGGGCCGGTTCTCGAGCCCGCTGCGAACGAGCGCTGACGGCTCAGTCGAGCCAGCGACCGTCGCGCATCAGCAGCCGGCCCTCCAGCTCGTTCGCCTCGCGCCACGCCCGGATCGTGCGCGGCGCGATTCGGAGGTAGACGTACTCGTCCGTCAGCGTCCGCGGGTCGAACCCGGTCGCCGCCGCGTGGGCGTCCTCGAGCTGCGGGTCGGCGCCGATGGGCAGCTCCTCGACGCTGCCCTCGACGATCACGACGTCGCGGGTCGTTCCCAGCGCCACGCGGGCTTCCCCCGCCCGCAGCAGGTTCCTGGCGGTGCGGCTCGAGCGCGGCGTCGCGATCGTCAGCGCGGCGCCCTCCCACACGAAGGAGAGTGGAACGAGATACGCGTTCCCCGTCTCGTCCGCCGAGGCGACCCAGAGGTCGACGTCGCTGCGGAAGCGCTCGAGCGTGTCCGCGCGCCGCTCCGCGCGCGACCGCGGTGGTGGGGCGTCCGTCGTCATCCCTCCAGCTCTAGCAGTCGCCGCTCGAGGAAGCGCCGTTCGGCGTCCGAGTGGACGAGCTCGAGCGCCCGGCCGTACGCCGTGCGTGCATCGTCGACGCGGTCGAGACGGCGCAGGAGCTCCGCGCGGGTCGCGTGGAGGTAGTGGTAGCCGTCGAGCTCGAGCCCTTCGACGAGGTCGAGCGCCGACCGGGGGTCGCCCGCCTCAGCGATCGCGGCCGCCCGGTTGAGCTCGACGACGGGCGAGCCGGTCGAGCGCGCGAGCTCGGCGTAGAGCGCCGCGATCTGCGGCCAGTCCGGCGGGTCGTCGACGTGGAGGGCGGCGAGGGCCGCCTGCAGGACGTACGGCCCGCGCCCGCCGAGGGCGAGCGCACGGTCGAGGGTCGCCCGGCCCTCGGCGATCCGCCCGGCGTCCCAGAGCGATCGGTCCTGGTCGGCGAGGAGGACGATCGTGCCGTTCTCGAACCGGGCGTCGCGCCGCGCGTCGTTCACGAGCATGAGGGCGAGCAGCGCGTGCACCTCGGGCTCGTCCGGCATCAGCCCCGCCAGCGCGCGCCCGAGCCGGATCGCCTCCCCGGCCAGGTCGGGGCGGCCGCCGTAGCCCTCGTTGAAGATCAGGTACACGACGGCGAGGACCGCCGCCAGCCGGTCGGGGAGGAGGTGGGCCGGCGGCACGCGGAACGGAATCCCCGCGGCCTTGATCTTCCGCTTCGCGCGGCCGAGCCGCTTCGCCATCGTCTCCTCCGAGACGAGGAATGCGCGCGCGATCTCGTCGGTGCGAAGCCCGCCGAGCGCGCGCAGCGTGAGCGCCACCTGCGCGTCGAGCTCGAGCGCCGGGTGGCAGCACGTGAAGACGAGCTCGAGCCGCTCGTCGGGGATCGTCGTCTCGTCCATCGCGTCCTCCACGGCCTCGGGCACGACGAGCAGGCGCGTCTTCTCGGCGAGGGTGCGGTCGCGGCGGATGCGGTCGATCGCCCGGTTGCGCGCGGTCGTCACGAGCCACGCCCGTGGACTCGCCGGCGGCCCGTCACGAGGCCAGCGCTCCGCCGCGATCGCAAAGGCGTCCTGGGCGGCCTCCTCGGCGAGGTCGAAGTCACCGAGGAAGCCGATCAGGGCGGCGAGGACGCGGCCCCACTCGTCCCGGAATGCCCGGTCGGCGTCTACCACTCGGCCACCGGCCGCACCTCGACCGCTCCGCCCATGCGCGCCGCCGGGACACGCGAAGCGAGCTCGATCGCGGCATCGAGGTCGTCGGCCTCGTAGAGAAGGTACCCGCCGAGCGCCTCCTTGACGGAGACGAAGGGCCCGTCGGTCGTCAGTGTCCGCCCGTTCTCGACGCGCACGGTCGTCGCCAGCTCGGGCGGCTGCATGCCGACGCCGGGCGTGACGCCGGGCGTCCCGTTGATCTCCTGGTAGGCGGCGTAGACCTCCTGCTGCTCGTCCTCGGAGAGCCGGCCCCAGGCCTCGGGGTCGAACGGCGTCGGGGTGTCACCCTGGTGGATCAGGAGCAGGTACTTCATCGCTTCCTCCTCGTCGTCGCATGTGGTCGTCTCCGAGACGAACGGCGGGACGACGAAAGGACACCACGACCGTCGCGTGCGTGCGAGCGGTGTCGACTCGGCGCGGCCGAAAACCGGGACCGTGCGCCCGCCGTAGAACCGAGCACCAGCGAACGTAGGAGGACGGATGAAGAAGGCACTGCTCCCGCTCGTCGGACTGGCCGTGGCCGTGGCGCTCGTCGCGCCCGCCCTCGGCCTCGGCAGCCACGACGGTCGCAAGGTTCTGGACGCGAAGGTGCTCGGATCGGTGAGCGAGCCGTACGTCGGCACGGCGAACCCGATCCGCGGCGTCCCGGGCGGCGGGCTCCCGTGGGAGATCGGCGACGCGAACGCGACCCTCCGCGCCGACGGCAGGCTGCACGTCGACGTCGAGGGCCTCGTGCTCGCACGCCGCGCGCCCGTGGCCCCTGCCGCCCAGGGCACGAACCCGATCCCGCAGTTCAAGGCGATCGTCAGCTGCCTCACGACTGAGAGCGGGACGGCGACGACCGCGAACGTCTCGACCGGCCTCGTCCCGGCGAGCTCGAGCGGTGACGCCGAGATCGACGCCTCGGTCGAGCTGCCGTCGCCGTGCTTCGCGCCGATCGTCTTCGTGACCAGCCCGGGCGGCGCCTGGTTCGCCGTGAGCGGCCGCTAGCGCTCGCTCCCGCCCGGGCCTCCAGTGCCGGAGGCCCGGGTCGGGCGAGGGCAAATCCCCGTGTCGAGTCGCCGTGCGCGTCGTCCGTCACACGTGTGCCAGCACGCCGTCGAGCGGCCGCGGTACGCGCGCGAGGTCGAGCGCGTCGACGAGAAGGGAGGCGTACCTGATCTTCCGGCTGCCGCCGCTGCCCATGAACCGCAGCAGCTGGTCGTGCGTGCTCCGGCCGCGCCAGTCGGGCTGCTTCTGCAGCGTCCTGAACGACCCGAGCTCGCCCTCGCGCTCGACGATCTCCTCGACGCGCCTCGCGCCGAGCACCCGGATCAGCTCGTCCTCGAGGTCGGCCTCGCAGACGTAGAAGCCGAGCGACTCCATGTCGGCCCGCGAGAGACCGCAGCCGAGACCGGCCCCTTCCAGCGCTCGCCGGAAGTGCCGCTCCTCGCCTGCGTCACACAGCCCCGCCAGACGAAGGCCGAGGCCGTCGGGGCCGAACCGGGCGAGGGAGCCGGCGATCGCCTGGGCGCCTCCGATGGCGACCACCTCGACGCCCTCCGCGACGAGGTCGCGCCCGCGCCGGCGCGCGAGCGCCTCGACCGCGTGCCGGTCGCTCAGTCCCTCGACGAGCACCACGGAAGGGGTGAGAGAGCCGTCGACGCGGAGTGTGGATGCGGAAGACATCGATCGAGGCGGGCCGTCCGGACACCGTACCGGGGCTACGATCGCCGGCATGGCGTACGACGAGGAGCTCGCCGACCGGATCCGCGAGCTCGTCGCATCGGAGGACGGCCTCACCGAGCAGAAGATGTTCGGCGGACTGGCATTCCTGATCGGCGGCAACTTGGCGGTCGCGGCGAGTGGCCAGGGCGGAATCCTCGTTCGCGTCGAGCCTGACGAGAGCGAAGCGCTCGTCGCGCGGACCAAGGGCCGCGCGATGGAGATGCGCGGCCGGGAGATGCGGGGCTGGATCCGCGTCGATGCACAGCACGTGCGCACGAAACGCGAGCTCGCGGCATGGGTCCGCCGCGGGACCTCGTACGCCCGCTCGCTGCCTCCCAAGCGCTAGGCACGACGATCGACCTACGCGAGGACACGGGCCTGGATCCGTGGTTTTCACCGATTCCGCCCGTTGGCCGAGCGCCGACGATGCAGGCACGTTGAGCACCACGCGCTCCCTGCTCGGAGGTCTCGCCGCGGTCGCCGCGATCGGAGTCATCGCTGTGCCGATCCTCGGCGGCCGCAACGGCCCGCACATGACACCGGCCGTCGCCGAGCACCCGGTCGCGATACCGGCGGCCGCGCGGACGGTTCTCGTCTCGCGCTCGATGCCGATGCCGTCCGCGCACGAGCGTCGGCTCTCCGCCATGCTCGAGACGGGCGCCATGCCGCATGTACCGACGATGGCGGAGGTGATGACGGACACGGGATGCGCGCCCGACGAGCGGATGATCTCGCGTTGCCGCAACGTGGTTCGCCTCCCCGACGGGAGTCGCGCCGTTCTTCGCCACCCGCATGACATGGCGAAGATCCCGTGCCTCGCGCCGGGCGAGCGGGTGCGCCTCATCCCGAGCGGCGTCTGAGGCGCTTACGCGTCGGCGCCACCGGGTGTGGCGGCATCTGGCTCGAACAGGCCGGACTGGTAGGCGAGCACGACCGCCTGCACGCGGTCACGGAGGCCGAGCTTCGAGAGGATGTGCGTGACGTGCGTCTTCACGGTCGTCTCGCTGATGAAGAGCTCCTGCGCGATCTCGCCGTTCGACAGGCCTCGCGCGATGAGGCGGAAGACCTCCGTCTCGCGCTCGCTCAGGTCCTCGAGCTCCTTCGGCGGCGTCGGACGCGGGACACGGGTGAACTGCTCGATCACGCGCCTCGTGACCGCGGGAGAGAGGAGCGCGTCGCCGGCGGCGACGGTGCGGATCGCGGCGAGCAGCTGCTCGGGCGGCTCGTCCTTGAGCACGAAGCCGCTCGCGCCCGCGCGGAGCGCCTCGTAGACGTACTCGTCGAGGTCGAACGTCGTCAGGATCAGGACGCGCGCGGCGGGGTCGGCCGAGAGGATGCGGCGCGTCGCCTCGAGCCCGTCGAGCTCGGGCATGCGGATGTCCATCAGGACGACCGTGGGGTCGTACCGCGCCGCCTTGTCGACCGCCTCGAGCCCGTTGCTCGCCTCGGCCACGACCTCGATGTCCTCCTCGCCGCCGAGCAGCATGCGGAACCCGGCGCGGACCATCGACTGGTCGTCGGCGACGAGGACGCGGATCGTCACGGCCGGTCCCCCCCGAGCGGGAGGCGAGCGCTGAGGACGAACCCGCCGCCGTCCGCCGGCCCTGCCGTCATCTCGCCACCGTAGATCTTCACGCGCTCGCGCACGCCGACCAGGCCGTAGCCGCTGCCGTTGCCCTTCGGCCCCCCGTTGCCGTCGTCTCGCACCTCGAGCCGCACCTGGTCGGCCTCGTAGCGCACCGTGACGTCCGCCCGGCTCGCGTGCGCGTGCTTCAGCGCGTTCGTCAGGCCCTCCTGCACGATCCGGTAGGCGGAGAGGTCGATCGCACGCGGGAGCTGAACCCACTCGCCCTCGACGTGCAGCCCGACGGGCAGGCCCGCGCGCTCGACCTCCGCGACGAGCGACTGGAGGCCGTCCAGGCCCGGCTGCGGCGCCAGCTCGAGGTCGTCGCCGTCGCTGCGCATCGCGCCCAGGAGGCGGCGCATCTCGGCGAGCGCCGCGCGGCCCGCCCCTTCGACGCCGCGGAGCGCCTCGGCGTCCTCCTCGAGCTCCGGCGGCAGCTTGTGGCGCACGGCGCCCACCTGGAGCACCATCACGCTCACCGCGTGCGCGACGATGTCGTGGAGCTCGCGCGCGATCCGCGCGCGCTCCTCGGCGACCGCGACGCGGGCGGCCGACTCGCGCTCGCGCTCCGCCTGGGCGGCGCGCGCCTCCGCGGCGTCGGCCTGCTCGACCCGCGTATGGAGCGCGAACCCCGCCAGCCAGGCGATGCCGAAGAGGAGCGGGATGAACAGCATCTCGCCCGGCTGATGGTCGGGGATGTTGTAGATGATCGCCGCCGCGCACACGAGCACGACGACGAGCCCGACCCGCGCGAGCACCGTGTCCCGCAGGCTGCCGAGCAGGAAAGCCGCGGCCATCCCCGCCAGGTAGACGCCCGCCGCGAACGGGACCAGCTCCCCGTCCACGAACGCGAGCGACGCGCCGAGCACCCAGAAGGCCGCGGGAGCACCGAACGGATAGCGCCGGCGCCCGAGAAGCGTGAGCACGGCAACGGCGATCGCGGGGACGCAGAACCACAGCGTCGTGTCGGGCGCGTCCTCGGCGTCGCGTCGGAGAACGAGCTCGAGCGCGCCGGCGAAGGCCAGCAGCACGATCACGACGTCGAACCAGTGCCGGCGTGCGCGCTCTCCGAACCGTTCCACGGGCTGAACGTACTGGACTCCCGCCGGCACCGCCTCCTACCGGAGTAGGAGCCCGAATCGTCGCCTCGGACGAGCGCGGTTCCGGCCTGGCGACGACGTCATCCGGGCCGGCCAGTCCTAGCGTCGGGGCCATGGAGATTCGGCCACTGACGAAGGAGGAACCGACGATGTACGGCAGCAAGCACGGCGATCGGCGCAGCGGCCGATCCAACCTCGCGGCCCGCATGGGCCGCTGGAGCGCGGCGCACTGGAAGACGGCGACGTTCGGCTGGCTCGCGTTCGTCCTCGTCGCCTTCGGGCTCGGCGGCGCGTTCGGCATGAAGACGATCGACGACAATGCCCCGGGGCCGGGCGAGTCCGGCCGGATGGACAGGATCCTCGACGCCGGATTCGAGCAGCCCGCGGGCGAGAACGTCCTGGTGCAGAGCACGAAGCTCCGCACGACCGACCCCGCCTTCCGGGCGGCGATCACGGACGTCGTGGCGAGGCTCTCGAAGCTCGAGGACGTCCAGAACGTGCGGTCGCCCCTCGATTCCCGCAACACGGGCCAGATCGCCCCCAACGGCCACGCCGCCCTCGTCGAGTTCGAGATCCGCGGCAATCCCGACGACGCGGTCGACAAGATCCGCCCCGTCCTCGACACCGTCGACGAGCTCCAGGCCGCGCATCCGGCCGTCTTCGTCGGCGAGTTCGGCGACGCGAGCAAGGTCGACGCGGTCGTGACCGCCTACGGCGAGGACCTCGCCAAGGCCGGCCTGCTCTCCCTGCCGGTCACCCTGATCATCCTCGTGCTCGCGTTCGGCGCCCTCGTTGCGGCGGGGATCCCGCTGCTCCTGGCGCTGACCGCGGTGTTCGCGACGTTCGGGCTCATCGCTCTGCCCAGCGCGATCTTCCCGGTCGCGATGCAGGCCCCCGCGCTGGTGCTCCTCATCGGCCTCGCCGTCGGCGTCGACTACTCGATGTTCTACTTGAAGCGCGAGCGCGAGGAGCGGGCCGCAGGGCGGAGCGAAGGGGCAGCGCTCGAGGCCGCGGCGGCGACGTCGGGCCGCTCGGTCCTCATCTCCGGCCTCACCGTGATCGTCGCGATGGCCGGGATGTTCCTCACCGGCGACCAGGTCTTCGCCTCGCTCGGCGTCGCAGCGATCACCGTCGTCGCGATCGCGATGCTCGGCTCGCTCACGGTGCTGCCGGCGCTGCTCTCGCGGCTCGGCGACCGTGTCGACCGGGCGCGGGTCCCCCTGGTCGGACGGCTTCGCAGGACGAACGGCGAAGGGCGCTTCTGGGGCGCGATCGTCGACCGCGTGCTGCGGCGGCCTCTGCTCTCCGCCGTCCTGGCGGGCGGGCTGCTCGTCGCACTCGCCGCTCCGGCCCTTCAGCTCCGCATGGCGACGCCGGGACCCGACACGTTCCCGAAGTCGCTGCCCGTCATCCAGGCGTACACGAAGATGCAGCAGGCGTTCCCGGGGACGGCGTTGCCCGCCAACGTCGTCGTCCAGGCGCCGGACGTGAACGCGCCGGTCGTCCGCGAGGCGATCCGGAAGCTCGAGCAGCGGGCGCTCGCGAGCGGCCGCATGCACGAGCCGATCACGGTCGACGTCAACCCGAAGGGAACCGTGGCGAACATCGCGATCCCGATCGACGGCAAGACGACCGACCGTGAAGCCGTCGCCGCGATCCATCTGCTCCGGGACGAGATCGTCCCGAACACCGTTGGTGGGCTGCCGGACGTCGAGGCAGGCGTCACGGGGCTCGCCGCCCAGTGGCAGGACGGCTCCGACGAGCTGAAGTCGAACCTGCCGCCGGTCGTCGTGTTCGTGCTCCTGTTCGCGTTCGCGCTGATGCTCGTCGCCTTCCGCTCGATCGTCGTGGCGGCCAAGGCGATCGCGCTCAACCTGCTTTCCGTCGCCGCCGCGTACGGCGTGCTGGTGCTCGTCTTCCAGCACGGCGTGGGGAAGGGCCTGCTCGGCTTCACCTCCACGGCGGGGATCGAGCCGGTGGTTCCGCTCCTGCTCTTCGTGATCCTGTTCGGCCTCTCGATGGACTACCACGTCCTCGTCCTCGGCCGGATCAGGGAGCTCTACGACAGGGGCGAGAGCATGGACGACGCGATCTCGCACGGGATCAAGCGAACGGCAGGCGTCGTCACCAGTGCGGCGATCGTGATGGTCTTCGTGTTCTCGATCTTCGCGACGCTCTCGATGCTCTTCTTCAAGCAGTTCGGCGTCGGGCTCGCGGCCGCGATCCTGATCGACGCGACGATCGTCCGCGCCGTGCTCCTGCCGGCGACGATGAAGCTCCTCGGCGAGTGGAACTGGTACCTGCCCCGCTGGCTCCAATGGCTGCCGCGGCTCGAGGCCGGCGAGCCCGAGCCGACCGAGGAAGCGGCTCCGGCTGCCACCTCCGCGTAGGACGGAGCTTCCCCCGGACCCCCGGCTCCGACTTCGGTCGGGCCGGGGGTCGTTCTATTCGCGTGACCCGGAGGCGGGATAGGGAGTGAGGACGAGCGGCTTCCGCGGCGCTTGCTGTGGTCCTGCAGGACGAAGTCACGGGCATACGCCCGGCAGTTCGGTATCTCCCGTGCGTCGTGGTAGCCCATCGCGTCCGGGGTCGGGCTTCGCGCTCCGAGCGTGCAGATCGGGGCGTTCGAGTCGAGGCAGCGATGCTGGAGGACGCGCCGCACGGAGTCGACGAAGCCGTCCATCCTCCCGTGGTCGACGTCGAGGACGGCGAAGCGGTGACCGTGCGGGCCGCCGTAGTTCCGGTCACTCGGGTCGTGGAACGGACGGTCGCACCGCGCCGTCAACGGGTCCGGGCCGCAGACGGCCGGGCGGCCGTTTCGCATCGGGATGCCGTCCGCGCCCGGGTAGGTCCCGAAGTAGGAGTCGAACGACCGGTTCTCCTGCATGATCACGACGACGTGCCGGATCTTGTGGATGCCGGCGCGCGGCGTCGCTGTGTGAACAGGTCGCAGAGCAGTGCGCGGGCGTCCCGTCTCGGACGCCGGCCGGGGATGCCGCGCGACGAGCCCGACCAGGGTCGCTGCAAGAGCGCCGAGCAGGAGGACGGCGGGCCGTCTCATGGGCGGATGGGGGACGACGCTCGGATGAGGTCGAAGATCACCGTGCCGCGTGCGAGCGGCGATCGGCCGAAGGGATGATCACGTGCGGCCGACCGGTCGGCCGTTCGTAGGATGCGTCTCCGCCCCCACGGACGTGCTCGTGGCCGAGCGCGCGAGGCGATCGCTCTCGTGTCGCTCCTACTGGAGGACGACGCAGGATCGTCGCAGGGTGCGAGCGCGAATCCGGCCTGCCGACGACGCCGCCGCGTCGCATGCGTCCTAGCGTCGGGTCCATCGACCCGACCAGGAAAGGACCACCATGAAACCGCGCACGACCCGATCCGTCACGCCTGCACGCATCGTCGCCCTCGTCCTCATCGGGCTGACAGTTGCGGGCCTCGCGCTCGTCGGCTTCTCCGGCGCCGACCGCGTGTCCGTCCCGAAGGGGGCGCAGGCCGGCGACCTGATCCTCGACCGCTGTACGTACGCCACCGACGACGGTGGCTTCGACGCAGACTGCGGCACTCTCGTCGTGTCGGAGAACCCCTCCGATCCCCAGTCGCGGCTGATCGCGCTTCCGGTGACCCGGATCCGCGCGCTCTCGGAGCGCCCGAAGGAGCCCCTGTTCCGGCTCGAGGGCGGGCCCGGCATCACGAACATGACGTTCCCGTGGGCCGGCCGCTACGCGGTCGACCGTGACGTGGTGCTCGTCGGCTACCGCGGCGTCGACGGCTCCGTGCGGCTCGATTGCCCCGAGGTCGACTCGGCGCTCGGGCACTCGACCGACCTCCTCGGCGAGAAGTCCTTCGCCGCGTACGAGAAGGGCTTTCGCGATTGCGCGACGCGGCTCACCGGCGACGGGTACGACCTCACGCGCTATGGGCTCTCGCAGCAGGTCGACGACATGGAGGCTGTGCGCAAGGCGCTCGGCTACGACCGGATCGACCTCCTCAGTGAGAGCGCCGGCACGCGGACCGCTCTCATCTACGCGTGGCGTCATCCGGAGCGGATCCATCGGTCGGTGATGATCGGCGTGAACCCGCCCGGCCACTACCTCTGGGACAGGAAGACGACCGACGAGCAGGTCGCCCGCTACGCGGCGCTCTGCAAGCAGGACGAGGGTTGTCGCTCGCGGACCGACGACCTCGCCGCCTCGATGCGGCGGACGGCCGCGAACATGCCCGACCGCTGGCTCTTCCTGCCGATCCAGAAGAGCAGCGTGCGGATCTTCTCGTTCTACGGGTTGATGGAGACGACGTCGGAGATGGCGCCGATGAACGGGCCGACAGCGATCGACTCGTGGCTCTCGGTGGCAGAGGGCGACGCCAGCGGCCTCTGGCTCCAGTCGCTCGTCGCGAAGCTCGCGCCGATGCCGTTCGTCTGGGGCCAGTACGCCTCGGCGGCGCGGCCCGACGCCCGCGCGGCGCGCGAGTACTTCGCGTCCGGGCGGGAGAAGGGAGGGACCGGGCTGGGCTACGCGGCGACGGCGTTCGCCTGGGGCGGCGGCCGCATGGCCGACGCCTGGCCGGCGGCTCCCGACGAGAACGCGTTCAGCCGGATGCGGACCTCGAAGGTCCCCACGCTCCTGATCGGCGGGGAGCTCGATTTCTCGACGCCGCCGCAGAACGCTCGACGGCAGCTCCTGCCCTATCTGCCCAACGGGCGCCAGGTCGTCCTGTCGGGCTTCGGGCACTCGGGCTCCTTCTGGCACGACCAGCCGGAGGCGGGCACCCACCTCGTCACCGCGTTCCTCGACACGGGCCGGGTCGACGACTCGCGCTACGAGCCGCAGAAGGTGGACTTCACGCCCAGCGTGACGCTCCCCGTCCTCGCAAAGGGCGTCGCGGCCGGCATGGTGCTGCTGCCGCTCGTGGCCGTGCTGTCACTGTTCGGGATGGCGCGACGGATGCACCACCGCGGACGCTTCGGCCGCACGGCGGCCGTCGTCCTGCGGACGGTGTTCCCGGTGGTTCTCGGCGTCGGCGGGTGGCTCCTCGCCGTGCTCCTCGCCGTCACGGCGATGCCG
>DATBIQ010000179.1:0-6192 GCA_036556865.1 Gaiella sp.
CTCGCG
The DNA here is from genome assembly GCA_036556865.1 of Gaiella sp. Taxonomy (GTDB): domain Bacteria; phylum Actinomycetota; class Thermoleophilia; order Gaiellales; family Gaiellaceae; genus Gaiella. The sequence goes on from DATBIQ010000179.1 coordinate 7, forward strand.
CCCACCGGCTCCGACGGCCCGTTTCGCGTCTTCACGCCCTACTGGAACCGGTGGCGCGTCGCCCCGCGCCGCGCCGTGCTCCCCGCTCCGGCGGCGATCCCGACGGCCGACCCGCTCGAGGAGCGGCCGCTACCGGCGCTCGGCGAGCTGACGCGCGGAGCGCCGGCCTCGAGGCTCCCGTCCGGTGGCGAGAGCGAGGCCCGCTCGCGTCTCGCACGCTGGCTCTGTGACGGCCTCTCCGGGTACGAGGCGCAGCGCGACGAGCTCGCCGCCGACGGGACGTCGGGGCTCTCGCCGTATCTCCACTTCGGCTGCCTCTCACCGAACGAGGCCGTCGAGCGCGCCGCGAGCGAGAACGGCGGCGAGTCGTGGGTCCGTCAGCTCTGCTGGCGCGACTTCCACCACCAGCTGCTCGCTGCGGAGCCGCGGCTCGCCCGCGAGGACCTGCGCCCGCGAGGAGACCGCTGGCGCGACGACCCCGACGCGCTCGCGGCGTGGAAGGCGGGGCAGACGGGGTATCCGCTCGTCGACGCGGGGATGCGCCAGCTCGTCGCGGAGGGCTGGATGCCGGGCCGTGCGCGGCTCGTCGCCGCCTCGTTCCTCGTGAAGCACCTCTACCTCGACTGGCGTCTCGGCGCCGACCACTTCGCGGCGCACCTCGTGGACGGCGACCTCGCGAACAACACGGGAAACTGGCAATGGGTCGCCGGCACCGGGGCGGACACGCGCCCGAACCGCGTCTTCAACCCGACGCGCCAGGCGCGGCGGTTCGACCCGGAGGGCGCGTACGTCCGCCGCTGGGTGCCCGAGCTCGGAGACCTGGAGGGGAGCGACGTCCACGAGCCCTGGCGGCTCGGCCTCCTTCGCCCTGTCGCGTACCCGAGCCCGATCGTCGAGCACGACGAGGCCGTGCGCCGCTTCCGCGACGCTCGCGGCTAGCCCGCGAGCGCCACGCGGACCGCCTCGTCGAACGGCATCGGCTCGAGGGGAACGAGCTCGCGGATGCGGTCGTCGTGCGCGACGGTCGGGGTGCGCAGGCCCTCGACGAGCGGTCGTGCGACCGAGGCGTTGACGGGCGTCACGAGGTGCAGCCACCAGGACGAGAGGCGCGGCGTGAGCACCGGGACCTCGACGATCGGCATCCGCTTGCCCCGGATGCGCGCGATGCGCTCGATCATCTGCCGGTAGGTCATGACCTCGGGCCCGCCGACGTCGAACGACTCGCCGTACGCGCGCTCGAGGCCGCACACCGCAGCGAGGTACGCGACGACGTCGCCGAGCGCAATGGGTTGCGTGGGCGTCGACACCCAGCGGGGGCAGATCATCGCCGGCAGCCGGTCGACGAGCGCACGGATCGTCTCGAAGGCGGCGCTGCCCGGGCCGACGACCATTCCCGCGCGGAGCGTGGTCACCGGAACGGGCCCCGCGGCGAGCCGCTCGGCCGTCTCGGCCCGGCTGCGGAGGTGCGGCGAGCCATCGTCGGTCGTCCCGCCGAGGCCGCCGAGGTAGACGATCTGCCGCGCACCCGCGCGCGCGGCCGCGGCGGCCACGGTGTCGGCCGCGAGGCGGTCGGTCTCCTCGAAGTCGTCGGCGCCGAGCGAGTGCACGAGGTAGACGACCACATCGCCCTCGCGAAGAACGTCGTCCACGGCGGCCGCATCCGTCGCATCGGCGCTCGCCCAGACCACGCCGGCCACCGCCGCCTGCTCGCGTCGGGAGATCGCGACAACCTCCGCGCGCTGTGTGAGCGCGGGGAGGAGGGCCCGCCCGATCACGCCCGATGCGCCGAAGACGACCGCTCTCACGCGTCGACCTCCTCGACTGCGCGCTCCAGGAACCGTCGTCCGACGGAGCGGTGCGCGCGTGCCTGGAGGGCCGTGTACAGCGCCCGCCGGAGCGACCTGCGTCGCGTGCTGCCGCCGAGCCGCGGGAAGTACCCCTCCACGAGGAGCTCGAGCTCGACCCCGCCGCGCTGCGCCACGAGGAGCGATCCGCCCGGCCGTGCGACGAGGAGCCCGCCGTCGATCGGGTACTCGCACGTCACGGCGCCGTCCTCGTGCCCGATTCGCGGCGGGGCGAAACGGAGGAGCGGGACGATCCCCGCGAGGACGAGGGCGACGCCGTCACCCTTTGGACGCGGCCGCACGAGCCCGTGCGAGAAACCCGCCACCTCGTCCAGGTAGCGGCGCCCGAGTTCCCGCGCCCCCGCCGCGTCGGGTGCGACGAGCGCCCGCGGCAGCCGGATCCATTGCCGGGACTCGACCGCGCCGGCGTCCGTCTCGTGCTCGCGCGTCGACCAGCGCGGTGCGTCTCGCTCCATGCCCGTGCCGCTACGGGCGGTGGACACGCGCGAGCGTCTCCGCGGCGCCGACCGCGTCCCCGGAGAGGAACGTCCCGCCCACGCGATGGGCGAGCGCCTCGTCCGCGGCCGCGCCCGCGACGAAGAGCGGTGCGTCGAGTGCGACGTCGCGCAGCCGCGCAGCGCTCGCGTCGAAGGCGCCGCTCACCGTGCCCGAGACGATCACGGCGTCGGGTGTGAGCGCCCGGACGGCGTCGACGAGGGACGCGATCGGGGTGTCGGCCCCCAGATAGCTGATCCGCCACCCGTGTCCGCGCAACGCGAGGCCGAAGCAGAGGAGCGGCAGGTCGTGCTGCTCGCCCTCGACGCACGCGAGCAGCGCCCGCGGCCCGCTTCCACGGTCCCAGGATCGCGCCAGCGACATCAGGCGGCCTCGGACGAGGTTGCTCGCGAAGTGCTCCTGGGCGACGGACACCTCACCGCGCTGCCAGCGCTCGCCGAGCTCGTGGAGATACGGGAGGAGGACGTCGCGCAGCACGACGTCGAGCGTGAGCGTCGCGAACAGTCGGTCGAGTGCCGTCTGTGCGCCCGCCTCGTCGAACCGCTCGAGCGCCGCGGCCAGCTCGTTCGCGTCGACGACGGGAGCCGGAGAAGCGGACGGCTCGGCGCCGACGTCCTCGGCGAGGGCGAGCCGCGCCGCCTCGGCGGCGGACAGCCCCCGGTCGAGGTTCGCCCGCATCGCAAGGACACGGGCGAGATCGTCGTCGCCGTAGAGCCTGAAGCCGCCCTGCGTCCTGTTCGGGTCGAGGAGACCGTAACGCCGTTCCCAGGCGCGGAGCGATTCCACCGGGACTCCGACGCGGCGCGAGAGCTCCCCGATGCGCAGGACCTTGTCGCCCGCTGTGGTCGACGCGTCACTCATGACGTGAGCCTAGGGGTGCAGGGCGCCTCACGTCGATCCCCTCTCTGCACGTTCCGCCGGGGCGACCGCCGCTCTGGCTCCCCGCGACGAGCGGGAAAGGCCCGACGGCCACCACACGCGGTCTCCGAGCTCGAAGGTGAGCGCCGGGACGAGGATGGAGCGGACGACGAGCGTGTCGAGCAGGATCCCGAAGGCGACGGTGATCCCGATCTGGGTCAGCGCGACGAGGGGCAGGACGGCCAGGACGGAGAACGTCCCCGCGAGGACGATCCCCGCGGACGTGATCACGCCGCCCGTCACGGCGAGCCCGCGGAGCATCGCCTCCCGCGTCGGCAGCGCGAGTCGCTCTTCGCGCACCCGCGCCATCAGGAAGATGTTGTAGTCCACGCCCAGCGCGACGAGGAAGATGAAGGCGAAGAGCGGGTAGCTCGGATCCTCGCCGGGGAAGTCCGCGAACAGCTCGAAGAGGATCAGGCTGCCGCCGAGGGCGGCCGCGAACGAGAGCACGACCGTCGCGATCAGCATCACCGGCGCGGTCACCGCGCGGAGGAGCACGACGAGGATGCCGAACACGACGGCGAGGACGAGCGGGATGAGGAGCTTGGTGTCCCGCGCGACGGCGTCGCGGAGGTCGGCCTCCTCCGCGGTCGGGCCGCCGACGAGCGCCGCGTCGCCGACGGCGGCGCGCAGCTCGCTGCGGAGCGGGGCGATCGCGGCGAAGCCTTCCTGGCCGAACGGGTCGCCGGCGAGGACGACCGTGAAGCGCGCCGCGGTGTCACCGCGCTCGGGTTGCCCGACCCGGGTGACGCCCTCCGCGGACCGCGCGGCCGCGAGGGCGGCGTCCAGCTTTGCCGGGTCGGTCACGAGGACGACCGTCGGCGCGCTCTCGCCGGCAGGGAAGGAGCGCTCGACGAGCCGCTGGCCCTGGACGGACTCGATGGAGCCTCGGAAGGAGTTGGCCGTGGTCAGGTCCTGGTCGAGCGTCACGGTTCCGAGCGCGAGCGCCGCCAGCGCCAGGGTCGTTCCGACCCAGGCGACCCGACGACGTCGCTCGATCCCGCGGCCGAGCCGTCCCCAGAAGCCGTCGGCCGACGGCCGCTCCGACCCCGCATGCGGGACGAACGGCCAGAACGCGCGCCGCCCGCCGACGAGCAGCAGCGCGGGGAGGAGCGTCAGCATGGCGACGGCGGCGACCGCGACGCCCATCGCCCCCACCGGCCCGAGGCCGGCCGTGGAGTTCACCCGTGCGAGCGAGAGGCAGAGCAGGGCGGCGACGACCGTCCCCGCCGACGCGACGATCGCCGGCCCACCCTGCCGCAGCGCGACGCGCATCGCGTCGTACTTGTCGTCCAGGCGCCGCAGCTCCTCCCGGTAGCGGGCGGTGAGCAGCAGCGCGTAGTCGGTTCCCGCGCCGAAGACGAGGACGAGGAGAATCCCTCCCGTCTGCCCGTTGATCACCACCCCGGCGTCGGCGAGCAGCGTGCCGAGGCCGCGGACGACGCCCTCCGCGAGGAGCACGGTGAAGAGCGGCAGCACCCAGAAGATGGGGCTGCGGTAGATGAGCACGAGCAGCACGAAGACGAGCCCCGCGGTCACGAGGAGCAGCGTCGAGTTGATGCCCTCGAACGCCTTCGTCGCATCGGCGGAGTAGCCCGCCGGGCCCGTGACACGCGCCTCGACGCCCGCCGGAAGCGCCTCCTGCACGGCGTCACGGATCTCGTCCACGGCAGAGACGAGCAGGTCGGAGTCGCCGCCGGCCTCGATCGCGACGCTCACGACGGCGGCCTTTCCGTCCTGCGACCACGCGACGGGGGAGACGCTCGTCACTCCGTCGATCGACGCCGACGCGAGCCCGTCGCGCGTCCGCTCGACGGCCGCGACGCCTCCCGGCCCGAGGCCGTCCGGGTCGCGGAAGACGGCGACGGCCGGCGTGACCTGGCCCGACGGGAAGGTCTCCGCCGCGTCGAGCACGCGCACCGACTCGGCATCACCCGGGAGGAAGCTCGACGGCTCGTTCTGCTGGACGCTCTCGAAGCGGCCCGTCACGGGACCGAGCGCGGCGGCCACCACGAGCCATGCGCCGAGCACCACGAACCGGCGCTTCGGGCCGGCGACGAGCCGGGCGAGAAATGAGGGCTGATCGCTCATGCTTGACAGAATCTACACACAACCACTTGTCTCTGTACAAAATCTGTGCTAACACTATACACGTCATGTACGCAATCCATACAGGAGGTACGGAAGTGCGCACCACCCTCGCAGTCCTCGCAGCGGCGGTCGTGGCGGCCGTCGCCGTCGTCGCGCCGGCCGCGGCCGCCCCCTCGACGACGAACGGGAACATCGCGCAGATCGCGTCGTCCTCGCCCCAGTTCAGCACCCTCGCCTCCCTGCTGAAGAAGGCTGGGCTCGTCGGTGCCCTGAAGAGCGGGAACTACACCGTCTTCGCGCCGACGAACGCCGCGTTCGCGAAGCTCCCGAAGTCGACGCTCGCCGCGGTCGGGAAGGACCCGGCGCTCCTCAAGAAGGTCCTCACGTACCACGTCGTCAAGGGCAAGGCGCCGGCCTCGACCGTCGTGACCCTGAACGGAAAGTCCGTCAAGACCCTCGAGGGGCAGGGGGTGAAGGTGTCCGTCCGGGGCGGCAAGGTGTTCCTGAACGGCTCGACGCAGGTGACGAAGACGGACGTGATGGCCTCGAACGGCGTCATCCACGTCATCAACCGCGTCCTCATCCCGAAGGGGTGACCTCGATCCCGGGCCCCTCGGACATGCGCCGCGGGGACGGACGCGCGGGCGGGAGAGCTGCGGTGGGGCAGCTCTCCCCCCGCTCGCGCGGGCGCTCGCGGCGATCGACTAGGCGGCGGCCCTGAGGCCGCGGTACGCCACCTCGAAGCCCTGCCTCCAGCTCGGATGAGCCAGCGTCCAGCCGAGCTCCCGCTTCGCCTTCTCGTTGGACGCGCCGCGCA
>DATBIQ010000180.1:0-2807 GCA_036556865.1 Gaiella sp.
TAGATGGCCCGGGAGTACTGATACATGCGAGGGAGAAGTCCGTTCTGCATGAGCTCCATGGTCATTATCCGGCGCGGCGATTAACTAGCTGCAAACGACTGTTAATTTCCCGTTAAGAAGGCGCCGAAGCGCCCCGATGGCAGGAGTCTAACGTCCCCCGGGCCCTGTTACAAAGTCCGGGCCCGGATCGGCGCTCCTCCGGTTAGTTGACGGCCTTGACGTAGGCGCTCGGGTAGGAGGCCCGGGCCTGGGAGAGGTGACCGTCGGCCTCCGACTTCGTGTCGTAGACGCCGCTGAACACCGCGTAGTAACCGTTCGTGAGGCTCGCGTACTGGTCGCCGTCCAGGACGCCGGTCTCCGGCAGGCCCTTCGACTGGGCCTGTCGCGCCTTCGTCTCGGCGGCCGAGCGGCCGTCGCCCTTCGGGACCGAGGCGACCACGACCGTCCAGCCGTCCGTGTTCGCCGGCCACTGGGTGAGCCCGTTCGTGGCGGCGGTCGTAGTCGGGGCCGTGGTCGTCGGGGCGGTGGTGGTCGGCGCGGTCGTCGTCGGGAGCGTCGGGATGGTCGTCGACTGGGTCGGCGGAGCGACCGTGGTCGGGAGCGGGGTCGTCGTGATGCCGGTCGTGGGGGGCACGATCGGGATCGTCGTGGGCGCGACGCCGGACGACGAGCCCGCGCCGCCGCCTCCGTCGTCGTCGCGCGCGGCGAGGACGATGCCCGCCGCCACGAGCGCGATCGCGAGGAGCCCGAGGAACGCGCCCCAGAACCAGAACGGCGACTCCCGCTGGAAGAGCGTCGAGCGCGTCATCCCGCCGGGGAGCGGCACGAGGCGCGCGCCGCACTCGAGGCAGTACTCCTGGAACGGGTCGTGCGGGTTGCCGCAGCGGTAGCAGCGCGGCTCGGGCGGGCCGGCCTCGGCGACCGGCGGCGCGTCGGGATCGGGAGCGTCGGGCGGGCGTTCCGTCATCCGGTCCAGGGGTCCTCGTCGGGCCGGGGCTCGACGAGCGTCTCGTCGAGCCCGGTCTGCGACGCGAGCTCCTCGGCGGCCACCGCGTTGCCGCACACGGAGCAGAAGTTGGCCTCGGCGGGCAGCGGGTTCCCGCAGTGGCTGCACGCGACGACCGGCGGCGTCTCGGGCGCGGGCCGGCCGCAGTGGGAGCAGAAGTGCGCGCCCTGCACGATCGGCGCGCCGCAGCGGCACTGGGCGACCGGCACGCCGCGCTGCGCCATCTCGGCCGCCGCGATCATCGCGTCGAGCTCGTGGATCCGCTCCTCGAGCGCGAGCACGTCGGCCGTGCGGCTCTGCAGGAGCGGGTAGCGCCAGTCGTCCCGGCGGGCCATCTCGACCGCGAGCCCGCCGACGTCGCGGAGCTCGACCTCGCGCAGCCGGATCAGGTCGCGGCGCTCGCGCTCGGGCGGCACGGGCGGGGGTGCGACCGGCGGCGGAGGCGGCGGATGGGCTCCCTCCGGCGGCGGCGCGTCGTCCGGCGCCGGGGGCTCCGGCGGGGGCGGGGCGTCGTGGGGCGGACCGGGCGGCGGAGGCCCGCCGCGCGCGAAGAATCGGCCCGGCATGGTGGGCGAGTCTAGCCGACCTCCCCGCGCGCCTAGACGGCGTTTGCGAGCACGACCAGACGCTCCTCGGTCATCTCGCGCACGGTGTGCGGCGGGCCCTCCTTCGTGTTGCCGGAGGCCTTCACGCCGCCGTACGGCATCTGGTCCGCGCGGAAGGTCGGCGCCTCGTTCACGACGACGCCGCCGAACTCGAGCTCGCGCCCCGCGCGGAGCGCCGTCTGCACGCTGCCGGTGAAGATCCCCGCCTGGAGGCCGAACTTCGTCCCGTTCGCGAGCTCGAACGCCTCCTCGAGCGAGTCGTACGGCGTCACGGTGCAGACGGGGCCGAAGACCTCCTCGCAGACGACCTTCATGTCGGGCCGCACGTCGCCGAGCACGGTCGGCCGCAGGAGCCCGTCCTCCTCGCCGCCGGCGAGCACCGTCGCGCCCTGCGTCTTCGCCTCCTCGATCCACGCGGCGATCCGCTCCTTGTTGCCCGCGTCGATCACCGGGCCGACGTCGGTCTCCGGGTCGGCCGGGTCGCCGACCTTGAGCGCCTCCACCCGGGGGACGAACGCGGCGAGGAAGCTGTCGAGCGCCTCGCGCCGGACGTAGATCCGCTGGACGGAGATGCAGCTCTGGCCGGCGAACGAGAACGCGTGCTGGGCCAGGCGCGCGGCGGCGTCCTCGACGTCGGCGTCCGCCTCGACGAGCACCGGCGTCGAGTTGCCGAGTTCGAGCGTGACCTTCTTCTGCGCCGCCCGGGCACGCAGGTCCCAGCCGACGCCGCTCGAGCCGGTGAAGGTGATCATCCGCACGCGCTCGTCCTCGACCAGGACGTCGCCGATCGCCGACGCCGGCCCGACGAGCACGTTGAGCCAGCCGGCGGGGAGGCCCGCCTCCTGCTCGAGCTCCGCGAGGAGGAGCGCGGACATCGGCGTCTGCGAGGCCGGCTTCAGCACGACCGCGCAGCCGGCCGCGAGGGCAGGCGCGATCTTGTGCGCGACGAGGTTGAGCGGGAAGTTGAACGGGCTGATGGCCCCGACGATCCCGATCGGGAGGCGCATCGTGTACGCGATCTTCCCCGCGCCCGCGGGGGATGCGTCCATCGGGATCAGCTCGCCCGCGAGCGTGCGCGCGACCGCGGCCGAGATCGTGTAGGTCGAGACGGCCCGCTGCGCCTCGATGCGCGCGGCCTTCATCGGCTTGCCCGCCTCGGCGCAGATCGTCTCGGCCACCTCGTCCTCGCGCTCCTC
>DATBIQ010000181.1:0-2685 GCA_036556865.1 Gaiella sp.
CACGGGCTCGAGTTCACGCCGCTCGAAGACGTCCTCGGCTCAGCGGTCTAGCGCGTAGCCGCGGACGTAGTCGACCTCGAAGGCCTTCGGGTAGGCGTCCGCCGGGCGCTCGGCCGACTCCGGGAACTCGTAGATCCCGAGCATCAGCTGCATCGGGTAGTCGGGCGCCTGCGCGACCGTCTTGCGGGTGACGCCGTCGACCGAGAACGAGACGCCGCCGGGCGTCCAGTCGGCCGCGTAGACGTGGAAGTCGCGCGCGTCGCCGGGCACGCGCACCTGCTCCCACTCGTCCAGCAGCCGCGGGTCGCCGAACGGATGGACGCCCATGCCAACGCGTGCCTCCTCCGGCCGGACGTCGCGGCCGAAGATCTCGCAAACGCAGATCTCGCCGGAGCGCTCCGGCTCGTCCTCGAAGCCGATCAGCCAGAGCGCGACCATGGCGGTGGGGTCGTCGAGCGCGCGTGCGCGCAGCTCGATGCGGCCGTAGTGCGGCGTGTGGAGGCGCCGTTCCTGCTGCTCCTCGGTGACGACGGCCCGCTCGTCGAACCGGTGCTGGCCGGTCCTGCTCCCGAGCGGCCCGGCGAAGACGCCGGTCTGCAGCGAGGAGACGCGCGTCTCGCCGTCGAGCTCGGGGCACCACGGTTCCTGGTCGGCGGTGACCAGGAGGCGCAGGCGGCCGCCGCCGACCTCGTAGCGCGCGGCCGCGCGCTCCCGGCTGCTCCACTGCGGCAGGTACCAGGGCAGCCAGCGGCCGGGGTCCAGCGTGTCGCGCTCGAACGTGTCCTCGAACGCGAGCCGCGGCGCTACGACGCCTTGGCCTTCGCGGCGTCCGCCTGCTTCTGGCTCTTCGACGGGCTCAGCTTGACGACGAGCCACGTCACGCTGGCGGCCAGGCCGACGATCAGCACGATGTAGAAGACGAGACCGAAGAGGCCGAGGACAGTTCCCATCCGCGCCGTAGAATAGCCGCGTGCCGCGTGCGTGCGTGATCGTGCTCGACGCCGTCGGCGCGGGAGAGTTGCCCGACGCGGCCTCGTTCGGAGACGAAGGGTCGAATACGCTCGGCAACGTCGCCCGCGCCGTCGGGGGCCTCGACCTGCCCGCCCTCGAGGCGCTCGGGCTCGGAAACGTGATGCCGCTGGAGGGATGTCCGCCGCAACCGGGTGCGCCGGCGGTGGCCGGCCGGCTGCTCGAGCGCTCGAAGGGCAAGGACACGACGACGGGCCACTGGGAGCTGATGGGCGTCGTCACCCCGACGGCGATGCCGACCTACCCGCACGGGTTCCCGCACGACGTCATCGACCCCTTCATGCACAAGACGGGACGCGGCGTCCTCGGCAACAAGGCCGCGTCGGGGACGGAGATCATCCAGGAGCTCGGCGAGGAGCATCAGCGCACCGGGAAGTGGATCGTCTACACGTCCGCGGACTCGGTCTTCCAGATCGCCGCGCACGAGGAGACGATCCCGCTCGAGGAGCTCTACGAGGGCTGCCGGATCGCGCGGGAGATCCTCACCGGCAAGCACGCCGTCGGGCGCGTGATCGCCCGGCCGTTCCTGGGCTCGCCGGGCAGCTACGAGCGCACGCCGAACCGGCACGACTTCTCGCTCGAGCCGCGCCGCCCGAACTACCTGACGCTCGTCCGCGAGGCGGGGCACAAGGTGCACGGCGTCGGCAAGATCGGCGACATCTTCGCTGGGTGCGACATCGACGAGTCCAACCCGACCAAGTCGAACGTCGACGGGATCAACAAGACGGTCGAGCTCCTGCAGCAGCTCGACGACGGCCTCGTCTTCGTCAACCTCGTCGAGACGGACATGCTCTGGGGGCACCGCAACGACCCGGAGAACTTCCACCGCTGCCTGCAGGACTTCGACCGGCGGCTGGAGGACATCCTCGAGGCGCTGCGGCCCGCCGACCTGCTCGTGATCACGTCCGACCACGGCTGCGACCCGACGACGCCGTCCACGGACCACTCTCGCGAGCACGCGCTCCTGCTCGCCTACGCCGCCGGCCGCAACGCGCAGGGAGCTGTGCACAACGGCGAGTTCGCCGACGTCGGCGCGACCGTGAACGCCTGGCTCGGCGGCAAGGCGCCGTCGCGCGGCATCCCGGGCGCGCCGATCCTGCAGCCCTAGGCTGCGGCGCGCGGGTTTCGGGCGACGTACACGCCGGGTCCCGTTCCCTCGGGGAGTGGGTCGCCGTCGGAGGCCATTCCCCCGAGATGGAACGCGATCGCGTCGAGCATGTCGGAGACGCACTCGTCGATGGAGTCGCCGACTCCCGCACAGCCCGGTAGATCGGGCGACCACGCAGAGAAGTTCGAAGGCGGCCCGCCCTCGACGAGGATCAGGTACTGCTCGGCACGATCCCGGAAGTTCAACGTCATCGGTCGAGTCCTGCTTGACGAAGAATGCTCGCGACCGTCTTCGGGTGCAAATCCTTGCTCAGACGAGCAGGGATCGTCACCTTGCCGGGCTTCGTCGGATGGACGAAATGTCGCTGGCTGCCCGAGAAGCCTCGAAGCGTCCATCCGTCGCGCTCGACCAGGCGGATGATCTCGCGCACCTTCACCGACCTATGCTTGCGACCGTGAACGGGCTGCACAAGATGGCCGGAACGGCCGCGCGCCGATGATCCGCCCGGCCGAGCTGATCGAGCGAAAGCGGAACGGGGAGGAGCTCGG
>DATBIQ010000182.1:0-6909 GCA_036556865.1 Gaiella sp.
TCCGGCGCGCGGCCGAGGGCGCCGAAGACGAAGCCGGCGATCGTGTGGTAGTCCTCCTGCGGCAGCTCGACCCCGAACTGCTCGTTGAAGTCGTCGATCGGGAAGGTGCCGTCGACGCGCACCGTGCGGTCGTCGACGCGCTCGACCGACTCGTCCGGGAGGTCGAACTCGTCCTCGATGTCGCCGACGATCTCCTCGAGCAGGTCCTCGAGGGTCACGATGCCAGCGGTTGCACCGTACTCGTCGACGACGACGGCCATATGCTGGTTCGTCCTGCGGAACTCGCCGAGCAGGGCCCCGAGGTCTTTCGTCTCCGGGACGACGTACGCCGGGTTGAGGAGCTCCTCGAGCTTCACCGACGCGATTCGCTGGTCGTTCAGCGCTGCGACGAGCGCGCGGATGTGGAGGATCCCGATGATGTCGTCGAGCGACTCCCGGTAGACCGGATAGCGCGTGTACGGGTTGTCGAGGATCAGCCCGAGGGCCTTCTCCGGCGGCAAGTCGACCGACAGGCCGAAGACGTCCGGCCGCGGCACCATCACGTCGGCCGCCTCCTTCTCCGCGAAGTCGAAGACCTTGTACAGCATCTCCTCCTCCGCGGTCTGGATCTCGCCGACGTCCTCCGCGGCCGCGACCGACTGGCGGATGTCCTCGCGCGTGAAGGCCATCATTCCCGCCGGCGCCGGCTTCACCCGCAGCACCCGCAGGACGGCGTTCGACGAGTGCTGGAGGATCCAGACGACCGGCGCGAACGCGCGCGAGAGGAGATCGATCGGCACCGCGAGGATCAGCGCGAGCAGCTCGGCCTTCTGGAGCGCGACGGCCTTCGGCACGAGCTCACCGACGACGACGCTGAGGTACGTGAGGACCGAGAACGACACCACGAACGCGACGCCGCGCGGCAGGAACTCGAAGTACTGCGACACCAGTGGCTCGCCGACGACACCGAGCGCGATGCTGAGCACGGTGATCCCGACCTGGACGGTCGAGATGAAGCGGACCGGCTCGTCCATCAGCCGCAGCGCCGTGCGGGCGCGCCGGTTGCCGTGCTCGGCGCGGTCCTCCAGGCGGTTTCGCCTCGCGGTGACGAGCGCGTACTCCGCCGCGACGAAGACCGCGTTGCCGAGGACGAGCGCGAGCACGGCGACGGCGCGCCATACGTCGCTCATCGGGCCCCTCTACCGAGGATGGTCGCCCCGCAGCCCGGGGCGCGGGTACTGGGCGGTAGCTCGCCGTCCACTCAGCGCGCAGTATAGGTAACGGCTTCGGCGGTCTCGTGTCGCCGAGCGGCGCCGCCGATGACGAGCCGCTCGAGGTGGGACAGCGTCTCCGCGACCGCGAAGCGCCTCGCCGCGGGCTTCAGGTCGTCGCCGAACAACGGAAACGAGACCTCGTACCCGCTGCGCGGCTCGTCCCCGAGCGTCGCCGCAGTGGCCTCGAGCCGCTCCTCGTGGTGCACGATCAGCTGCCGCGCGCGCGCCACGGGATCCGCGATCGGCTCGCCGTGCCCGGGGAGGGCCAGCGTCGGGCCGAGGTCGACGACGTCCCGGAGCGCGCCGACGTAGTCGCCGAGCGGGTCCGGGCGGCTCCGGGGCCAGAGGCCGACGGTGGGCGAGATCGGGTCGAGCACGTGGTCGGCCGCGACGAGCACGCCCTCGCGCACGAGCATGAGCTGACCGTCCGCGTGCCCGGGCGCCGCGACAGCGCGCCAGCCGTCGATCGCGTCGCCGGGATCGAGCAGCTCGGGATCCGGCTGGTAGCGGATGAACGGCCGGTAGAACGAGCCCTGCTCGATCAGCTCGGCGACGACCTCGTCCGGCACCCCGTGCCGCCGGAACCAGTCGACGAGGACCGGCGCCCAGTCGGTTCCCCCCCACACGAGCTCGCACTGCTGGTAGTCGAGCCGCCCCTGGAGAACTGGCGCGCCGGTGAGCTCCGACAGGTCGAGCGCCGCGCCGACGTGATCCGGGTGAAAGTGCGTGACGACGATGCGGCGAACGTGGCCGGGAAGCGCTGCGAGCTCCCCGGCCCAACGCTCCCGCGCGTCCGGCAGCCCGAGCCCCGTGTCGACGACCGTCCAGCCGTCGTGGCCGGGCAGCAGGTACGAGTGGACGTGCCCCGGCCGCGTCGGCAGCGGGAGCGTGACGCGCCGAATGCCCCCGGCGAGCTCGTCCATCCGACGCAACCCTACGCCGCGCGTGGCTGTTCGCGACGTTGGCCGAAAGGGACCTCTTGACAGGAATCGGTGTCTGACACCGCTTTACTCCTCCGCCGGCGCACGCCGCGGCATGCGACCCGCGATCCCGGTGCCGACGCCGAAGACTTCCTCGAGCTCGTGGTCGCCGAGGCGCGATCCCTGTACGGTGCAACGAGTTTCCCTAATGCGCGGGATAAGCAACCGTGATGAGTGGTACCGTTCGCGCGATGGAGCGGAGCGTCGCGGAGCTCGTCGGCGAGACCGACGTCGAGGCCCTCACCGCGGAGGAGGTCGTCGAGACCGTCCTCGACCGCCTGCACCCCGCCGTCGCCCTCGCGTGCTCCTTCCAGAAGGAGGAGAGCGTGCTCCTCGACATGCTCCTCGAACGGCAGCCCGACGCGCGGGTCTTCGCCCTGGACACGCACGTCCTGTTCCCCGAGACGTACGCCGTCTGGCGTCAGGTGGAGCAGCGCTACGGGATCACGGTCGAGGTGTTCGAGGGCCCGTCGCTCGGCCGGCAGGCCGCGATCCACGGCGAGGCGCTGTGGGAGCGGAACCCCGACCTGTGCTGTTCGATCCGCAAGCTCGGACCGCTCGGGACCGCCCTCTCGGGCCTCGACGGCTGGATCACCGGGGTCCGCCGAGAGCAATCTGCGAACCGCGCCGCGACCCCGAAGCTCGGCTGGGACGAGCGCCACGAGCTCTGGAAGGCGAGCCCACTGGCCGACTGGACGGACGACGACGTCAGCGCCTACGTCCGCGAGCGAGAGCTCCCCGTCAACCCGCTCCACGAGCGCGGATACGCTTCGATCGGCTGCACCCACTGCACCGCCCCCGGAACCGGCCGCGACGGCCGCTGGGTCGGGTCGGGCAAGACGGAGTGCGGCCTCCACGCCTGAAGAACGACGATCCGAGCGCCGAGCCGAAACGTGACCACGACCGACCCACTCGTCCACCTCTCGCATCTCGACACGCTCGAGTCGGAGGCGATCCACATCATGCGCGAGGTCGCCGCGGAGCTCGAGCGGCCGGTCCTCCTCTTCTCCGGCGGCAAGGACTCGATCGTGCTCCTGCGCCTCGCCGAGAAGGCCTTCCGCCCCGGCCGCTTCCCCTTCCCGCTGATGCACGTCGACACCGGCCACAACTTCCCCGAGGCGATCGAGTTCCGGGATCGGCGCGTCGCCGAGCTCGGCGAGCGCCTCGTGATCGCGTCGGTGCAGGAGTCGATCGACAAGGGCCGCGTCGTCGAGCAGACGGGCCCGCGCGCCTCGCGCAACCAGCTCCAGACGACGACCCTCCTCGACGCCATGGCCGAGCACGGCTTCGACGCGGCGATCGGCGGCGCGCGCCGCGACGAGGAGCGGTCGCGAGCGAAGGAGCGCATCTTCTCGTTCCGGGACGACTTCGGTCAGTGGGACCCGCGCGCGCAGCGGCCCGAGCTCTGGAACCTCTACAACGGCCGGATCCGCAAGGGCGAGCAGGTGCGCGTCTTCCCGATCTCCAACTGGACCGAGCTGGACGTGTGGCAGTACGTCGCCCGCGAAGGGCTCGAGCTGCCCGGGATCTACTTCTCCCACCGGCGCGAGGTCTTCGAGCGCGACGGGATGCTGTACGCCGCCTCCGAGTTCGTCGAGCGCTATCCCGACGAGGAGACGTTCGAGGAGGAGGTGCGGTTTCGCACCGTGGGCGACATGAGCTGTACCGGGGGCGTCCGCTCGACCGCGCGGACGATCGACGAGGTCGTGCGCGAGATCGCCGCCACTCGCGTGACGGAACGCGGCGAGACGCGCGCCGACGACAAGGTGAGCGAGGCAGCGATGGAGGACCGCAAGCGTGTCGGCTACTTCTAGCGACGCCCTCGCCCTCGACGGCACCGGAGCATCGACCGAGCTCCTCCGGCTCGTCACCTGCGGCTCGGTCGACGACGGCAAGTCGACGTTGATCGGCCGCCTCCTCTACGACACCAAACAGGTCATGTCGGACCAGCTGGAGCACGTCGAGGAGACGAGCGAGCGCCGCGGCGACGGCTACGTCAACCTCGCGCTGCTCACCGACGGCCTCCGCGCCGAGCGCGAGCAGGGCATCACGATCGACGTCGCCTACCGCTCCTTCGTGACCCCCTCGCGCCGTTTTCAGCTCGCCGACGCCCCCGGACACGTCCAGTACACGCGGAACATGGTCACGGGCGCGTCGACCGCCGACGTCGCGGTCGTGCTGCTCGACGCGCGCAAGGGCGTGATCGAGCAGACCCAGCGTCACACGTACATCGCCGCGATGCTCGGGATCCCCCACGTCGTCTTCGCCGTCAACAAGATGGACCTCGTCGACTTCGACGAGGCCCGCTTCCGCGAGATCGAGTCCGACCTCGCAGGCCTGGCGGCGCGACTCGGGCTCCGCGACTCGCTGACGGTGCCCATCGCGGCGCGTCGAGGCGACAACGTCGTCGAGCCGTCGGAGCGGCTCGGCTGGTGGAGTGGCGGGACGTTCCTCGAGCAGCTCGAGTCGATCGAGATCGCGGCCGACAGAGATGCCTCGCACCGGCGCTTCCCCGTCCAGTGGGTCGTCCGCCCGATGACGGACGAGCACCACGACTACCGCGGCTACGCGGGCCAGGTCGCAGGAGGCGAGTGGCATGCGGGCGACGAGGTGCTCGTGCTCCCGTCCGGCCTCCGCACGACGGTCGCCTCGGTCGAGACGTACGACGGCCCCCTACCCGTCGCCGTCCAGGGCCAGTCGGTCGTCGTCCGCCTGACGGACGAGCTCGACGTCTCGCGCGGCGACATGCTCTGCGACCCGCACGACGCGCCGACCGCGGCCCGCGAGCTGGAGGCGATCGTCTGCTGGATGAGCGAGCGCCCGGTGCAGGCCGGCGCGCGACTCGCCGTCAAGCACACGACGCGCTGGTCGCGTGCGATCCTCGACGAGGTCATGTCCGTGCTCGACGTCGGGACGCTCGAGCACGTTCCGGCCGACGGTCTCGCGCTGAACGACCTCGCCCGCATCCGGCTCCGCCTCGCCTCCCCGCTGCTCGTCGACCCGTATGCGGAGAACCGCACCACCGGCGCGTTCGTCCTCGTCGACGAGGCGACGAACGAGACGGTCGGTGCGGGGATGGTCACCGCCGCCTCGGCCTGAGCCGCCCGGCACCGCGTTGCGGGCGAACGAACGTACGTTCTATAGTGTGGCATGCGGGTCGCCTACCGCGAGGAGCCGTGCCGGAGCGCGCTCAACCGTGTCAAGGGCATGCCGTTCGACTGGTCGCTCAACCCGTACACGGGCTGCGCGCACCGGTGCACCTTCTGCTACGTCCGCGCCTTCGAAGCGCGGGCCGACCGGCCGTCGGACGACCGCTACGGCCGCTCGATCCGCGTCAAGGTCAACGTCGCGGAGGTCCTCCGCCGCGAGCTCGCGCGGCCTTCGTGGAAGCGCGACACCGTCGCCGTCGGAGCGGCAACGGATCCGTACCAGCCGGCCGAGGGTCGCTACCGGCTGACGCGAGCGTGCATCCGCGAGCTCGGGGCGGGGCGAACGCCGTTCTCGCTCATCACCCGCGGGCCGATGATCCGGCGGGACGTCGACGTCCTGGTCGAGGCCGCACGCCGTGCAAAGGTGCACGTGAGCTTCTCCGTGCCGACGCTGGACGAGCGGATCTGGCGTGCGACCGAGCCCGGCACCGCGCCGCCGCGCAGACGGCTCGAGAGCGTCCGGATCCTGACGGATGCCGGCATCGACACGGGCGTCGCCCTCGCGCCGCTGCTCCCCGGGCTCTCGGACGATCCCGCTCTCCTCGCGGAGGTCGTGAGGGAGGCGCGCGCGGCGGGCGCGAGCGGGATCTGGGCCAATGTCCTCTATCTCCGGCCGGGAACCCGCGAGCACTTCCTCGAAGCCCTCTCGCGCGACTGGCCCGAGCTCCTGCCCGACTACGAGCGGCTCTACGACGGCCGCGCGTACCTTCCCGCAGCCGAAACGGAGCCCGTGCGCGAGAACGTACGCGCGCTCGCGCGGCGCGCCTGGGTGCCCCGCCGACCTCCGATCACACCGGAACCGGAGCCCGAGCAGCTCGAGCTCGCGGTCTAGCCGCAGGGAGGCGTCCCACCTCGCTCGTAGAATCCCACTCCGTGGCCGAGAAGGACGAGATCACGGTCCTGATCGCCGACGACCACGAGGTCGTCCGCGAGGGCCTGCGGCTGGCGCTCCTGCGCTCGTCGCACATCCGCGTCGTCGGAGAGGCGCCCGACGGCGAGACGGCCGTCGCCCTTGCGGAGCGTCGGCGCCCCGACGTCGTGATCATGGACCTGCGGATGCCCCAGATGGACGGGATCGAGGCGACCGAGGAGATCGTCGCGCGCGTCCCCGACACGAGCGTCCTCGTCTTCACCGCCTACAGCGAACGCGCGTTGCTCCAGCGCGGGCTCGAGTCGGGCGCTCGCGGCTACGTCCTCAAGGAGGCGCCGCACGAGACGCTGCTCAAGGCGATCGAGAAGGTCGCGGGCGGCGAGACCTTCGTCGACCCGGCGCTCATCCCGTCGCTCGCCACGGGGAAAGACGGGCAGGAGATCCTGACGCAGCGCGAGCGCGAGATCCTCCAGCTGCTCGCCGACGGGATGTCGAACGCGGACGTCGCGCAGCAGCTCTTCATCTCCCAGGAGACCGTGAAGAGCCACGTGCGCCACATCCTCGCGAAGCTCGAGGCGGAGACCCGCACGCAGGCG
>DATBIQ010000183.1:0-8178 GCA_036556865.1 Gaiella sp.
CGGAAGACCCAGTACGTCCATGCCTGGTAGAGGAGCACGAACGGCAGCAGTCCCACCGCGACGACCGTCATCACCTTCAGCGTGTAGTTCGACGAGGCCGCGTCGGCGAGTGTGAGGTCGAACGCGTCACTCGTGCTCGAGACCATCGCGTTCGGGTAGAGGTCGACGAACAGCGTCGTGAACAGCGCGACGATCGCCCCCGTCGTCGCGGCGAACGCCCAGCCGGCGTTCCTGCGCGCCAGGATCGACGCCGCGGCGAGGAGCGCCGCTGCCGCGACGGCGCAGGCAGCCGAGGCGGCCTGGACACCGCCGCGGTCGCCCTGGTCGACGAGCGTCCAGGCGAGGAATGCGATCCCGATCGCCGCGGCCACCGGCATCGACACGCGCGCGGTCGCCAGCGCCCGGGCCTCGACCTCGCCCGTCGTGCGCAACCCGAGGAAGATCGCCCCGTGGGCCAGGAAGAGCGTGAGCGTCGCCAGCCCACCGAGGAGGGCGTACGGACCGAGCAGGTCGAGGAGGTCGCCGGTGTACTCCCCGCTGGCGTCGATCGGAACGCCGTGGACGATGTTCGCCCACGCGACGCCCCACAGGAGCGCCGGGAGGGCGCTGCCGACGACGATCGCCCATTCCCACCCGTTCCGCCACCGTGCGTCCTCGCGCTTCCCCCAGAGCTCGAAGGCGACCCCCCGGACGATCAGGGCGCCGAGGATCAGGAACAGCGCGAGGTAGAACCCGGAGAAGAGCGTCGCGTACCACTGCGGGAACGCGGCGAAGGTCGCCCCGCCGGCGACGATCAGCCACACCTCGTTCCCGTCCCAGACCGGCCCGATCGAGTGGATCACGGCGCGGCGCTGCGACGGGGTGCGTCCCGTGCGCCGCAGCAGCATGCCGACGCCGAAGTCGAACCCCTCGAGCACGAAGTACCCGAGCCACAGCACTGCGATGAGGAGAAACCAGAGATCCTGGAGGAAGGTGGTCTCCATCGCTAGTAGGCGAGGCCGAGGTCGCCGCCGAGCGCGTCGGCCTCGCCCTCGGGGACGGGGCCCTTGCGGGCCATCTGGAGGAAGACGCGGCCGGCGATGACCGCGAGGACGCCGTAGAGGAGCGTGAAGCCGACGAGCGTCACGAGCACCTCGGTCGTGCTCACGCTCGGCGAGCTCGCCACGTCCGTCTTCAGCAGTCCGAAGACGACCCACGGCTGGCGGCCCATCTCCGTGAACACCCACCCGGCCGTGTTCGCGACGAACGGCAGCACCGAGGCGAGGACGAGCAGGCCGAGGTAGCGGCGCGAGGTCACGAGCGTCCCCTTGCGCCAGAGCCAGAGACCGACCAGGCCGATGACGACGACGAGGAAGCCGACGCCGAGCATCGCACGCCACGACCAGTACGCGACCGCCACGACCGGCGCGTACTCGCCGGGGCCGTACGTCGCCTGGTAGTCGCGGTTCAGGTCGTTGATCCCCTGGATCTCCCCTCGCGGGTACCCGGTCGTGATGAACGAGAGGAGGTTCGGGACCTCGACGTTGCGGTTGAGCCCCTCCGGGTTGGACTCGAAGTCGCCGGTCGCGAAGAGCGAGAGGCCGGCGCCGCGCTTCGTCTCGAAGACGGCGTCGGCGGCGGCCATCTTCATTGGCTGCTGCTCGGTCATGAGGACGCCGTTGAAGTGGCCGACGACCACGGTGGCGACCGCGGCCGCCGTGACGATCGGCAGCGCGAGCCGCATCGACTTCCCGAACACGTCGAGCTCGTTCCCGCGCCGCAGGTGCCACGCGGAGATCCCGGTCATGAGCAGCCCCGCCGTGATCAGCGCCGCGAGGAGCGTGTGCGCGAGCGCGTAGAGGGCGGTGTTGTTCGTCAGCACCGCCCAGATCGACGTGAGCCGCGGCCGCCCGTCGACGAGCTCGTAGCCGACCGGGTGTTGCATCCACGAGTTGGCGGCGAGGATGAAGTAGGCGGAGAGCGCGGTCGAGCCGGCCACGGCCCAGATCGTGGCGAGGTGCACGCCCTTCGAGAGCCGGCCGGCGCCGAAGATCCACAAGCCGAGGAACGTCGACTCGACGAAGAACGCGGCGAGCCCCTCCATGGCGAGTGGGGCGCCGAAGATGTCGCCGACGAATCGGGAGTACTCCGACCAGTTCATCCCGAACTGGAACTCCTGGACGATCCCCGTGACGACGCCGAGCGCGAACGAGATCAGGAGCAGCTTCCCCCAGAAGCGCGTCGCGCGATACCAGGTCTCCTCGCCGCTCCGGTACCAACGCGTCTGGCAGTAGGCCGTGAAGAAGGCGAGGCCGATCGTCACCGGGACGAACAGAAAGTGGTAGACGGTCGTGATTCCGAACTGCCAGCGCGCCAGCTCGAGCGAGCTCACCCGGCCCTCCTGGACGGTTGCCGCAATCCTACGACGGGCACGCCGGGCCGGCCGGGCAACCGGCGCTTAAAGGCCGGCCGATGCGAGAGACTTGACCGATGGCACCGAGCCCCGACACGACGGTCGCGGTCGCTCCCATCGACCCGCAGCGTCTCGCCCCGATACTCGGCGACGCGCGCGTCGCCGAGCTGATCGTCGCCGCCGACCGGCTGCGTCAGGTGCTCGCAGGGCGCCGGATCGTCAACGTCAACTCGACCGCGACCGGGGGCGGGGTGGCGGAGATGCTCGCCAGCCTGGTCGGCTACGCCCTCGGTGCCGGCCTGGAGACGGACTGGCTCGTGATCGACGGCGACCCGGAGTTCTTCGAGGTCACGAAGCGCGTCCACAACGGGCTCTACGGCGCGCCGGGGGACGGTGGCGAGCTCGGCCCCGCGGAGCACGCCCACTACGAACGCGTCACTCGGCGCAACCTCGAGCGCATACGCCCCTCCGTTCGCCCGGGCGACGTCGTCATCGTCCACGACCCGCAGCCCGCAGGTCTCATCGGGCCGCTCGCCGCGATGGGCGCGCACGTGATCTGGCGTTGCCACGTCGGCCACGACAGCGGCAACGAGTGGACGGAGCGGGCGTGGGCGTTCGTGCGGCCGTACGTCGAGCCGGCGCACGCGTTCGTCTTCTCGAGGGAGCCTTTCGCCCCGGCGTGGATCGAACGTGCACGGCTCCGCGCGATACCGCCGTCGATCGATCCCTTCGCGCCGAAGAACCGGGAGCTGCGCGGCGCCGAGGTGCCGGCGTTGCTCCGCGCCGCGGCGCTCCTCGCCGGCGACGGCGCGCTCCACCCGCTCGACCCGCGCGTCCGCCACGCCGCCGTCGTCGTTCGCGACGGCGACCCCTTGCACGAGAACGTCCCGCTGGTCGTCCAGGTCTCCCGGTGGGACCGGATGAAGGACATGGCAGGTGTGATGCACGGGTTCGTCGAGCACGTCCCGGCCGGCGAGGCGCGGCTCGTCCTCGCAGGCCCCGAGACGGACGGTGTCGACGACGACCCGGAAGGCGCCGAGGTGTGGCAGGAGACGGTCGCGGACTGGCGGCGGCTGCCTCAGGCGGCCCGTGCCCGGGTGCAGCTCGTCGCGATATCGATGGCCGACCCCGTCGAGAACGCGCTCGTCGTGAACGCGCTCCAGCGCCACGCCGCCGTCGTCGTGCAGAAGAGCCTCGCCGAGGGCTTCGGCCTCACCGTCGCCGAGGCGATGTGGAAGGCGCGCCCGGTCGTCGCGAGCGCCGTCGGCGGGATCGTCGACCAGGTCGTCGACGGCGAGACCGGCCTCCTCGTCGACGACCCGAGCGACCTCGCGGGCTTCGGTGCCGCGGTCGCGCGCCTGCTGGGCGATCCCGTGGAGGCCGAGCGCCTCGGGCGCAACGCTCGCCGCCACGTCGAGCAGCGGTTCCTCGGCGACCGGCACCTGCTGGACTACGCGACCCTCCTGGAAGAGCTCGTGGTCGCATGACGTCCGTGCGGGCTTGACAGACACCGACTCGATGTCGGATAGTCGCCCGCGTGTGTTGCGCGTTTCTCCTGGCGTGGGGCATCGGGCCGCGGATCGCCTTGTTCTTCTGGTGGATCTTCGGCGACAAGCCGGACGCGGCGATCGACAGCTGGGTGTGGGGCCTGCTCGGGTTCCTCTTCCTGCCGTGGACGACGCTGATGTACATCATCGCGTGGTCGCCCGTCGTCGGGATCGACGGCTTCTGGGACGTGCTGCTGATCGTGATCGGCGTCCTGCTCGACATCGCGACGTACGCCGCCAAGCCCGGGTACGATCGCCGGCGCGCATACTGATCGCCGGCCGCCGCGGCACACGCGGCCGCAGCCACCACTCCTCTTGCGAAGATCACTGGCGATGCCCGAGTCGCGCCGACCGCGAAGCGCCGAGCGCTCGCCTCCCCTCGCCGAGGCGAAGCTCGCCGCCCCGCGCCTGCGCCCGGAGCTGATCCGGCGGCCGCGCGTCGAGCAGGCGCTGGACGCAGGCGAGGGCGCGGCGTTGACCCTCGTCGCAGCCCCGGCCGGCTACGGGAAGACGACCGCCGTTCGCGCCTGGTGCGAGAGCCGGAACGCGCCGGTCGCGTGGGTCACGCTCGACGTCGGCGACAACGATCCCGTCCGGCTCTGGACGTACGTCGCGACGGCCGTCGACCGAGTCCGCGAGGGTCTCGGCCGCGGCGCCCTTCATCGCCTGCGCTCGTCGGGGGCGAGCGTCGACGACGCCGTCGACGACGTCGTCGAGGGGATCAGAGCCTTCGGCGACGAGCTGATCCTGGTCCTCGACGAGCTCGAGTCGGTGACGGACCCGGACTGCCTCGCCTCGATCGACCATGCGGCCGAGCACCTTCCGGCGAACGCACGGCTCGTCCTGATCGCGCGCAGCGACCCCTCCCTGCGGACGGCGCGGCGTCGCGTCGGTGGCAGGCTCGTCGAGCTTCGTGCAGACGACCTCGCGTTCACGACCGACGAGACGGCGGAGCTGCTCGCGCGTCGCGGCGACGTGCACCTCGACCCGCCCGAGCTCGAGCTGCTCCAGCGCCGGACCGAGGGCTGGCCCGCTGCGCTGGAGCTCGCGACGATCTGGCTCCGGGGCGTCGACGACCCGGCCGAGGTCGTTCGGGAGTTCACGGGCGACCATCGCTTCGTCGCCGACTTCCTGAGCCAGGAGGTGATCGGCGCGCTCCCCGACGATGTCCGCGGCTTCATGCTGCGCGTCTCGGTGCTCGGCCGGTTCACGGCACCACTCTGCGACGTCGTCCTCGGACGCACCGACTCCGCGTCGTTGCTCGGGGAGCTCGAGCGCTCCCACCTCTTCCTGAACCGACTGGAGAAGGGCGGGTGGTACCGCGTCCACCCGCTGTTCGCAGAGTTCGCCGCGTTCGCCCTCGGCGCCGAGGATCCTGAGGCGGCGGTGGAGCTCCATCGGGGCGCGGCGACGTGGCTCGCCACGGACGGGCATCCCGTCGAGGCGATCGACCACGCCGCCGCGGCCGGCGACCTCGACCTCGTCGCGCGGCTGGTGGTCGCGTACCACCTCGCACTCATCCGGACCGGCCATGCAAGGACCGTGCTGCGCTGGGTGGAGGAGCTCCCCGAGGCGCATCTGCTCGAGTATCCCGAGCTGGCCGTGGCAGGTGCGACCGCAGCGCTCGTGATCGGCGGGCGCGCCGTCGAGCGGCGGCGACTCCTGCGCCTTGCGGACCGCGCGCGTCCCGACCGGAGAGGGCCGTACGTCGACGCCGCCGCAGCGATGGTGCGTGCGGCCGCAATGGACGGGAC
Organism: Gaiella sp.; assembly: GCA_036556865.1. Lineage (GTDB taxonomy): Bacteria > Actinomycetota > Thermoleophilia > Gaiellales > Gaiellaceae > Gaiella. The sequence continues at coordinate 5,694 of DATBIQ010000183.1, forward strand.
GGCGGACGAGGCCGTCGACGCGGGCATCCGCGCCGTCGAGCTCGCCGAGACGGATGCGGACGACGTCCTCATCGCCGCGCTGGCAGCGCTGGCGCGCGTGCGGTACTTCGTGGGTGATCTCGACGGCGCGTGGGAGACGGCTCTGCGCGCGATCGAGCATCCCGACTCCGGTAGGCGTGCCCCGGGTCACTCCTACGCCCGCGCGACGCTGGCCCACGTCGCCGCCGACCGCGGGCAGCTCGCCGCCGCACGGGTTCACGCGGAGAAGGCCAAGGCGCTCGTGAGCGCCGTGGGGAGCAACCGGAGCTGGCTCGGCGCCGGTGCGTCGATCGCGCTCGGCGTCGTCCTGGCGGCCGAGGGTCGCCTCGTCGATGCCGAGCGGGAGCTCGTCGCGGCGGAGCACTTCTACCGCGACGAGCTCGCCTCGCCGCACCAGGTCTGGCTCCTGCTCCTGCTCGCGCGCGTGCGGATGCGCCGCGGGCGCCTCGCCGCCGCCGTCGCGACGCTCCGGGAGGCGCAGGATGCCTTCCGCGAGCTCGAGGACGGCGCAGCGCTCGCGCGGCTCGCCGCCGAGGTCGAGGCGGAGATCGGAGACGCCCGCGACCAGGCGAACGGCGGCCGGCTCGTCGAGCGCCCGAGCGAGGCGGAGCTGGCCGTGCTGCGGCTGCTCACGACCGATCTCTCGATGCGCGAGATCAGCGGCAAGCTGTTCCTCTCGCCGAACACGGTTCGGACGCACACGCGGTCGATCTATCGCAAGCTCTCCGTCGGCTCGCGGGCGGACGCCGTCGCGCGCGCGGAAACGCTGGGCCTCCTCGACGGAGGCGAATCATCCGGGTGATTGTCGACGTTCGGGGCGCGGTGCGGCGGTCAGGGTGCAACGGTCTCCCTCATGGCAGGTCGGGAGTACCGGCTCGTCGTCGAAGGTGAGCTGAGCGACCGCGTGCAGTCGGCGTTCGAGGGCATGTCGCTCACCCGCGAGCGCGGGAACACCGTGCTCTGCGGGCCCGTCCGCGACCAGGCCGAGCTGCAGGGCCTCCTGCGGCGGGTCTCCGACCTCGGGCTGACGCTGCTGAGCGCGATCGCGGTCGACGAGCCGTCGACGTCCTGAGCGGGCGTCGCCGAGGGGGAACGTGCCGATCGCGGTGACGAACGACGGGATCGTCGCTCATGCCCGGCGCCTGGCGACGGGCTTCGTCCGGCGCGGAGACCTCTCGCTCGGGTTCGCCGAGAGCAGCGCGTCGTCGGCTGAGGTGCTCGTCGAGGGAAAGGCGTTCTATCCGCCGATGCTCGCCGACGTCGCCGCCGCCTCGTCGTCCGTCCACATCAACCAGTTCGGCTTCCGTCCGGGCGTCGTCGGCGACGCCTTCGCGGACGCGCTCGTCGCGAAGGCGGCAGAGGGAGTGGCCGTTCGCCTCGTGGTCGACCGCCAGGGGTCCGACCCCGAGCGCGGGTCGCGCGAGCTCTACGAGCGGCTCACCGCGGCGGGCGTCGAGGTCTGCGTCGTCCGGGCGACGAAGCCGCGCACGGCGGCCGGCCCGCTCGGGGGCGGCGGCGCGACGGCGTGGAACCTCCGCGGCCTCGGTCACATCGACCATCGCAAGGTGGCGGTGATCGACGGGCGGATCGGCTGGGTCGGCGGCGCCGGGATCGAGGATCACTTCGAGGACGGCCGCTTCCACGACCTCTTCGTCCGCGTCGAGGGGCCCGTGGTCGCGCAGCTCCAGCTCGTCTTCCTCGCGGGCTTCCGCTGGCTCGGCGGCACGATCCCGCTCGCCGAGGTCGACGTCCTCTTCCCGGAGCTCGACGGCGGCCCGGACGCGGTCCCGGCCGTCGTCCTGCACAACGCGCCGGGCCGCTTCCGGCCGATCACCGACGCGATCGCGACGATGCTCGACGCGGCGAGCACGTCGCTCGACGTCGTGAACCCGTACGTCACCGACCGCGGGATGATCCGGAGGATCGAGCGGGCGGCCCGCAGAGGCGTGCGCGTGCGGCTCTTCGTGCCCGCGAACGCGAACAACTGGGCCTGCGCCGCCGCGCAGCAGTTCCACCACGCGACGCTCCTCGACGCGGGCGTCCGGATCCTCGAGTACCCGACGATGCTCCACGCGAAGGCGTTCGTCCGCGACGGCGAAGAGCTTCTCGCGGGCACGTGCAACCTCGAGGCCTGGAGCCTACGGCGGTTCTTCGAGATCGATCTCGCGATCCGCTCGACCGCGCTCGCGTCGCAGTTCGACGAGCGCTTCTCGGCGCCGGCCCAGGCCGTCTCGACGCCGGGCCGCGCGGTGACCGGGCTGAAGGCGAGGGCCCGGAGCGCGGCGTTCGCGCTCGCCTCGCCGCTCCTCTGACGCGTCCGCGTTCACCCGGGTGAAAGGCCCACGCGCGTGCGATTCGACCCGATAGGAGTCGTAGGCTCGGCGTGCACAGATGGACGACGGACGGAGGTGGGAGACGTGATCGCGGCCGACTACCCGTTCCTCGA
>DATBIQ010000184.1:0-19284 GCA_036556865.1 Gaiella sp.
GCGGTCCTGATCCTCGTCCGTGAGCGCCGACCCGCTCGGGAGGCACAGCCCACGCTCGAACAGGCGCACGGACACCTCACCGCCGTACGAGACGTTCGACGCGAAGACCGGCTGCAGGTGCATCGGCTTCCAGAGCGGCCGCGCCTCGATGTCCTCCGCCTCGAGGGCGAGCCGGATCGCTTCGCGATCGACGCCGAAGAGCACCGGGTCCACGACGATGCAGGTCAGCCACGCGTTGCCGCGGCCGTACTCGGCCTCGGGCATGAACGAGACCCCGGGAACCCCGTCGAGGAGCTCGCGGTAGCGGTCGCGGAGCCGGCGCCGCGTCGCGACGCGGTCGGCGAGCGTCTCGAGCTGCGCCCGGCCGAGCGCCGCGAGGAGGTTGCTCAGCCGGTAGTTGAAGCCGATCTCGACGTGCTCGTAGTGCGGCGCCGGCTCGCGCGCCTGGGTCGAGAGCTTTCGCGCGTGCTCGACCCAGTCGCGGTTCCGCGACACGAGCATCCCGCCGCCGCTCGTGGTGATGATCTTGTTGCCGTTGAACGAGAACGCGGACAGCGCGCCCTGGCCCCCCGCGGGCGCACCGCGGTAGGTCGCCCCGAGCGACTCGGTCGAGTCCTGGACCAGCACCGCGTCGTGACGTGCGCAGACCTCTCCCAGCGCGTCGTAGTCGCAGCACTGGCCGTAGAGGTCGACGGCGATCACGGCCCGAACCGAGGCTCCGACGGCGCGCCGCTCCGCAAGCGCGCGATCGAGCAGGTCGGGGTCGATCGTCCACGTCTCGTCGCAGTCGACGAACACGGGCGTCGCGCCCGTGTAGACGATCGGGTTCGCGCTCGCGGCGAAGGTGAAGTCGGAGCAGACGACCTCGTCGCCGTCCCCGATCCCGAGCACGACGAGCGCCAGATGAAGCGCGGCGGTCCCGCTGGAGAGCGCAACCGCGTGCTCGACGCCGACGACGGCGGCGAGCTCCGCCTCGAACGCGTCGACCTGGGGACCGAGAGGCGCGATCCAGTTGGACGCGATCGCCTCGGAGACGAGCTCGGCCTCGCGGCCGGTGAGGTGGGGAGGAGAGAGATAGATCCGCGCCATCGCGGCCGGAGACTAGACGCGCGGTGGCGACCTCGCGCGGCGATACTACGGCCATGTCCTCGCACGGCATGGTGTTCCTCGGCTTCGGCAAGTACGTCCGGGCCGACCGCATCTACGCGCTCGAGCCGATCACCGGCGAGGAGCGCGGCAGCGGCAGCCGGACGCTCGTCTGGGTGGAGGGCATCCCGGAGCCCGTCGTCGCCTCCCGGACGCAGGAGACGATCCTCGCCGAGATCGAGGACGTCGCCGAGCCGACCGCGCGAGGCCGACGAACCCGCCGCACGGCGCTGCGGCAGCACCCACAGCTCTTCGAGCAGGCGGAGTGACGTTCTCCGAGCTCGTCTCGGGCGGCGTCCACGACGCCGCGCCCGGGCTGATCGGCTGGACCCTGCTTCGTGACGGCGTGGGAGGGCGGATCGTCGAGGTGGAGGCGTACGAGGAGAGCGACCCCGCGAGCCACTCGTTCGGCGGCCCGAGAGGCCGCAACGTCGTGATGTTCGGCGAGCCGGGCCGTCTCTACGTGTACCGCTCGTACGGCATCCACTGGTGCGCCAACGTCGTCTGCGGCCGGGCCGGCCACGGCTCCGCCGTGCTGCTGCGCGCGCTCGAGCCGACGCAGCGGCTCGACGTGATGCGGGAGCGGCGGGGGACGACGAACGACCGCCTCCTGTGCGCGGGCCCCGGACGCCTGACGGAGGCGCTTGCGATCACGGGCGCCGACAACGGCGTGGACCTCACACGGCCGCCGTTCGAGCTCCTCCCGCCGAGCCGGCCGGCGGCCGTCACGCGCACCACCCGGATCGGCATCACGAAGGCGGTGGAGAAGGAATGGCGCTACGTCGAGGCCGGATCCGCCGCCGTCTCGAGGAAGCCGGTCGTCAGGACCTAGGCAGGGGCGCCGTCAGGCGCCACTGCCACGGCCGACGAGCAGCGTGAGCGGCAGGCCGGGGCGCACCGCGATCCCGGCGTCGAGGCTCTGCTTCAGCACCGTCCCCTCGGGCCCGTCGGCGTACTGGACCTTGAGCCGGAGCTTCAGCTTGCGGCTCTGCTCGCGTGCAGCAGGGAGGCTCGAGCCGATCAGGTTGGGGACGAGGCCGTTCTCCGCCGCCGTGACCCAGAGTCGCACCCGTCCGTTCGCCGAGAGGAAGCCGCCGCGGGGCGTCTGCTTGACGACCTCGCCGGGCCGCGTGCGGGGCTTGGCGGGGACGTAGATCACGTCGGGGCTCAGCGGGACCGACTCGAGCGCGACCCGCGCGGACTCCACAGAGCGGCCGACGAGCACCGGGACCGAGACCTCGTTGGCATAGCAGGTGGCGGTCGACGCCGGGAGCCGTCCCGCGAAATACGCGATGACGCGCGTCGCGGGGCAGAACCCGTTGTCGAGCCGCCAGCGGCCGCCGCGGTACACGACCCTCACGTCGTAGGCCGGCAGGTACGGCGGCGACTTGAACGAGGTGGGAGGCCGGTCTGCGAGCGCCCGGGTCATGAACGCCCTCCAGATCTGCGCGGGAAGCGTGCCGCCCGCGACCGGCTCGCCGTGGAACTCCGTCTTCATCGGCTTGAGCTCGTTCGGGTAGCCGACCCACACGGCGGTCACGAGATCGGGCGTGTAGCCGACGAACCAGGCGTCGGCGTAGTCGTCGTTCGTCCCGGTCTTCCCGGCGGCGACCTGCCCCGTGAGCTGCGCCCGCTTGCCGGTGCCCTGCTCGACGACCTTCTCGAGGATCGCGGTCATGGTCTCGGCCTCGGCCGGCGAGAGCACGGCCCGCTCGACGACCTTGTTCTCCGTGACCTTGCCGCTCTTGCGGAAGCGGACGGCGCGGACGACGCGCGGGCGGTCTTTCATGAGCGAGCCGTCGACGCGCTTGCCGTCGTTCGCGATCGTCGCGTAGGCGCGCGCCATGTCGAGCGGGTTGACGGCGACGAACCCGAGCCCGATCGAGAAGTAGGCGGGCAGCTTCGTGCGGATGCCGAGCTGGTGGGCGGTCTCGACGATCGCCTTCGGTCCGACGATGTTCGTCAGCTGCGCGTAGACGGAGTTGTCGGAGTGGACCATCGCGGTCGCGAGGTCGACGCTCCCGAGGTAGCTCCCCTCGTAGTTCTTGACCGGCCAGACCCGGTCGCCGGCGTCGATCTCGATCGGCTTCGACGTGATGTGGGTCGCCGGGGCGATGCCCTTGCGGAGCGCGGTTGCGAGGACGATCGGCTTGAACGACGACCCCGGCTGGCGCTCGGCCTGCGTCGCGAGGTTGAACTGGCTGCGCCGGAAGTTCGTACCGCCGAACATCGCCTTCACCGCGCCCGTCCGCGGATCGATCGCAACGAGCGCCGCAGCCGGCCCGCCCGGGTCCTGGAGGATCTTCTGGATCGCCTCCCGCGCCTTCTCCTGCAGGTCGAGGTCGATCGTCGTCGTCACCTCGAGCCCGCCGCCGAACACGCGCTCGCCGCCGTAGCGCGCGACGAGCTGGTCGGTGACGTAGTTGACGAAGTACGGCGCCGGCCCTCGCGTGCCGGGGAGCCGTACGTCCTCCGGCTTCGGCAGCGGCGTGGCGTTCGCCTTTGCGAGCTCGGCCGTCGTGATCCGCCCCTGGTCGTAGAGCTGCTGCAGCACGTAGGCCCGCCGCTGTCGCGCGGCGGCGGGGTGCTGCACGGGGTCGTAGAGCGCCGGGCTCGCCGGGATCCCGGCGAGCAGGGCGGCCTCGGGGAGCGTCAGCTCCGCGGCGCTCTTGCCGCCGAAGTACGTCCGAGCCGCCTGCAGGACCCCGTAGGCGCCGTTGCCGAAATAGATCGTGTTGAGGTAGGCGGTGAGGATCCGGTCCTTCGACCACTGCTGCGTCAGCTGCCACGCGAGCGCCGCCTCGCGCACCTTGCGCGCGATCGTCTTGTCGTTGCGGCTGTACGCGTTCTTGACGTACTGCTGCGTGATCGTCGAGCCGCCTTCCACGACCGCCTTGTTGCGGATGTCCTCCCAGGCCGCGCGCAGGATGCCGCGCACGTCGACGCCATTGTGCTCGAAGAAGCGCTTGTCCTCCGTGGCGACGATCGCCTGCTTCATGATCGGGGCGATCTCGCCCGACTTCACGAGCACGCGGCTCTCGTCGCCGCGCAGGATCGCGAGCACGCGCCGCTGGCCGAACTTGTTCGGCGCCGAGTAGACGACCGTGTCGACGTCGCCCCTCGGATTCGAGGGGTCGAGGGCGCCGAGCTCGCTGCGGATCGCCGTGACGAGGCCGTAGCTGAACGCCACGGCCGACAGCGCGAAGAGCACGAGCACGAGCGCCAGGAGCCGCGGCTTCCGGATCCGGCCGCGCTTCGGCGCCGCCTCCGTACGTCGTCGAAGCCGCACTGCGCGCAGCATTGTAGCCCTGCGCTGGCCATTTCAGGACGCCTCAGGCGGTCGCGAGCACGTCGAGCAGCTCGTCGCCGTAGCGGTCGATCTTCGTCGGCCCGAGGCCCTTGACCGCGGCGAGCTCCGCCGCCGATCCGGGACGTCGCGCCGCGAGCTCGGTGAGCGTCGCGTCGTGGAGGACGACGTAGGCCGGGACGCCGTCCTCGCGCGCGCGGCGCGTGCGCCACGCCTTGAGCTCCGCGACGAGCGGGGCCGCCGCGCCGTTCGCCGCGGCCGGCGCGAGCGAGGGCAGCGCCGAGGCCGAGCCGACGCGCAGCACGCGGAAGCCGTCGCTCTCGACCTCGACGAGCGCGCCCGCGACCTCGAGCGCCCGCACCCAGCGCGTCACCTCGGCGTCGGAGGCGGCAGCGAGCGAGCCGTACGCCGGCGAGCGACGGGCCGACGGAGGCGCCTTCACGGACCCGCGCAGCATCGCGACGAGGCTGCGCCGCCCGAGCGGCCACGCGAGCCCTCGTACCGCCTCGACGATCGCTCTCGCCGGGTCGTCCGGAAGCGTGACCGCAGCGGGAGCCTTGCCTGGCCCGGAGGCCGCACGCGGCGCGCAGACGTCGCAGGCGCCGCAGGGGCCGTCGAGCGTCTCGCCGAAGTGCTCGGCGACCTGGAGGTGGCGGCAGCGCTCCTGGTCGGCGAACTCGACGATGCGATCGACCCGAGCCGCCGCCTCGCGCCCGTACCGGTCGAGCAGCGCGTCGAGTTCCGCGCCTGCGCCCGCGTCGACGGGAAGCAGCTCGACCCGCATCGCGCGCCCTGCGTCGAAGTCCCGCCGGACGATGCCCGCCTGCTCGAGCATCCCGACGAGCACCCGCGGGTCGTGGGCGCCGTCCACGACCTCCTCGAGCGCGTCGGGCCTGATCGTCCCGCCCGCGTCACGGAGCGCGCGGTACACCGTCCGGAGGAGCTCCGGTGTCGGGACGCCGCCGAGGGCGAACCGCCGCAGCGCCGCCGCGTCGGCGTCGCCGGCGAAGAGCACGGTGTCGCTCGCGTCGCCGTCGCGACCCGCCCGCCCGACCATCTGCACGTAGCTCTCGAGCGAATCGGGAAAGTTGACGAGCGCGACGAGACGGACGTTCGCCTTGTCGATCCCCATCCCGAACGCGGTCGTCGCGACCACGACCGGCGTACGGCCGGCGACGAAGTCCTCCTGGACGCGCGTCCGTTCCCGCGCGTCGAGGCCGGCGTGGTAGTGCTCCGCGCGGATGCCGTGGCCGCGCAGCGTCCGCGCGATCTCCTCACACGAGCGGCGCGAGCGGGCGTACACGATCGCCACGCCACCCGTGACGGCGCGAAGTCGCCGGAGCAGTCCGCGCAGGCGTTCCTCGGCGTTCTCGGCCCGCTCGACGTCGTAGCGGAGGTTCGGCCGGTGGACGCTCGTCCGCACGAGCTCGAGCTGCCGGCCGAGCGCCTCCGCGATCGCGTCGGCGTTCGCGGGCGTCGCGGTCGCCGTCATGCCGAGCACGGACGGCCCGCCGAGCTCCTCGAGCGCGCGGCCGATGAAGAGGTAGTCGGGCCGGAAGTCGTGGCCCCACATCGAGACGCAGTGCACCTCGTCGATCACGACGAGCCCGACGCCGATCGACCTCAGCGTCCGCACGAAGGGCGCCTGCCGCAGGCGCTCCGGCGCCGCATAGAGGATCCTCGTCTCGCCTGCGGCGACCGACGCGAGCCGCCCCGCGGCCTCGTCCGCGTCGAGCGACGAGTTGACGAACGTCGCCGTCGCGCCGACCTGCGGCGGCAGCTTGTCGACCTGGTCCTTCATCAACGCGATGAGCGGCGAGAGGACGAGCGTCGGCGACGGCCGCAGCATCGCCGCGAGCTGGTACGTGAGCGACTTGCCTGCGCCGGTCGGCATCACGGCGAGGGTGTCCACGCCGTCGAGCGCCGCCCGGACCACGGCCTCCTGCCCCGGGCGGAAGTCGTCGAAGCCGAAGAGCTCCCGGAGCGCGGGGCGCAGATCGGTCACCCGAACGAGTGTACGGGTGTCGTCGGAGAGCCTCAGTGCCGGCTTGGCGCCCGAAGTGTCACGAGAGCGTGACGGGCGCCGACGCGATGACGGGCTCGGCGCTCGGCGCCGACGCGCCGCCGTCGTCCTCGACCGTGACCGCCACGACCGAGCCGTCGCGAACGTGGCCCTCGACGGGAATCGCGATCGTCCCCGCGGCCGGCGAGAAGAGCCCTCCCGAGACCGGATTCCCTCCGTCGATCACCCACACCTGGTACGTCTTGCCCGCGGGCACCGGCGGGACGTCCGAGACGACGAGCACGGCGTCGCCGTCCGCGCCCACGACGAGCCGCCCGGAGGCGCCCGTCAAGGACGACTCGGCGGCCGGGTGTGCCAGCACCGCGGCCGCGGCGCGCTCACGTGCGAGCGCCGAACGGGCCTCGTCGCGGTCGGAGGACACCGAGGCCCCCCAGAGCCCGAGGGCGAGCGCCGCGCACGCTGCGACAGCCGCGACGACGCCGAGCAGCGGCACGAGCCGTGACCCGCGGCGCTCGTCGAGCGAGACGACGTCCTGCGGCTCCGCGCGGGCGGCCTCCAGGATCCGGTCCCGCAGCTCCGGACGCGGCGTCGGCCCGACGGTGGCCGTCGCCATCGCGGCCGCGGCCTCCGTCAGCGAGCGCAGCTCCTCGCGGGCCTCCTCCGACGTCGCGAGCACCTCCTTCGCACGCGCGCGCTCGTCCCCGTCAAGGGCGTCGAGCGCGTAGGCGGCGATCAGCTCGTAAGTCTCGGCGTCCACGATCCCTCTGATCCGGTTTCGTCCATGACCTCGCGCAGCCGCGCGAGGCCGGCGAACATCCTGCTCTTGATCGTACCCAGGGGCACCCCGAGCCTCTCGGCGACCTCCGTCTGCGAGTAGCCCCCGTAGTAGGCCAGCTCGAGCGCCTCGCGCTGCGCGTCCGGAAGCGCCGCGAGCGCGCGCTGGATGCGGTCGCGCTCGAAGCCGAGCCACGCGGCGTCCTCGGCCGACCCCTCCGGGTCGACCGCATCGCCTCGCGCCGCGGCGTCGAGCGGCTCGGCGCGCCGCCGCTCCTCGCGGCGGACGATGTCGACGGCGCGCCGGTGGACGAGCGTGACGATCCAGGTGCTCGCCTTCGCGCGCTCCGGACGGAAGGCGGCTGCGGCGCGCCAGACCGCGAGGAACCCCTCCTGCACGGCGTCCTCGGCGAGCCGCTCGTCGCGGAGGATGCGGAAGGCGATTCCGTAGGCGACGCGGCCGACGCGGTCGTAGAGCTCAGCGAGCGCGGTCTCGTCGCCGCGCGCGACGAGGGCAACGAGCGCCTCGTCGGACAGGTGCGTGTGCCGGGGCAACGCCCGGCCATCTTGGCGCATCGGGGCATGCGCGTGGAATGCGAAGGCCGGCACGGGGATGATTCGCGCAAGCCGACGGACCGGTTCGCGCCCGCTACGTGCCCGCCGCCCGGGCGCCGGCATGGAGCGCGGCGGCGTCTCTCGCCGCCTCGTCCCCGTCGGCCTCCGCGAACGCGCGCAACTTCTCCGCGTACCCCGCGAGCCGCGCGGCGACCAGGCCGTGCACGCTGGCGGGCGGATACGAGCCGTCTGCGCGCCGCCGCCCTGCCGGACGGCCGGTGAGGAACTCGATGCCCTCGTCGATCGTGCGCACCGACCAGACGTGGAACGTCCCGGCACGCACCGCTTCGACGACCTCCTCCTCGAGCATGAGGTTCTTGACGTTCGTGGCGGGGACGAGCACTCCCTGCGAGCCGGTCAGGCCCTGCGCCTTGCACGTCGCGTAGAAGCCCTCGATCTTGCGCGTCACGCCGCCGACGGCCTGGACGTTGCCGTTCTGGTCCACCGAGCCGGTCACCGCGATTCCCTGCGCGAGCGGGAGCCCGGCGAGCGCCGACAGGAGCGCGTAGAGCTCGGTCGAGGAGGCGGAGTCGCCCTCGACCTCGTCGTAGCCCTGCTCGAACGTGAGCGTCGCGGACACCGCGAGCGGCCATTCCTGGGCGTACGTCGCCGCGATGTACGCCGAGAGGATCATGAACCCCTTCGAGTGGATCGGGCCGGAGAGCTCGATCTCGCGCTCGATGCTCGCGATCCCTCCGCGCCCGAGCGAGACCCGCGCGCTGACGCGGCTCGGCCGCGCGAACGAGTGGTCGCCGAGGTCGAGGATCGCGAGCCCGTTGACCTGACCCACGCGCTCCCCGTCCGTCGCGATCACGAGCGTGCCGTCGCGGACGAGCTCGCGCACGCGCTCCTCGATCAGGTTGGAGCGGTACTCCTTCTTCCGGAGCGCCAGCTCGACGTCGCCCGCCTCGACGAGCGCGTGCCCTTCCTTCTCCGCCCAGAAGCTCGCCTCCGACACGACGTCCGAGATCTCGATCAGGCGGGCCGACAGCTTCTTCTGATGCTCGCGCAGGCGCGCTCCGTGCTCGATCAGGCGTGCGACTGCAGCCCGGTCGAGGTGCCGCAGGCCGTTGTCGCGCACCCAGCGGCTCACGAACGCCGCATAGTTCCCGTGGTGCTCGCGCGTCCAGTCGAGCTCGGGCGAGAAGTCGGCCTTTACCTTGAAGAGCTCGCGGAAGTCCTCGTCGAGCTGGTACAGCACCCGGTGGACGTACGGCGTGCCGAGGAGCACCACCTTGACGTCGAGCGGAATCGGTTCGGGTCGCAACGTCGCGATGGGGACCGCGCTGAACTCCTCACCGAGGTTCTCGATCCTCGTCTCGGCGCCGCGCAGCGCCCGCTTCAACGCCTCCCAGGTGAAGGGATGCCGCAGCACGTCGAGGGCGTCGAGGACGAGGAAACCGCCGTTCGCCCGGTGGAGCGCGCCGGCCTTGATCTCCCGGAAGTCGGTCACCATCGTCCCGAACGACGCCCGGTACTCGATCCGGCCGATCAGGTTGTAGTAGGTCGGGTTTCGCTCGACCACGACCGGCGCGCCGACGGTCGCGGCGTTGTCGACGAGCACGTTCACCCGGTACCGAGCGAAGTCCTTGGGCCGCGGACCGAGACCGAACGGGAGTGCGCCGTCCTCCGCGTCGCGGAAGTCGGCGAGGTTCTCGAGGATGTCCTTCTCCACCTTCTCGAGGTGCGCGAGCACCTCGGCCTCGCCCGCGAACCGCTCCGCGACGTCGTGGAAGAGCGGCTCCGTGGCGAAGAGCGCGACCTCGCGCTCCAGTTCGCGAACGCGCCGTGCGGCCTCCTGCTCGAGGCGATGGAGCGTGCGGACGAACCCCGCTGCACGACCCTCGACCTCGGCCGTGGCCTTCGCGATCGCGGCCCGGTGCTCCTCGGGGAGCCCCTCGAACTGCTCGCGCGTCACGGGCTTGCCGTCGATCAGCGGCATCGAGGCGACGCCGACCGGCGTCGTCCGCAAGGTGATCATCCGCTCGGCGGCGAAACGGGTCAGCTGCTCCTCCTCGGCCTCGCGCCGCGCCGCGAACTCGGCGGCGATCTCGCGCTGCCGCCGGTCGTACTCCTCGCTCTCGAATGCGCGCGGGATCTCGCGGCGCGCCGCCTCGACGAACTCGTCCATCGCATGCGCGAGCTCGACGCCGCGCCCCGCCGGGAGGCGGATCGCATTCGGGCGGTCCGGGTTCGTGAACTCGTGGACGTAGACCCAGTCGGAGGGCGCGGCGCGTCGCGGTGCGAGACCGTGAAGAGTGTCGAGAACGGTCGTCAGTCGTCCGGAGCCGGGAAGCCCCGCGACGAAGACGTTGAACCCGGGCGTCTCGACGGAGAGCCCGTAGTCGAGCGCGTCCATCGCACGTGGCTGCCCCACCGTGCCGACGAGCGGCTCCACCTCCGCAGTCGACGCGAAGCGGAGGCGTGCGGGATCGACGCGGCGCCGCAGCCGCTCGGGTGCGAGCTCGAGGCGCCGGGCGAGGGGCCGCGCTGCCGTCATGGCGTCATCGTCAGCGGGCGGCCACCGGCCGCCATCGGTGGGCACCCCGATCAGCGTTGTGGCCGAGCCGTAGGCGACGGCGGCGGGGAGGGGCGGAATTCGACCACCAAGCGGCCGTCTCGCTCGGACACGCCCGTGCCGAAGCGAGCGCACGCCTCTGCGAAACGGCGGCGGATCCACGCCTCGTCCTCACCGTCCGCGAGGCGCGTCCGGCAGAAGTCGAGCTTCAGCGGCAGCGCCTCGAGGCGGACCGGGCCACGGTCGTCGAGGGTGAGGACGAACAGGAGGCCGCGATCGTTCCGGAGCGTCGGATGGGTCGCGTAGTCGTCGATGAAGTCGCCGAGGTCGTAGAGCACGTGGTCCTCCACGCCGTGGAAGACGTGGGCCGAATGTCCGGCCACGACCGTTGCGCCGGCCCGCAGGAACGCGGCTCCGGCGGCGCGGACCCGCCGCAGCGGGCGCTCCGTCATGTTCGGCCCCCAGTGCGGCGTCACCAGCACCGCGTCCGTCTCGAGCTCGGCGACGGCGGCGGCGAGCCACGCCGGGAGCTGCGGCCCGAGGGACGCGTGGGCGACTCCGGGAGTCCGTTCGCTTGCGGCGTACTCGGAGGGGTGGTCGGTGACGCCGATCACGCCGAGCCGGAACCCGTTCGCCTCGAGGACGACCGGTCGCCGCGCCTCCGCGAGGTCCCGCCCGGCACCGACGGTCTCGATGCCTGCCGCACGAAGGGTCTCCAGCGTGTCGACGAGCGCGACCGTCCCGTAGTCGAGCGCGTGGTTGTTGGCCAGCGTCACGCAGTCGACACCGAGCGCCGTGAGCACGTCGACCGCGGCGGGCGGGGCACGGAAGAAGAACGGCTTCCCCGGATCCGGCCACCGCTCGCCGCGGACGGAGATGCAGCACTCGAGGTTGAGCACGACGAGATCCGCCTGCCGGAGGGCCGCGACGACGCCGGCGGAGAACAGCCCGGCACGCTCGCGGGACTCCAGGACGCGGGCGACCTCGCGACCGAGCATCGTGTCGCCGCCGAGCGCCACCGTGATCTCTCGTCCCGTCACGTCAGTCGCGGTACCCGAGCCGGCGCAGCAGCTGCTTCCGCTCCACCACGTCCTCCGCCGTCTCGACGCCCGTCGGCGACTCGCCGTCGACGACGCCGAGGACCGCTCGACCCTGGGCCGTTTGCGCGAGGACGACCTCGAGGGGATTCGCGGTCGCGCAGTAGATCCGGCAGACCTCGGGCACCTGCTTGAGCGCGTTCAGCACGCTGACCGGGAATCCCCCCCGCAGCAGGACGACGAGGCAGTGCCCTGCGCCGATCGCAAGTGCATTTCGAACCGCAACCTCCACGAGCTCGTCGTCGTTGCCCGAGCGCCGGACGAGCCGCGGGCCCGACGCCTCGCAGAACGCGACGCCGAAGCGCAGGTGCGGAGAGCTACCGGCCAGCGCCTCGAAGACGTCGTCGACGGTCTTGATGAAGTGCGACTGCCCGAGGATGACGTTGGCGTCCTCGGGCTTCTCGACGGGAACGGTGAGCAGGTCCATGGGTGCCTCCTCGTCGCCGTGGCTCATCGGATTCTCGCCGACCGTCGCGTCGGCCGGCGCTCCGAACCGGTGTGGCAGTGCGGTCGAACAACCCGGGACCAGGACCACCACGGAAGGAGCACGCATGCGCAAGCCCATCCTGATCGTGGCGCTCGCGGGAGCGCTAGCGGCGATCGCCATGGGGGCGACCGTCGTCCGCGGCCCCGACGACGGGACCGCGTCCAGCCACCGCGAAGCCCCGCTCATCGCCGACGACCCGTCGGCCGACCTCACCGACGTCTACGCGTTCCGGAGCCCGGACAAGCCGAGCACGGTCACGATCCTCGCGAACGTGATCCCCGGTGAGGATCCTGCGGCCGGGCCGAACTGGTACACGTTCTCGCCGGGCGCCCGCTACAACCTGAAGATCGACACGACCGGCGACGTCCGGCCGGACGTCATCTACCGGTTCCAGTTCGGGCGCAAGACCGGCCAGTTCTTCCTCGGCGACACCGCGCAGCCGTACACGGTCACGCGGATCGCGAAGGGGAAGTCGACGGTCGTGGTGCGCGGGACGACGCCGCCGAACAACATCGGCAAGCGCTCGACCCCGGACTACCGAAGCCTCGTCACGAAGTCGATCGCCTCGTTCGACGGCGGCGCCTCGAAGGCGTTCGCGGGTCAGCGCGACGATCCGTTCTTCGGCGACATCGGCGCGATCTTCGACCTCCTCGCGATCCGCAAGGGCACGGGGAACGCGGGAGGCGGCAGGGACTTCTTCGCCGGCTACGGCGTCCACACGCTCAGCGTGCAGGTGCCGATCGCGGGGCTCGCGGCGAAGAACGGGACGATCGGCGTGTGGGCCTCCGTCGACCGGCGGAAGGTCACGACCCGCGGCGCCACGACCCGCGACGCCGGGGCGTGGGTGCAGGTGAACCGGCTCGGCAATCCCCTCGTCAACGAGGTGATCATCCCCACGGGGCTCAAGGACCGCTGGAACGCCCTCCAGCCGTGGAGCGAGTCGGAGTTCCGGAGGTACTACACGGAGCCGATCCTGGCGGCCGTGATCAACAAGCTGTACAAGCTCGGAGCGCCCGAGAAGGGTCGCGACGACCTCGTCGCCGTGCTCCTCACCGGTGTGCCGAAGCTCAACTTCACGGGTCCGAAGCTCGCCGACGTGCTGCGGCTCAACCTCGCGATCCCCGTGACGGCGAAGCCGAACCGGCTGGGCGTGCTCGGTGGGGACACCCAGGGCTGGCCGAACGGCCGGCGGCTCGGCGACGACGTGATCGACATCGCCGAGCAGGCCGTCGGCGGCTTCCTCCAGGACGTGAAGCTGCCGCTCGGCGACGGCGTCAACGCCGACGACGCCGGCCTGTCCGATGCGTTCCCCTACGTCGCGGACCCCAAGTCCGGGTTCGACAACACCAAGGGCCTGCAGAAGCCCTGACCCGCGTGCCGGCCGGGGCGCCCTCCGGCGCTCCGGCCGGGACCGAACCGGGGCGCGGCCGCGGACGAAGCACAGGCATGACGAGGCGCACGACCGGTCTGATCGCCGCGGCGACGCTCGTCGTCGCGCTCTCGCTCGGGGCACTGCTCGGCGGCACGCTCGGCGAGCTCCGCCCGTCCGCGGCAGCCGTCGGGCCTTCGCCGCGCCTCGTCGCCGACCCGCTGCTCGATGGCCTCGGCGGCGGCCACACCACGGCAGCGACCATCGCGGCGCTCGAGCGGGATCTCGCGTCGCGACCCTCGGCCCCCGACCGCCTGGGCACGCTCGGGCTCGCCTATCAGGTGCGCTGGCGCGAGACCGGCGACCCCACGTTCCTCCCGCTGTCCGGGCGGGCGCTGCGGAGAGCCCTCGAGCAGAGGCCCAACGACGCGACGGCGACGCTCGGGCTCGGGAACCTCGCGCTGATCCGGCACCGCTTCCGGGAGGCGCTCGGCCTCGGACGCGACGCGCGTCGCCTGGCGCCGTTCGCCGCACGGCCGTACGGCGTCGTCGGCGACGCGCTGCTCGAGCTCGGGCGCTACCGCGAGGCGTTCGCGACGTTCGACCGCATGGTGGCGACGAAGCCGTCCGTCGCCTCCTACGCGCGCGTCGCGTACGCGCGTGAGCTGCAAGGTGACCGGCCCGGGGCCGTCGTCGCGATGCAGCTCGCGCTCGACGCGGCGGCCGGGACGCCCGAGCCGACGGCGTGGGCGCACGTCGAGCTCGCCAAGCTCGCGCTTGGCGACGGACGCCTCCCCGACGCCGCGCGCCACGTGGCCGCGGCGCTCGCCGTCTCGCCGGGCTACGTCTTCGCGCTCGAGCAGCGAGCGCGGATCGAGGCCGCCCGCGGCCGGCTCGGCCGAGCCGTCGCCACGGCCCGCCGGGCGGCGACCGCGGTGCCGCTTCCCCAGCTCGTGGGCCTGCTCGGCGACCTGCTCGAGCGCCAGGGCCGCCCCCGAGCCGCTGCGAGGCAACGCGCAACCGTCTCCGCGATCGACCGGTTGCTGACCGCGAACGGCCTCCGTGTCGACCTCGAGTCGGCCGTGTATCGCGCCGACCACGGGATCCGGCCCGCGGAAACCGTCCGCCTCGCCCGCGCGGCGCGGGCCGACCGGCCGTCGCTCTACGGCGACGACGCACTGGGCTGGGCGCTCGCGCGCGCCGGCCGCTGCTCGGAGGCGGAGCGGTGGCTCGACCGCGCGCTCCGGCTCGGGACGAAGGACGCGCTCCTCTTCTTCCACCGCGGCTACGCCGCGGGCTGCGCCGGCGACCGCGCGGGGATGCTGCGCTGGTACCGCACGGCGCTCGCGCAGAGCCCGGCGTTCTCCGTGCGGTGGGCGCCCGTCGCGCGAAGGGCCGTGTCGTGAGACGCCGAATCGCGGCGGTCGCAGTTCTCGTGCTCGCGGTCACGGCCTTCGCGTTACCCGGCGGCGCTTCCGCGCACCCGCTCGGCAACTTCACCGTCAACCACTACGCGGGCATCGAGCTCGCGGGCAACCGCGCGTACGTCCACGTCGTGCTCGACTTCGCCGAGATCCCGACGTTCCAGACCGGTGGCCGCGTCCGCGCGCCGGGCTACGCGGCCGCGCTGGCGCGTCAGCTGGAGCTCCGGCTCGACGGCGCACGTGTAGCGCTGCGTCCCGTCGCGCACCGGCTCGACACACGGAAGGGCGCCGGCGGCCTGCCGACGCTCCGGTTCGAAGCCGTGTACACGGCGCCGCTCGCCGGGTCGGGGCTCGCGTTCTCGGACCGGAGCTACGCGAGCCGGATCGGCTGGCGGGAGATCACGCTCGTGGCCCGCGACGGCGCCCGGATCGCCGATTCGTCCGTCCCGGCCGCCAGCCGCTCCGACGAGCTCCGCGCCTATCCGCGCGAGCTGCTCCGCTCGCCGCTCGACGTCCGCTCGGCGACGTCCCGCTTCGAGCCCGGAAACGCGCCGGGCGCGCCGACTCGCCTCGGCCACACGGTGGCTCCGGCCCACGCCGGCGGGGGCTTCGAGGCGCTCGTCGACGACGGCGAGCTCTCCGCCGGTGTCGTCCTCGTCTCGCTCCTGGTCGCCGCGTTCTGGGGGGCGGCGCATGCGCTCACGCCGGGGCACGGCAAGGCGCTCGTCGCGGGCTACCTCGTCGGCGCCCGGGGCCGGCCGCGACACGCGTTCCTCCTCGGCGGCACCGTGACGGTGACGCACACCGCGGGGGTGTTCGCCCTCGGTCTCGTCACGCTCGGGCTCTCGCGATTCGTCGTTCCCGAGCAGCTCTATCCGTGGCTGACGCTCCTCTCGGGGGTCCTCGTCGTGGCCGTCGGCCTCGGTGTCCTGCGCGGGCGCCTCGAGCACCGCCGCCGCCGTGGGCACACCCATGCCCACGCGCACGGCCACCGCCACTCGGATCACCATGAGCACGGCGATGCGCACGACCTCAGCCCGCGGGGCCTCGTGGGCGTCGGAGTCGCCGCCGGCCTGCTTCCGTGCCCGTCCGCGCTCGTCGTCCTCCTGAGCGCGATCGCGCTCCACCGGCTTGCGTTCGGCCTCGCGTTGATCGTGGCGTTCAGCATCGGGCTCGCAGCGACGATCACGGGAATCGGGCTCGTCGCCGTCCTCGCGCGACGCGCCTTCGCGCGGGCTCGCTTCGACGGGCCGCTCGTGCGGGCGCTCCCGTCGCTGTCCGCGGCCGTGATCGTCGTCGCCGGCGTCGCGATCACGGCGCGGGCGCTCCCGCGCGTCTTCTGACCGAACCGCACACCGTCGGACGGCGAATCAGGCATGTTCACGACGAGAGGAGCGGATCGATGTTCGGGCTCGACGACTGGATCGCCGGACTTTCCCAGGGAGGCTCGTTCGCGGTGGTCGTGCTGGTCGCGGCGCTGCTCGGTCTCCGCCATGCGACCGACCCGGACCACATCGCCGCGGTCTCGACGCTCGTCGCGTCGGGACGCGAGCGCGCGACCGGCGCGGCCGCACGCCTCGGCGCCTGGTGGGGCGCCGGGCATGCGCTCACGCTGCTCGTGTTCGGCGTCCCGATCCTCCTGGCCGACCGCTTCCTGCCCGACGCCCTGCAGCGGGGTGCGGAGACCGGCGTCGCGGCGCTGATCGTGTTCCTCGCAGTCCGTCTGCTCGTGCGGTGGCACCACGGGGCGTTCGCGCTCGACGACGACACGACGGAGGGCCACCGGCATCCCGTGCGATCGCCGCTCGGCGCGTTCGGGATCGGTCTCGTCCACGGCATGGGCGGGAGCGCCGGCGTCGGCGTGCTGCTCCTCGCCGCGATCCCCTCGCAGGAGCTCGCACTCGTCGCGCTCGTCGTGCTCGCCGTCTTCACGGCCGTCTCGATGACGATCGTCACGACCGGCTTCGGCGCCGTGCTCTCCGTGCGGTCGGTCGCCGGCTCGCTCGCCGCCGCCGCGCCGGTGCTCGGCACCCTCAGTCTCGCCTTCGGCGTCTGGTACGCGGCGGCCGCGTGGAGCCTGGCCCCGTACCCGTTCTGAGCTGCGCCTCGTAGACGGCCGCGCAGCGAGCGGGGATACTCCCTCGATGGCGGTCGGCGGGATCGCGCGCGAGCGGGACCTCCGGACGCTCGCCGCCGCGATCGGGCTCTCGGCGGTCGGCGACGGCGTCGCGCTCGTGGCGCTCGCCCTGCAAGCGAAGAACCTCTCCGGTGAGGGGATGGGCGGCGGCCTCGCGATCTCCGCGATGTTCATCTGCCTCTGGGCGCCCGTCGTCCTGCTCTCCGGCCACGTCGGGCTGCTCGTCGACCGGGTGGAGACTCGGAAGCTGCTCGTGGCCGTCTCGCTCGCACAGGCGGTGGTCGCGGTCGCGCTCGCCCTCGTCGGCTCGCTCGTGCCGCTGCTCGCGCTCGCCGCCGTCCTCGGCTCGGGGATCGCCGTGGCTCAGGCCGCCGAATTCGCGCTCGTCCCCGTCGTTGCGGGCGACCGCGCGATGCAACGCGCGAACGGGCTCGTCGAGACCGCGCGGTCGCTGGGGTTCACGCTCGGCCCGGTCTGCGGCAGCATCCTCGTGGCAGCGGGCGGGACGGCCGTCGCGATGACCGTCGACGCCGTGTCCTTCGTCATCGTCGCCGCGGGAGGGCTGTCTCTCGCCGCGACCCGGCAGCCGACGCCCGACGCGCCCGGCGAGCGACGTCGCGCGCGCGACGGGCTCGCGTTTCTCATGACCGACCAATTGGTCGCGCTCATGGTGATCGTCGTCTTCGTCTCGCTCCTCTTCATGTCCGCCTCCATCCCGGCCGACCTCGTGTACGTCGAGGACGTGCTCGGGATCCAGGACATCGGGATCGGCGTCGTGTTGAGCGCCTGGACGCTCGGGATGCTCGTCGGCGCGAACGTCGTCGCGCGGCGGGTGGCGCTCGGCGGTCTGGCGGCGGCGGCCTTCGCGGGCGTGACCGTCCAGGGGCTCGGCAAGTTCTTTGCGCCGTTCTGGCTCGTGTTCGGCTTCATGGTCGCGTGCTACTTCGTCGGCGGCGTCGGGCACGGCCTCAAGAACGTGGCCTCCCGCACCTTGATCCACACGCGCATCGCGCCCGAGCGTCACGGGCGGGCATTCGCGGCCTGGAACGGCGTCCGCAACGCCGCGGAGCTCGGCGCGTTGGCCGTCGGCGGGGCCGTCGTCGGCGCGCTCGGCCCCAGGCCGACGCTCTGGCTCGCGGGAGGTCTCTCGGCGCTCGCCGGCCTCACCGGGCTGGCGGTGCTCGCCGGCTGGCGAGGTCGCATGGCCCAGCCGGAGCCCGAGGCGGGCATGGGTACGATCGGCTCCCCGTGACGACCGACGCCGCTCTCTCCGACCTCGCGCGCAACGCCGTGCACCTGCTCCCGGAGAACGGCCTCGCCGAGAAGCTGAAGCTCGGGCGGCCGCTCCGCGTGAAGCTCGGGATCGACGTCACGGCGCCGCACGTCACGATCGGGAACGGCGTTCCTCTGAGCCGCATGCGGGCGTTCCAGGACGCCGGCCATGTCGGTGTCCTGATCGTCGGCGACTACACGACGCGGATCGGCGACCCGTCGGGGCGCTCGGCCGAGCGCCCGATCATCGATCCGGCCGAGATCGACCGCATGGCGCAGACGTTCTTCGAGGCGGCGAGCCGTGTCATCGACCCCGACCGCACCGAGATCCGATTCAACAGCGAGTGGCTCGGCAAGCTCGACTTCGCGGAGCTGCTTCGGTTGACCCGCACGACGACCGTCGCGCAGCTCCTCGAGCGAGACGACTTCTCGAACCGCTTCGCGGCACAGGAGCCCATCTCGGTGTCGGAGCTCCTCTACCCGCTCATGCAGGCGTACGACTCGGTTGCGATCGAGGCGGACGTCGAGCTCGGCGGCACGGACCAGCTCTACAACCTCCTGACGGGCCGAGAGGTGATGTCGGCCTACGGCCTCGAGCCGCAGGTGGTGCTCACGGTGCCGCTGCTGCTCTCGTGGGACGGAACGAAGATGAGCGGCTCGAAGGGCAACTACATCGGGCTCACGGAGGCGCCCGAGGAGCAGTTCGGCAAGACCATGCGCATCCCGGACGAGCTGCTCGCGGACTGGTGGGCGCTGGTCGCCGAACGGCCGGTGCCGGCCGGCGAGCCGATGCAGGCGAAGCTCGAGCTGGCGCGGTTCGTCGTCCGTCGCTCCCACGGGGACGAGGCGGCTCGTGACGCCGAGGCGCACTTCACGCGCGTCGTCCGCGAAGGTGGAGCTCCCGAGGAGATGCCGGAGTACACGCTCCCGGAGGGGGAGACCGTCCATCTTCCGGCAGTTCTTGCGGCCGCGTTCGGAGTGTCGACGAGCGACGCACGGCGGATGATCGCGCAGCGCGGGGTCCGGCTCGACGGCGAGCCCGTCGACGAGCTCGACCTCCCGCGAGAGCGCCTCGAGGACACCGTTCTGCAGGCGGGCAAGAGACGCTTCGCACG
>DATBIQ010000185.1:0-3874 GCA_036556865.1 Gaiella sp.
GCTCGTGATCGACCAGCGCGACGACACGCTCGGCGAGCCTGCCGCGTCGCTCGCGCGGCTCAACCTGCCGTGGGTGATCTTCGGCACCGACGTGAGGAAGATCACGGTCGTCGCGATCGTCACCGCCGCGGTCTGCCTGCTCGCGCTCGTGCTGTTCCTCGAGCGGACGACGGTCGGCCTCCAGATGCGCGCCGCGGCAATGGACTTCCAGACCGCCCGCCTGCTCGGTGTCCGTGCGAACCGCGTGATCGCCTCGGCGGTGTTTCTCTCGGGCATCCTCGCCGCGATCGTTGCGGTGATGCTCACCGTCCAACAGCCGCTCGTCACTTCGACCTTCGCGCTGCGCGAGACGATCGTCGTGCTCGCCGGCGTCGTCGTCGGCGGGATGAACCGGCTCCTCTCGGCAACGCTCGGCGGCTTCGCGATCGGCTACGCGTCCGGGCTGCTCGGCGGTGCGCTGCCGACGGAGCAGAGCCAGTACCTGCCGTCCTTCCTGTTCGGGCTCGTCATCCTGACGCTGCTCGTCCGGCCGGCCGGGCTCTTCACGCGCGGCGGCGGGCCGGTGGAGCGGGTATGACACGCGTCCGCACGACCGTGCCGCTGGCGTTCCCGGTCGCGCTCGTCGTCGCCACCGGCGTCGTCGGCGCCTTCTTCGAGCGCTCGACCGAGATCTACTTCATCAACGCCCTCGTGTCGGTCTCGATGGTCGTCGCGCTCTATGTGTTCGTCGGGAACTCCGGCGTCCTCTCGTTCGGGCACATGAGCTTCGTCGCGATCGGCGCGTGGACGGCGGGGGTGCTCTCGGTACCGGTCGAGGAGAAGCCCGCCACGATGCCGTCCCTCTACGGCTTCCTCGGCGACACGACGGTCGGGAACGTGCCGTCGCTCCTGCTCGCCGCGCTCGTGGGCGGCGTCTTCGCGCTCGTCGCCGGGCTGCCGCTGATGCGGCTCTCCGGTCTCGCGGCCGGGATCGCGACGTTCGCCGTGCTCGAGATCACGAACAACATCCTCCGCTACTACGAGAAGATCGGGCCGGGTCTGAACGTCTTCTCGTCCGTCCCCGAGACGACGGGCCTCCAGCAGGCCGCAATCGGCGCGGTCGTTGCGATCGTCGTCGCCTTCGCGTACCAGGTGAGCCGCTTCGGGCGGCAGCTCCGCGCCGCGCGCGACGACGCGTCGGCGGCGCGGGCGGTCGGGATCTCCGTGTACCGCCAGCGGCTGATCGCGTTCGCGCTCTCCGGCGCGCTCGCCGGGTTCGCCGGCGGGCTCTACGTCCACTTCCTCCCGATCAACGTCGACGCCGTCTACCTCGACCTCACGTTCATCACGCTCGCGATGCTCGTGATCGGCGGCATGACGAGCCTCTGGGGCGCCGTCGTCGGCGCGCTCGCCGTCTCGGGGCTCGACTCCGTGCTGGCCGAGGCCGAGAACGGCCTCGGCGGAATCGACCTTCCGGCAGGGAGCCGCACGATCGTCGTCGGCGCGCTGATGGCGCTCGTTCTCATCCTTCGGCCCGAGGGAATCACCCGCGGCCGCGAGGTCCGCCTGGGACGGCTGCTACGACCACGACCCGCGAAGGAGGGAGCCGCATGAGGATCTGCGTCGTCGGCTGCGGTGCCGTCGGATCGCTCTTCGCCGCCAACCTCGCGACGCTCCACGACGTCGAGGTATGGGCGTTCGATCTGAACAGATCGCATGTAGACGCTATCAAGAAGAACGGCTTGCAACTGGTCGGAGCGGGCGAGGTCGTCGGGCGCCCGAACGCGACGAGCGACCCTGGCGAGCTGCCGCCGTGCGACTTCGGGATCGTTGCGACCAAGGCGATGCACGCGGCGGCCGCGATCTCCGCGACGGCGCACGCGTTCGCCGGCGGCGCCGTCGCGACGGTGATGAACGGCGTCGGCAACGAGGAGACGCTCGCGGCCCACGTCGAGCGGGTGATCCGAGGGACGACCTTTCCCGCCGGCAAGCTGCTCGAGCCGGGCGTCGTGCAATGGGACGTCAAGGGCGACACGACCTTCGGCCCCTTCGAGCCCCGGCCGATCCCGCTCGCCGCGATCGAGCCGCTGGCCGACGCGTGCACGCGAGCCGGCATGCCCACGACGGCGGTCGCGGACGCGCGCCCGGGCCAGTGGCGGAAGGTGATCTTCAACGCCGCCACGAACCCGATGGGCGCGCTCACCGGCCTCACCCACGGCCGCGTCTGCGAGCGCCCCGACCTCCGCGCGCTCGTCTCGGGCCTTGTGGACGAGGGGAAGGCGGTCGCCGCGGCGCAGGGCATCACGCTCGACGCCGACCCCGAGGAGCTGATCGACCACGCCGCCCGGCCCGACGTCGCCTACGGCCACAAGGCGTCGATGCTGCAGGACGTCGAGGCCCGGCGGCCGACCGAGATCGACTACCTGAACGGCGGCATCGCACGCTTCGGCCGCGAGCTGGGCGTGCCGACGCCGCTCCACGACACCATCACCGCGCTGATCAAGGGGGTAGAAGCCTCGTGGCAACAACAGTCCTAGACCGCAGCGTCCTCCGGGCGGAGCTCGAGCGGCGGTACGCCAACGTCCGCGACGCGATGGCGGCCGCCGAGCTCGATGGGCTCGTCGTCGCGGGAAGCGAGTACTCGGGCTTCGAGGGGGCAGTGACGTACCTCTCGGGGTTCCAGATCGTCCACCGCTACGCGTACGTCGTCGTTCCGGCGGACGGCGATCCGTTCGTCGTCTTCCCCTCGGAGGCGCGCTACGTCGGGGAGCACGCAACGGCGCTCGTCGAGCAGCGGTTCGACCCACACCCGGGCGCGGCGATCGCGGCCCACGCGCGCGATGCCGGCTGGCGGCGGATCGGCGTGTACGGCCTCGACTACGTGATGACGGTGCGGGACTACCGCGAGCTCGACGCCTTCGACGTCGTCCCGTTCGACGTCGAGTTCGACCTCGCACGGGCGGTGAAGAGCGAGGCGGAGCTCGAGAGCGTCCGCGACTCGGTGCGGATCAACCGCCGCGGCTTCGAGGTGTGGGCCGACGCCTATGCGCCGGGACGCACTGCGGCGCAGGTGATGGCCGCGGCCGAGGAGTACTTCATCTCCGAGGGGTGCGGCCGGCTGACGATGAACATGGTGCTCACCGCACCAGGTCGCTCGGGCGTCGCGCTCCCCGAGTTCAAGATCGCGCGCAAGGAGGAGGTGCTCGGCGACTTCGTCCTCCCGTCGCTCGAGGTCGCGGGGCCCGGGATGCACTGGGTCGAGGTCTCCCGCGCCGTGGCGGCACAGGGGACGCCGCTGTCCGACGACACCAGGGCGATGGCCGAGGCGTACGTCGAGTACTACGAAGCAGCGAAGACCGCGATGCGGGCAGGCGCGACGTGCCACGACGTCCACACGGCCGTCTCGAAGGGGTTCTCGCAGCGCGGCTACCACCTCGGGCACGTGACCGGCCATTCGATCGGGATGACGATGATCGAGTTCCCGAAGGTGGGGGAGGGCGTCGAGACGGAGCTCCGCGCGAACATGGTGCTCTCCATGCACCCGCACGCGATCGCTGCAAACGGCGAGGACTGCCTCTACATGCAGGACACCTGGCTCGTCACCGAGGAGGGCGGCGTGCCGCTCGCCGACCTGCCGATGGAGATCGTCGTTCGGTGAGCCTCGCCGAGGGCCTCGTCCGCGCCGAGGACGGCGTCACGCGGTGCTGGTGGGGCGGCGGGAGCGACCCCGCCTACCGTGCCTACCACGACGACGAATGGGGCATGCCCGTGACCGACGACGTGCGGCTGTTCGAGAAGCTCTCGCTCGAGGGGTTCCAGGCCGGGTTGTCCTGGCTGACGATCCTCCGCAAGCGTGAGGCGTTCCGGCGTGCGTTCGCCGGGTTCGACTTCCGCC
>DATBIQ010000186.1:0-13767 GCA_036556865.1 Gaiella sp.
TCAGCGGCTCACCGCTTCTTCTCGCCGTCGAGGTTGAGGACGGCGAGGAACGCCTCCTGCGGCACCTCGACGCCGCCGACCTGCTTCATCCGCTTCTTGCCCTTCTTCTGCTTCTCCAGCAGCTTGCGCTTGCGCGTGATGTCGCCGCCGTAGCACTTGGCGAGCACGTCCTTGCGCTTCGCCTTGACCGTCTCGCGCGCGATCACACGAGATCCGATCGCGGCCTGGATCGGCACATCGAACATCTGCCGCGGGATCTCCTCGCGCAAGCGCTCGACGAGCAGCTTGCCGCGCTCGTAGGCGGCGTCGCGATGGGCGATGAGCGACAGCGCATCGACCTGCTCGCCGCCGACGAGCACGTCGACCCGGGCGAGTTCGCCGTCACGGAAGCCGGCGACGTCGTAGTCGAAGCTCGCGTACCCCCGCGTCCGCGACTTCAGCTGGTCGTAGAAGTCGTAGACGATCTCCCCGAGCGGCAGCTCGTACGTGAGCAGGACGCGTGTCTCGGAGAGGTACTCCATGTGGTCGAAGCGGCCGCGCCGCTCGGTGCAGAGCTCCATCACCGCGCCGACGTAGTCCTTCGGGACGATGACCTGAGCGCGCACGTACGGCTCCTGCACCTCCTCCGGATCGCGCGGCATGTCCGCCGGGTTGTGCACCTCGACCCAGCCGCCGTTCTTCTCCTTGACCGAGTACGCGACGTTCGGCGCGGTCACGAGCAGGTCGAGGTCGAACTCTCGCTCGAGCCGCTCGCGGACGATCTCCATGTGCAGCAGGCCGAGGAAGCCGCAGCGGAAGCCGAAGCCGAGCGCCTGCGACGTCTCGGGCTCGTAGAAGAGGGCGGCGTCGTTGAGCTTCAGCTTCTCGAGCGCGTCGCGGAGCTCTGGGTAGTCGTCGGAGTCGGTCGGGAAGAGGCCCGCGAAGACCATCGGCTTGACGTCCTTGTAGCCGGGCAACGGCGTCGCCGCGCCGCCGCGCCGGGTGGTCAGCGTGTCACCGACGCGCAGCCGGGAGACGTCCTTGAGCCCGGTGACGACGTAGCCGACCTCGCCCGCCTCCAGCGCCTCGACGGGGACGCGCTGCGGGGACATGAAGCCGAGCTCCTCCGCGTCGAAGTCGGTCCCCATCGCCATCGCGCGCAGTGGGGAGCCGGTCGGGAGCCGGCCGTCGACGACGCGGACGAACGCGATCACACCGCGGTACTGGTCGTAGCTCGAGTCGAAGACGAGCGCACGCGCCGCCGCCGCGGGCTCGCCCTCGGGCGCGGGGATGCGCTCGACGATCGCGTCGAGCACGTCGTCCACGTTGACCCCGGTCTTCGCCGAGATCCGGACGACGTCGCTCGGCGACCCGCCGAGCAGCTCGCTCACCTCCGCGGCCGCGCCGTCCGGGTCGGCCGAGGGGAGGTCGATCTTGTTGACGACCGGAACGATCTCGAGGTCGTTCTCGATCGCGAGATACGCGTTCGCGAGCGTCTGCGCCTCGATCCCCTGCGCCGCGTCGACCACGAGCACCGCGCCCTCGCACGCCTGCAGCGACCGCGACACCTCGTACGTGAAGTCGACGTGCCCCGGCGTGTCGATCAGGTTGAGCTCATGGCCCTTCCACTGGACGCGCACCGCCTGCGCCTTGATGGTGATCCCCCGCTCGCGCTCGAGCTCCATCGAGTCGAGCAGCTGGTCGCGCATCTCGCGCTCGGAGACGGTCTCCGTCAGCTGCAGGATCCGGTCGGCGAGGGTCGACTTGCCATGGTCGATGTGCGCGATGATCGAGAAGTTGCGGATCCGGCTCTGGTCCATGGCTGATCGGCGTCGATCGTAGCCGTGGTCTGCAGATTTCCCGCTTCACGCGAGAAGAAGCGTCTGGTGACGGCAAGGACGGTGGCAGAGCGTCGAGCCGAGGCTCGGGGCTCGGACTGGACGTTCCGCTCCGCGCCGACGATCGAGGACGCGCCGAGCGAGCATGCCCACCGCTCGCCCTGCGGCCGCCGGGGCAGGAGCGATGAATCGGCCTGTTGCGCTCACGGCCGAAAGGCGACGACGCGTATCGTGTTCGCATGGACGACGCGCAGATCCACGACCGCATCGAGCGGCTCGTCGCCGAGGAGCACGAGCTCTGGGACGCTCAGGGAGCCGGCAGGGCGACCGAGGCCGACCGGCGGCGCCTCGACGAGGTCAAGGTCTCGCTCGACCGCTGCTGGGACCTCCTGCGTCAGCGGCGTGCGCTCGAGGAGTTCGACCTCGACCCCGACGCCGCGCGCGCCCGGTCTGAGGAGACCGTCGAGGGCTACGAGCAGTAGCGGTTCTCGCCCGAGGGCTCAGGCCTCGCCACGCAGTACCGGCTTGACGTCGACGACGGGCGTCCCGTCGATCGCCTCGAGCGGCCGCACGCGGATCCGCAGACCGTCTACCTCGACGACCTCGACACGGTGGAGCCCGATCGGATTCGGGCGGTCCGGCGAGCGCGTGCTGAAGACGCCGCGCTCCGGCAGGGTCCGGTCGTCACGCGGGTGCACCGACTGAACCTCGCGGTCGGCCTCGTGCAGCCACGTCAGGACGAGGACGTCGTCCCCGGCTACGAGGTCGCGCGCCGCCTCGCGCACGTCGTCCTCGAACACGATCCAGGCGTCCGGCGCTCCCTCGCGGCCCTGCATCGGCGCGTCCGCGCGACGCGTGAGCGTCGACTCGACACGCCCGACGACTCGGAGCGGGTAGGCGCGGGCGTCGTCGATCGACCCATCCTAGGTCGGGCTCACCCGCCGCGGCGCAGGGCGAGCAGGGAGCCGAGCTCCCGGACGCCCAAGAGGCGACACGAGCCGAGGTACGCGGCGGTTCCGAGCCCGAGCGCGAGCCCGACGGAGAGGATCTGAGCGACGGTCGACCGCCCGAGCGCCGCGTCGATCGCCCACCAGACGGCGACCGCGAGCCCCGAGGCGACGACCGACGCCACGATGATCCGCGCGAGCGCGCTCAGCGTCGCGCCCAACTCGACGCCGCCGACCCGCTTCCACATGAGCGCTGCGAGGGCGACCGCGCCGGCCAAGTTCGAGAGCGACACGGCCAGCGGCAGGCCCCAGACGCCGAGGCGGTAGAACGCGACGAAGAGGAGCACGTTGAGGACGAGGTTCCCGAGGGCGACGAGGGTCGGGATCCAGTTCGACTGGAGGCCGTAGAACGCGCGGTTGAGCAGCAGCATCCAGCCGTTGAAGACGAGCCCCACGGTGAAGGCCGCGAGCGCTCCTGCGACGACCGGTGTCTGCTGGGCAGTGAACTCGCCACGCTCGTAGACGAGCCGCGTGATCGGCTCGGCGAGCACCGCCGAGACGAGCCCGGCCGGGACGAGCAGGAAGCCGATCTGCCGGATCCCCGTGTCCACCGTCCGACCGAAGCCCGCCATGTCGCCCCGCGCCGCGAGCCGGGACATCGTCGGGAACAGCACCGTTGCGACGGCGACCGAGAAGATGCCCTGGGGGAGCATGTAGAGGCGGAATGCGAGGTCGATCGCGCGAGGGGCGAGCTCCGGGTCGATGAGGCGAGAGGCGAACAGCGTCCCGATCAGCGTCGAGACGTTGATCAGCCCGAGCGTCAGCGTGACCGGGAGCATCAGCACGAAGAAGCGGTGCACCGCGGGATCGCGCCAGTCGAGCGCGACGCGGAGCCGGCCGTCTAGCCCTCGCAGCCACGGCACGGGAAGCAGGAGCTGCACCAGCGT
This sequence comes from Gaiella sp., assembly GCA_036556865.1. Lineage (GTDB taxonomy): Bacteria > Actinomycetota > Thermoleophilia > Gaiellales > Gaiellaceae > Gaiella. The sequence continues at coordinate 3,712 of DATBIQ010000186.1, forward strand.
CGCGAGCACGATCGAGCCGGCGTAGACATAGAGCTCGGCGTCCTGGCCGGTCGCGGCGGGCACGCCGAGCAGGAGGCCGAGGATGATCACGAGGTTCCAGGCGACGGGCGTCAGCGCAGGCACCGTGAACTGGTCGTACGCGTTGAGGATCCCGACCACGATCCCCGAGAGGCCGAGCAGGATCACGATCGGGAAGAGCAACCGCGAGAGTCCGACCGCGAGGTCGAGGTCGCCGCCGGGCGTGCCGAACAGCTCCACGATCAGCGGTGCGATCAGCACGAACACCGCGGTGAGAGCGGTGGTGAAGAGCAGGACGAGCCAGAAGATCGTCGACGCCACACGCCACGCGCGTGCCCGCTCGCCCTTCTCGAGCAGCTCGCTGAAGACGGGCACGAAGGCACCCGACAACGCCGTGTCGGCGATCAACGCGCGGACGAGATTCGGGATCTGGAACGCGACCGTGAAGGCATTGATCTTCCCCGCCGCGCCGAACGTGTACGCGGCGATGATCTCGCGGACGAGGCCGAGCACGCGCGAGACGCCGGTCGCGGCGCCGAAGACCGCAGTCGATCGCGCGAGCCGCCGCCGGTGCGCGCGCTCCTCCGCGAGCGCGGGGTCGACGTTCTGGTCGAAGGAGGGGTCGAGCTCGGACATGTGCACCGGAGTTTCGTGGATCCTTCGGAAGCCCCTCTGCTACCATCCGGCGGCCCACGGCCGGATCGGTCGGGGCGCTCTCACGTATGGCGAACATCAAGCAGCAGAAGAAGCGCGTCGGCATCGCGGCCCGCGAGCGGCTCGAGAACCTCCGCTACCGCTCCACGATCAAGACGCTCGCGAAGCGGCTCGAGAATGCAGTCGCGGACGGCGACGACGCCGCAGTCGCCGCTGAGCATCGCGAGCTCGTGCGGACGATCGACAGGGCCGCCGCACGCGGGGCGCTCCACAAGAACACCGCCGCGCGCAAGAAGGCTCAGGCTGCGCGCGTCGTCAGCGGCGCCGCCGTCTCCTCGTAGCGGCGCTGGGCGTCACGGCCGCTCGCGCGCGACGTCGGCGACCGCCAGCTGGAGCTCGAGGTCCGGCGCGAGCCTGCTCCCGCCCTTGAGGGCGTGGTCGAGGCGGGCGAAGCGAACGACGCCGTCACGCAACTCCTCCGTCGAGAGGGCCTCGGCCTGCTTTGCGAGCTGCTTGGCCGGATACGGCCTCAACCCGAGGGCCTTGCCCGCCTCCTCGGCCGGCACGCCGGCGTCGAGCAACGTCTTCATGCGCGACAGCCGTGACAGGTGTTGTCCCAGCCGGAAGCTGAAGGCCGCGGCCTCGGCGGATCGTTGGCGCGGGCTGCGTGCGTAGGTCGCCTCGACGATTGCGAGCGCGGTGCGGGCGTCGCGCTTGCCGAGCGCGTCGGTGAGATCCCAGGGCTGCGCGTCAGCAAAGGGAGTCGCGAGACGCTGCACCTCGTCGATGCCGATCGGCTCCCCCGCCGCCCACGTCGCCAGCTTGTCGATCTCCCGCGCGAGCACGAGCTTGTCGTCTCCCACGATGTCGAGCAGCGCCTTGCACGTCTCAGCTCCGGCCTTCACCCCGCGCGCACGAAAGCTTTCCGCCACCCAGCCGACCGCCTCCCTCTTCCCGATCTCCCAGACGAGCACGCTGCCGACCTTGGCCACCGCCTTCGCGAGCGGCGAGTCCTTCTTCACCTCTTCCGCGACGAGGCAGAGAACCGTGCCCGGGGCCGGGTCGTGCAGGTACTCGACGATCGCCTCGACGTCGTCCGCCTTCCATCCGCCGGCGAGGCGGTCGAACTCGCCCCGCTGGCCGTCGACGTGCGTCACCAGGACGAGCCGCTCTCCCCCGAGCAGCGTGCCCGCGTTGCACGCGGCGACGGCATCGGCGCCCGACACGCCGCCCTTCCCCGCGACGAGCCGCTCGATCGAGCCTTGGTCGAAGCGGCGCCGCAGCCTCTCGAGCGCCGTCTCGACCTTCGGCAGGTCGTTGCCGGTGATGAGGTAGGCCGGGTCGAGCTCCTGCGTCGCCACGCCGCGAAGCCTAGACCCGCGGGCCGCTACCGCTCGGAGCGCACGGTGAGCGTGCGCCCGTCGGACTCGATGACGACGCGGCCGTTCTCGTCCGTCCTGAACGTGCGGAGCCCGCGGCGGGCGGCGAGCGCTGCGAGCGTCTCGGGACGCGGATGGTCGTAGTCGTTGTGCGCGCCGACGGAGATGACGGCGATGGCGGGGCGCAGGACACGCAGCAGATCCGGTAGCCCCGGGTCCGCCGACCCGTGATGCGCGACCTTCACGACCTCGACGGCGCGGAGCGGGAGCCGCGAGGTGACGTCGCTCTCGGCGTCTGCCGTGAGCAGAACGTCCGTCGTCCCGAAGCTTGCGAGCGCGACGACGGCGTGCTGGTTGGGATCCTCGCCCGGGAGGCCAGGGTTGTCCGGCCAGAGGATCCGCAGGCGGAGCCTCCCGACCCGGAACACCTCCCCGGCGTGGACGACGACGATCGGGACGCCCCGGCGGTGGGCGGCGGCGACGACGGCGTCGTGGTCGGGAGACGGTGCCTGGATCCCCGGATCTGCGACCGTGCCGACCGCGAGGTCGTCGATCACGGCTGCCGCTCCGCCGATGTGGTCACGCTGCGGATGCGTCAGCACGATCGCCGTCAGCGACCGGACGCCGAGCCGGCGCAGCTGGCCCGCGACGTCCGCTTCGGGCGGCCCTTCGTCCACGAGCACCGCCCCACCGGGCACCTCGAGCAGCGCAGAGTCTCCCTGGCCGACGTCGAGGAACGTCACGCGCAACCCTTCCGGCGGCTGCCACCGCGGCTGCGGGCGGGTCGCCCACGCTGCGACGGCGACCGTGAGCGCAACGGATGCGATCGCCGCGATCGCCGTCGGTCGCCGGTAGCGCGGCAGCCGCCGTACGAGCAGGATCGCGCCGACGACCCCGAACGCGACGGCGATGGCGAGCGGCGAAGAGACCTGCGCCGACGGCCAGCCCGCGACGACGCGTGCGACGAAGGCGATCCACCAGGCGCACCAACCCGCGAGCCACGCAAATGCCGTCGCCGCGCCCGGCAGGACGGGCTCGATCGCCGCCGCGGCGAGCGAGAGCGAGATGAGGGGCGGCATCGCCGGCTCCGCGGCGACGTTGGCCGGAACGGTCCACACGGCCACCCGCCCGAAGTGGAGCCACACGATGGGCGCCGTCACCAGACCGCAGGCCACCGCTACGACGAGCACGTCCCAGAGCCCGCGCGGCACGGGGTACGCGTCCGGGACGTCCCGGAGGCGCGGGACGACGAGGAAGATCGTCGCGACGGCGGCGAACGAGAGCTGGAAGCCGGGCTCGAGCGCCGACTGGGGCATCCACACGAGCAGCACGAGCGCGCCGACCGCGAGCGCGTGCCAGCGGTCGCGTGGGCGCGCGACGAGCCACGCGAGCGACGCCAGCACGCCCGCGACCGCCGCGCGCACGACCGACGGCTGCCAGCCGACCGCGAGCGCATACGAGAGGACGACGACGATCGCCAGTGCTTCGCCGACGAGCCGCCCCAGGCCGACGATCCGCGCGGCGAGGACGACGCCGAACGCGACGATCGCGACGTTCTGACCCGACACGGCAAGGAGGTGCATGAGACCGCTCGCCTGGAACGCATCCCGGAGCCCACGGTCGATGCCCGAGTCCTCGCCGAGCACGATCCCGGCGAGGAGCTGCCGCCGCTCGCCGCTCGTTCCGCGGGCGAGCGTCGCCTCGACGTGCCCGCGCAACCGGTCGCCGACGCCTCCGATCCCGCCCCGCCGGCCGACGATCCGCCAGTCCTCGCCCCGCAGCACGACGTGGACGCCGCGGCGCGCGAGCCAGCCGCGCTCGTCGAAGCCGGTCTCGGGCCCGCGCGGGGCGACCGGTCGCACGCGGAGCTCGAGGACGGCACCCTGGGGCGGCGCGCGCTCCGCGGGCAGCTCGAGGAGCACCCGCTCGCGTATGCGGGTGGTGCCGTATGCCAGCGCCTCCGCGGGCACTCGAATCGAGAACGGCGACCTACGGGCGGGCCCTGTGACGACGACGCGAGCAGGTGACTCTCGGCCGAGTCGCTCGACGAGGTAGCTGCGGTCGAGGGCGTCGCCTCGGACAGTTCCCCACGCGAGGCCGACGCACGCGAGGGCGGCCCCCGTGAGCGCGAGTCGTCGCAGGTCGCGCGACGCGAGCGCACCGGAGAACGCAGCGACCGCCGCCACGCCGGAGAGCGCCGGCGGCGGGCGCAGCCACACCGAGAGTGCGACCCCGACGCAGACCGACGTCACGAGGAGCGCCGGCCACCCCGTCTCGACCATGCGCCTCACACGGCTCACGGAGTCACCAGGTCGCGCAGCTGCTCGATGCGAGCGGGTCCGATGCCGGGCACGTCGTCGAGGTCGTCGACGGACTGGAAGGGACCGTGCGAGGCTCGCCAGTCGACGATCTTCTGGGCGGTGACCGGCCCGATGCCAGGCAACGCGTCGAGCTGGTCGACCGTCGCCATCGCGAGGCTGACCTTCGCGCCGGAGGCGCCGCCCACGCCTGTCCCGGCTCCGCCGGCTGCGAGACCGGTCGGGCCCCGGCGCGGGACGATCACCTGCTGCCCGTCGGCGAGCGGCGCCGCCAGGTTGACGAGCGAGAGGTCGGCGCGCCGTGTAGGCCCACCCGCACGCGCGACCGCGTCGGCGACGCGCGAGCCGTCCTTCAGGCGGAACAGCCCCGGGCGGTGAACCGCACCGACCACGTGGACGAAGAGCGGCGGGGCGGCAGCGGCCGCCGACACGTCGCCGTCGAGCCGCGCCAACGGCGCAGCCGTTGCCGGCCCGTTGCTCGCGCCGATGCCCGAGAGGCGTGACCCCGCGACGGCGAGGAGCGCCAGGAGGGGCACCGCGAGCATCGCGAGCTGTGTCCGGGTGAGGGTGATCACCCGGAGAGCGTCGCCGGCAACCCGTCACAGGTGTGTGACGGCTTCGTGCCGTGAGTGTGACGACGAGCGACGACGCGCGGCGCCGGGACGCCGTGCTAGCTGCTAGCCCACGAGGTTCACGAGCCGGTCCGGCACGACGACCGTCCGACGGGGCTCGCCGTCGTCGAGGTGCGCGCGCACGCGCTCCGACGCGAGCGCGAGCTCGACGAGCGTCTCCTCCGGAGTGCCGGCGGCCACGCGGAGTCGGTCGCGGAGCTTGCCGTTCACCTGCACGACGACCTCGACCGTGTCTGTCGCGACGAGCGCCGGATCGGCCTCCGGCCAGACGGCCTCCCAGAGGCGCTCGTGCCCGAGGCGGCTCCAGAGCTCCTCGGCGACATGCGGGGCGTACGGCTGGACGAGCGACAGGACCGTCTCGGTCGCGAACCGCACCTCGCCCGCGCGCTCCGGGTCGTCCTTCACGCGGTAGATCTCGTTGACGAGCTCGAACAGCGCCGCGATCGGCGTGTGGAACTGGAAGCGCCGGAGGACGTCGTCGGAGACCCGCGCGATCGTCCGGTGCGATGCGCGAACGAGCTCGCCGTCGGAGGGCGCGTCGACTGGCCCGCGGGCAGCCACCTCGAGCGCCAGGCGCCAGACCCGGTCGAGCAGCCGGGCGGTGCCCTCGATGCCCGCGTCGCTCCACTCCTTGTCCTGCTCGGCCGGCCCCATGTAGAGGATGTAGAGCCGCAGCGCGTCGGCACCGTACTTCGCCACCGCCTCGTCCGGCGAGACGACGTTCCCCTTCGACTTCGACATCTTCGCGCCGTTGCGATAGATCATCCCCTGCGTGAAGAGCCGGGAGAACGGCTCGCGGAAGCCGAGCAGCTCCATGTCGTTCAGGGCCTTCGTGAAGAAGCGCGCGTACAGCAGGTGCAGCACCGCGTGCTCGATGCCGCCGATGTACTGCTTCACGGGGAGCCAGTAGTCGACGATCTGCTGGTTCCACGCCGCCTCGTCGTTGCGGGCGTCGGCGTAGCGGAGGAAGTACCAGGACGAGTCGACGAACGTGTCCATCGTGTCGGTCTCGCGTCGCGCGGGGCCGTCGCACGCCGGACAGGTCGTCGCGACCCAGTCCTCCGCCGCCGCGAGCGGAGAGCGTCCCTTCGGCAGGTAGTCGTCGATCTCGGGGAGCAGCACCGGGAGCTGGTCCTCTGGGACTGCGACGATCCCGCAGTCGTCGCAGTGGACGACCGGGATGGGGCACCCCCAGTAGCGCTGCCGCGAGAGGAGCCAGTCGCGGAGGCGGTAGCCGATCGTCGCCTCCCCGAGGCCGCGCTCCGCGAGCCAGTCGACGATCGCGCGCTTCCCATCAGGTGCCGAGAGACCGCTGAACTCGCCGGAGTTGACGAGCACCTCGTTGTCGGTGTGGGCAACGTATGCCCCACTGTCCACACCCTCGCCGCCGGCGGGCGCGACTACCTGACGGATCTCGATGCCGTACCGCTCGGCGAACGCGTGGTCGCGCTCGTCGTGCGCGGGTACGGCCATGATCGCGCCCGTGCCGTACTCCATCAGGACGTAGTCCGCGACCCAGATCGGGATCGCCTCTCCGTTGACGGGATTGACCGCATGGCGACCCGTGAAGACGCCGTCCTTCTCCTTCGTCTCGCGCTCGACGGCCGACCGCGCGGCGGTGTGACGCACGTAGTCCGCGACCTCGGCCTCGTGCTCCGATCCTGCCGTCAGCGCCCCGATCAGCGGATGCTCGGGCGCCAGGACGAAGAACGTGGCGCCGAAGAGCGTGTCCGGCCGGGTCGTGAAGACCGGGAGCTGCTCACCGCTTCCCTCGACCGTGAAGGTCACCCGCGCGCCCTCGGAGCGGCCGATCCAGTTTCGCTGCATCGTGAGCACGCGGTCGGGCCACGACTCGAGCGTCTCCATCTCGTCGAGCAGCTGGTCCGCGTAGTCGGTGATCTTGAAGAACCACTGCGTCAGGCTCCGCGCCTCGACCTCCGTGCCGCAGCGCTCGCAGCGGCCGTCGATGACCTGCTCGTTGGCGAGCACGGTCTGGTCCTTGGGGCACCACTTGACCGGGGCCTCGCGGCGATACGCGAGATCGCGCTCGAAGAACCGCAGGAAGAGCCACTGCGTCCACCGGTAGTACTCGGGCTCGGCGGTCGAGAGCTCGCGCGACCAGTCGATTGCCCACCCCATCCGCTGCATCTGGCGGCGGATGGCTTCGATGTTCCGGGCCGTGATCTCGCGGGGGTGGCCGCCCTCGTTGATGGCGGCGTTCTCGGCGTTCAGCCCGAACGCGTCGTAGCCCATCGGCCGCAGGACGTCGAAGCCCTGACGGCGCCGGACGTGCGTGAACACGTCGCCCAGCGTGTAGTTGAAGACGTGGCCCATGTGAAGCTCGCCCGAGGGGTACGGGAGCATCTCGAGGACGTACGTCGAGCGCCCCTCGTCAGCGGCCGCGGCAGCGGGTGTCGGATTCGCCACCGTGAAGGCGCCCTCGGCCGCCCACACGGCCTGCCACTTGGCCTCGACGGCTGCCGGCTCGTACTTCTCGGTGTCGGTCTGCTCCATCTCCTCGGTCTTCCCTCGACGTGCTCCCTTGGAACGAAAAAGCCTCTCGGGCGAGAGGCTCAGGGGGAGTCGCGCGGCGTCGCCGCGTTCGCTCCCTGGACTACGTGAGAAGCTGCTGCACGTGCTCCACTCTAACAGGCAGGATCGACGGGTGCTAGCGCTGTTCCCGGATTCCGCCGTACTGGAAGGCGCGCAGCTGACGCTCGGTGGCGTGCCGGCGGCGACGCTGGCCGACGAGCACGAAACGCCGCTCGTCGTGCTCTGCGAGGAGACGCTGCGCGCGAGCGCGCGGCGTCTGCGGGACGCCGTCCGGGACGGCCGCGTCTTCTTCGGGACGAAGGCGCTTCCCAACGTCGCGCTCCTGCGGCTGCTGGCGGAGGAAGGGATCGGCGCCGACGTCGCCTCGGCTGGCGAGCTCGCGTTCGCGCAGAGGGCCGGCCTCGACGGTGCCGATCTCGTCGTCCACGGCAACAACAAGGACGACGCGCTCCTCGTCGCCGCGGCGTCGCTCGACGCCGCAGTCGTCCTCGACGCGCCGGACGAGCCGGTGCTCGCCGCGGCGTCGGGAGTCCGGCGGGCGCTCGTCCGCGTCACGCTGGGTGTCGACGCAGACACGCACGAGGCGATCCGCACCGGCCACCACGGCTCGAAGTTCGGCCTTCCCCCACTCCAGGCCCGGTCCGCGGTCGCGCAGGCGCTCGACCTCGGGCTGGACGTGATCGGAGTGCACGTGCACGTCGGCTCGCAACTCGCCGACTTCGACGCTCAGGCAGAGACGATCGTTCGTCTCGCCGCGTTCGTCGCGAGCTGCCGCGACGAGCTCGGCTGGACCGCGCGGGTCGCGGACCTCGGCGGTGGCTTCGGGATCCGTCACCATCCCGCGGACGAGGTGCCCGAGGCAGCCGAGCTCGCGGCGAGCGCCGCGACGACCGCGCGGCTGGCGTTCGTCGAGGCCGGCCTGCCGCAGCCCGAGATCTGGCTCGAGCCGGGTCGCTGCCTCGTCGGACGCGCCGGTGTGACTCTCTACCGGGTGGGGAGCGTGAAGCGGCTCCCCGAGCGGACCTGGGTCGCTGTCGACGGAGGCATGTCGGACAACCCGCGGCCGCAGCTCTACGACGCGCGGTACACCGCGCTGGCGGCGTCGAGGGCCGACGAGCCCGTCGACGAGATCGTGAGCGTCGCCGGGATGCACTGCGAGTCCGGAGACGTCCTGATCGACGACGTCGCGCTGCCCGCGCCGCGCCGCGGCGACCTGCTGGCGGTACCGGCGACGGGTGCCTATACGCTCGCGATGGCGTCGAACTACAACGGCGTGGCGCGTCCGGCGGCCGTCCTCGTGAGGGACGGCTCGGCGCGCGTCATCCGGCGAAGGGAGACGATCGAGGACCTGCTCCGCGCCGAGGTCGAATGAACGGCGACCTGCGCACCGCCGCCGTCCTCCTTCCCGTGTTCCGCGATGCCGAGCAGGAGCTCCGGGTCGTGCTCGTCGTCCGTGCCGACGACGGAGGCCAGCACGGCGGGCAGCTCGGTCTCCCCGGTGGGCGGCCCGAGCCGGGTGACGCCGATCTCCTCGCCACGGCGTTGCGGGAGGCGGAGGAGGAGGTCGGCCTACGACCGGAGACGGTCGAGGTCGTCGCGTCGCTCGAGCCCCTCGCGACGCAGGCGACGGGCTGGCTCGTCCACCCGTTCCTGGCGCGGGTTCCCGGCGAGACGGCGTGGCGGCTCCAGGAGACCGAGATCGTCGGGATCCTCACCCCGGCTGCGCGCATGCTCGCGGACCGGAGCGCCCGCGCGCTGCTGCCGTTCTCGTCGCTGCGCTTCCAGGAGCCGTTGCTCGTGGACGGAATCGACGTCGAGGGCCACGTCCTCTGGGGCATGACGCTCCGGCTGCTCGACGACACCCTCCCAAGGCTTCTCGCGGGCGAATGGGACGTGTGATCACGTCGGCGTGCGGGGTAGGCTCGCGCGCGTGCAGATGAACCTCCTCGACGACGACGGCTGGCTCGAGCGGACCTGGCCGCCGGAGCGGCCGGGGTACGTCTGGCGTCGCAAGCGCGTCGCGGGAATCTCGGCGCGGGCCCGATCGAGCTCCCGCCCGGCCAGAGCACCTTCCCGTATCACTACGAGCTCGGGAACGACGAGCTCCTCGTCGTCGTCGCGGGACGGCCGACGCTCCGGACGCCCGACGGCGAGCGGGAGCTCTCGGCCGGAGACTGCGTGCTCTTCCCGAGCGGCCCGGCCGGCGCGCACAAGGTCACGAACCACTCCGCAGCGCCGGTGCGGGTGCTCCTCGTCTCGAACTTCGCGCTGCCGCGGGCGGCCGTCCAGGTCGACAGCGGGAAGGTGATGGTCCGCTGGGGCTCGGGCAGCGCCGAGCGGCGGTGGTTTTTCCTCGGCGACCAAGCGGACTACTGGGACGGCGAGACGGGCACGGAGGCGTCGTAGGCAGCGGCCTGCAGCGCGTCGCCGCAGCCGGCACCCGCGCGTCACGAAGTCGGCACGAAGTCGGTACACAGCCGTCGCCGTCTTCTCGATAGCGTG
>DATBIQ010000187.1:0-25722 GCA_036556865.1 Gaiella sp.
TTGAGAGAGAGCGGCAGGTCGAGGCCGACGATCTCCGCCATGTTGTCGCCCGAGGAGACGAAGAAGTCGTAGTACTTGAAGTAGCCGAGGAGGCCGATGTTCCCGGCGAGCGCGAGGACGAGGAGCGCCTTCCGCTGCGACGGCACCTGCGAGCGCCAGATGCGCACCGCGAGCACCTGGTTCCAGAGCGTGCAGCCCGCGAGGAGGAAGACGAACCGCCAGTCCCACCAGCTGTAGAAGACGTAGCTCGCGACGATGATGAACGGGCGCCAGCGGTGCGGCCACGGCATCGTCAGCCACGACAGCGGCAGGACGATCAGGAAGAAGATCGCGAACGTTGCGGTGGGGAAGAGCACGCGCTGCGGAAGCCTAGGCTCGATTCACCGAGCGCCGACGCAGCGTCTCAGACGGCCGGCCGCTGCTCGATCGTCGACTCGGGGTCGTCCAGCCGCGGCGGCAGGCGTGTCACCTCGGTGACGTTGTCGCCGCCCGACGTGTCGAGCAGCGTCTGCTCGACCGGGGGGGTGAACCAGGCGGGATCGTCGCCCGCGGGAACCGCAGGCATGGGTGCGTAGACCGGCAGCTCCTGCCGCGCGTCTGCCCGGGACGCAGCCCACTCGATGAGCGCCACGAGCACCCAGGCGCCGATCATCACGCCGGCGATCGCGATCGCATCGAGGTCGGCGATCGCGGCCGCGGCCGCCGCGGCTGCGAGGAACAGCGCCTCGAGCAGCAGGCGCGGGACCTGCGGGCGGCGCCGGGCCGGGACGTCCAGCGCCGAGACCCATGCGTAGCTGCCCGGCGCAGGAGTGTCTGCGCCCGTTGGCGGAAGCGTCGTGCCGGGGCCGAGCCGCCTGAGCTCGTCGTGGAGGGCGGCCACCTGGTCCTCGAGGCGCGCGAGCGTCTCCGCGAGGTGGTCGGGAGCCGGGGGCCCGTCCGTCACGTCGGCGGCTCCTGCAACGCCCCCATCGCCTCGAGCGCCTCCTGCGCCTTCGCGTGGACACGCGCCCGCCGCTCGTCGAGCGTCTCCGGCGGCTCCGCGCGTTCGCTCGCCTCCGTGGCCGGGGCCGACGTGCCGCGCGCGTCGTCCGCCGCCGGCTGGCCGCGCGACTCGTCGAGCTTGCGCCGCAGCTCCTGGGCGGGATCGGGAGCCGGAGCGGGCGGGGGAGCGGTGCGCGCGTGCCGGCGGGCGAGCACCCGCGCGAGCGCGGCGATGCCGACGAGCCCTGCCGTCCAGCCGAAGAGCCTCCGCACCCGGGCATCGTAGACCCTGCCGCCGACAGGGCCCGGCGAGCCGGGTCGCTGCTACCCTTCGCCGGCTTCCTGCCACGCCGCGCGACGCCGCTCCCGGGCGCCGCACACACCCGGCGGGGCCGATTCAGACCGAAGGAAGGAGAACGGGAACGCGTGACCGAGTACGAGATTCTGCTGTTGCTGGACCCCGAGCTGGCCGAGGAGAAGCAGGCCGACGTCGTGGCCCGGCTGCGTGACCTGATCGAGAAGGGCGGCGGGACGTTCGAGCGCCACGACGTGTGGGGCCGGCGCAAGCTCGCCTATCCGATCGACAAGAAGGAGGACGGGATCTACCACCTCCTGAGCTTCGCCTCGAGCCCCGAGACGCTGGACGAGCTGTCCCGCGTGCTCAAGATCGACGACGACGTCATGCGTCACATGGCGACGCGTCGCCCCGAGGGGGGTCCGTCCGAGCCAATAGCGGCGGGTGCCGCGATCGGCGACGATGCCGAGACCGCGCCTGCGGACACCCTGGAGGAGGAGTAATGGCTGGCGACATCAACCGCGTGACGCTCGTGGGGCGTCTCACCCGTGATCCGGAGCTGCAGCACCTGCCGTCGGGGACGCCGGTGCTCCGGCTCGGGCTCGCCGTCAACGGCCGCATGCAGGACGGCGCCGGCCAGTGGGTCGACAAGCCCAACTTCTTCGACGTCAAGGTCTTCGGCAACCAGGCCGAGTTCCTGGGGCAGCACCTGGCCAAGGGGCGTCGCGTCGGCGTCGACGGGCGCCTCGACTGGTCGTCGTGGGAGGCACAGGACGGCAGCAAGCGCTCGAAGGTGGAGGTCATCGCCCAGAGCGTCCAGTTCCTCGACAGCCGCGGCGACAGCGAAAGCGGCGGCAGCTACATCCCCGCCGACGCCACGGCGACCCCCGCCGGCGACTTCCCCGCGTCCCCGACCGACGACGACATCCCGTTTTGAGCTAGGAGGCCCGAATGGCTGCGAAGACGCAACCCCGCAAGCGGCCGGGCCCCGGGGCGACCGGGGGCCGTCGCAAGAGCTGCCACTTCTGCAAGGACAAGATCGCGGAGGTGGACTACAAGAACGTCAACCAGCTGCGGCGCTACATCTCGGAGAAGGGCAAGATCCGCAACCGCCGCATCACCGGCGCGTGCCGCCGCCACCAGCGGCAGGTCGCGGTGGCGGTGAAGCGGGCGCGCGAGATGGCGCTGCTGCCGTACGTCCAGGGGTCGTGATGGAGGTCATCCTGACGAGCGACGTCGAGAAGCTCGGCCTGAAGGGCGAGGTCGTCGACGTCAAGCGGGGCTACGCGCGCAACTACCTCCTGCCGCGGCGGCTCGCCGAGGTGGCGACGCCCGGGCGGGTCGCCGAGCTGAAGCGGGTCGACGAGGAGCGCGCCCGACACGAGGCGCGATCGGCCGAGCACGCCGCGGAGATCGCGGCGACGCTCCAGAAGACCGTCCTTCGCTTCGAGGTCAAGGCCGGCCCGACGGGGGCGCTGTTCGGCTCCGTGACGCCGACGGACATCACCGAGGAGCTCTGGCGCACGCGCAAGATCCGGGTCGACCGGCGCAAGATCGACCTCGACGTGATCAAGCGGATCGGGCGCTACTCGATCCCGATCCACGTCTTCGAGGGCGTCACCGCCGAGGTGAAGACCCTCGTGGTCCCCGAGGGCGGCGAGCTGCCCCCCGAAGAGGAGCTCGAGGCGCTCGAGGCCGCCGAGCGGGCCGAGGAGCAGGCGGTCGCCGAGGCGCACGAGGATGCGGTGCGTGCGACCGAAGAGGCGCTCGCGGAGGACGAGCTCGCCGACGCGGAGCCCGAGCCGACGCTCGAGCCGGCCGAGGCCGAGACCGACTGACGGACGGGCCCCGGCCGCCGGGGCCCGCTCGTCCACAGGGGTTTCCACACAGCCCACAGCGGCGTTCCGTCGACTGTGGAAGACGCGACGAATCGTGCGCTCCGAGCGGCAGTCCGCGCGCGCGCCCTGCGCGTGGCGCGGTGGAGAAACCCTCCGGCGCTGGGGATATGATGGGAACATGCGTTCCGTTCTCCCTGCTCGGGCGTCACTCCCCGGTCGCCGGCGGGCCGTTCTGGACTTGGCCCCTTCCGACAGGTTTGATGCCGCCCCGTGAGCGCCGTGCACGCAGTGCCCCTGGCCGACGTGCCGCCCCAGAACCTCGAGGCCGAGGAGGCGGTGCTCGGCGCGATGCTCCTGTCGGAGACCGCGATCGGCGCGGTCACCGAGATCCTCGACGCCTCGGACTTCTACCGCGGCTCCCACGGCACCGTCTACCGGACGTGCCTCGCGTTGTGGGCGAAGGGCGAGCCCGTCGACGCGATCACGCTCGCGAACGAGCTCGAGGAACGCGGCGAGCTGGAGCAGATCGGTGGGACAGCGCGGGTCGCCGAGCTCGCGGCGCTCGTCTCCGCGACCGCGAACGTCGAGCACTACGCCCGCATCGTCAAGGAGACCGCGACCCTGCGTGGGCTCATCCGCGCGGGGCAGGAGATCGCGCGGCTCGGCCGCGAGCGGGTCGGCGAGACCAGCGAGCTCGTCGACCAGGCGGAGCAGATCGTCTTCGACCTCTCGCAGGAGCGGGTGCGGGGCGACTTCGCGCACATCGGGCCGCTCCTCACGGAGAGCTTCGAGCGGATCACGAAGCTCTACGAGGCCGGAGCAGAGGTCACCGGGGTGCCCTGCGGCTTCCGCGAGCTCGACCGGCTCACCTCGGGGTTCCAGCCGGGCAACCTCGTGATCCTCGCCGCGCGCCCGTCGATGGGGAAGTCGGCGCTCGGGCTCTGCATCGCCGCGAACCTCGGCGTGCGCACGGGGACGCCCGTTGCGCTCTTCACGCTCGAGATGTCGAAGGCCGAGGTGACGCAACGCCTCATGTGCAGCGAGGCGAAGGTCGAGTCCGAGCGCGTCCGCTCGGGGAAGCTCACGCAGGAGGACTGGCCGCGGCTCACCGCTGCCTGCGACAAGCTGATGAAGGCGCCGATCTACGTGGACGACACAGGCTCGATCACGATGATGGAGCTCCGCTCGAAGGCGCGACGGCTGAAGGCGCGGGAGCCCGAGCTGGGGCTGATCATCGTCGACTACCTCCAGCTGATGACCTCGGGGGGCACCGCGGAGAACCGCGTCCAGGAGGTGTCGCAGATCTCGCGGAACCTCAAGGTGCTCGCACGCGACCTCGACGTGCCGATCCTCGCGCTCTCGCAGCTGTCGCGCGCCGTCGAGCAGCGCCACGACAAGCGACCGATCCTCTCCGACCTGCGCGAGTCGGGGTCGATCGAGCAGGACGCCGACCTCGTGCTCTTCGTCTACCGCGACGAGTACTACAACGGCGAGGAGTCCGACCAGCAGGGACTGGCGGAGCTCATCCTCGCGAAGCACCGGAACGGCCCGACCGACTCGGTCAAGCTCAGCTTCCTGCGCCGGTACGCGAAGTTTGCCGACCTCGCGGGGGCGGCAGCCTGAGCTCGTCGCCGCCACGCGCGGCGTGGTCGAATCCTCGAGGAGGTGAAGCGTGGCTCGCGACGTTCGGCTGACGAGCGCCGACCGGGTGCTGTTCCCCGACGTCGGCGTGACGAAGGGCGACCTGTTCGCGTACTACGGAGCGGTCGCGCCGGCGATCCTCCCGCACCTCAGGGACCGGCCGTTCACGATGAAGCGCATCCCGATGGGCGCGGGCACGCCCGCCTACTTCCAGAAGCAGGCGCCGAAGGGGATGCCGCCGTGGATCCCGACCCGACCGTTCCGCACCGTCCGCAGGACCGGCGAGTCGCGGATGGTCGACTTCCCTCTCGTCGGCACGCGGGAGGCGCTCCAGTGGATGGTGCAGATGAACTGCATCGACATGAACGCGTGGTACTCGCGTGTCGACAAGCCCGACCGTCCGGACTACGTCGTCTTCGACCTCGACCCGCCCGACGGCGCATTCGCGCTCTGCATCCGCGTGGCGCACCTGCTGCACGAGCTGCTCGAGTCGCTCGGGCTCCGGTCGTACGTGAAGACGAGCGGTGCCGACGGCGTCCACGTGCTCGTCCCCCTCACCCGCCGCTACCGGTTCGACGAGACGTACGCGTTCGCCGAGGCGGTCGCACGCCGGCTGGAGCAGGACAACCCGGGGGTCGTGACCACCGAGTGGCTGAAGCGAAAGCGCGAGGGGGTCCTCCTCGACCACCGTCAGAACGGCCACGGCAAGACGCTCGCCTCCGTCTACTCGGTGCGGCCGAAGCCGGCGGCGCCGGTGTCGACTCCGCTCCGCTGGGAGGAGCTGACCGACGACGTCGTCCCCGAGCGGTTCACGATGGCCGTCGTCCTCCAGCGCGTCGGCGAGCACGGCGACCTGTTCGCGCCGACGCTCGACGGCGGCCAGTCGCTCGGCAACGCGCTGAAGGCGCTCGGGTGAGGCTCAGTCCACCGCCGCGTGAGCCGGGAACGCCGCCTCGATGAGCCGGACGGTGGTTTCCGTGAGCCTGCGAGCGTCGAGTACGTGGCCGGTGCCCGCGCCGAGCTGCCCGCTCCGGCCGGCGCCGCGTTCGAGGGCGGCGCGGGCGAAGTACTCGACGTAGTCGGCGCCGCCGGTGAGGCGCTCGTACGGCAACGCCCCCGCCCGCGTGTCGATGTCGTGCAGCGTCCTCCACCGACGCCGGCCGTCGACGAGGACGGGGCACTGCCACGCAATGCGCCGCTTGCCGTCGACGCTCGCGATCGCCTCGGCGTGGTGGACGAGCGTGACCGTGTCGAGCGGCGCGCCGAGGAGGACGACCTGGCCGCCGCGCTCGACGACGCGCGCGTACGGCGTGCCGGCCCCGTACGCGTCGTCGAGCGGATGGGGAAGCGCAACCGCGGTGGCCTCGCGACCGACGGCGGCGACGCCCGCCTCCGGATGGCCGGAGTGGACCGCGCCGGGCCAGGTGCGGAGCACCTCCGCGATACGGCCGTGGTCGCGTCGCGCTCGCCCGGTCGCCGGGTCGTAGACGGGCTGCTCTGCGAGCACCAGCCCGCGGTCCGCCGACGCGAGGGCGTCGAGGTCGTCCGGCGGCGCGTCCTCCCACCCGAGGTAGGCGACGAGCGTGCCGTCCGGCCCGACGGCGTCGAGCAGCGCCCGGACGACGGTCTCCGCGCCGCCGACCACCGTGCCGAGCGCCGACATCCGGCAGTGGACGAGCGCGACGGCGCCCGGACGCAACCCGAGCGCGGCGAGCTCCCGGGTGAGCTGCGTCCGGCCGACGAGCACGGTGCGAGCGTAACCACGGCCGGCGGCCGGGCGGCGTGCGAGAATGGCGTACGTGCCCGCGACCGTGATCGTCGGGGCGCAGTGGGGCGACGAGGGGAAGGGGAAGATCGTCGACCTGCTCGCCCAGGAGTCCGACCTCGTGTGCCGCTATCAGGGCGGCCCGAACGCAGGGCACACGATCGTCGTCGACGGCGAGACGTACAAGATCCGCGCGATCCCCTCCGGAATCGTCGCGGGCGTCGCGAGCGCCATCGGCGCCGGTTGTGTCGTCGATCCGGCGGTGCTGATCGGGGAGCTCGACGACCTCGAGTCGCGCGGCCACCGGACCGACGGTCTGGTCTTCGTATCGGGCAACGCACATCTGATCATGCCCTGGCACGTCGCGCTCGACGGGGCGCGCGAGCGCCGGCTCGGCAACCTGCAGATCGGGACGACCCGGCGTGGGATCGGTCCTGCGTATGCGGACAAGGCAACACGCATCGGGATCCGTGTCCAGGACCTGCTCGACCCGAAGATCCTGCGCGAGAAGGTCGAGCTCGCCGCCGGCGAGAAGAACGTCTGGCTCGAGCGCGTCTACGGCATCGAGCCGTTCGACGCCGAGGAGGTCGTCGCACGGACGCTCGCACACGCCGTGCGCCTCGCACCCTACGTCGAAGACACCTCACTGCTCGTCGACCGCGCGCTCCGGGAGGGTCGCGACGTCCTGTTCGAAGGCGCGCAGGGAACGCTGCTCGACCTCGATCACGGCACGTACCCGTTCGTCACGTCCTCGAGCCCGATCGCCGCCGGCGCCGCCGTCAGCTTCGGGATCGGGCCGCAACGCATCGACGAGGTCGTCGGGGTCGCGAAGGCTTACGTGACGCGCGTCGGTGAGGGGCCGTTCCCGAGCGAGATCACCGGGCCGGCGCAGGAGCGCGTGCGGGAGCTCGGCGGCGAGTTCGGCACCGTCACCGGCCGCGAGCGCCGGTGCGGCTGGCTCGACCTCGTCGCGCTCCGCTTCGCGGTTCGGGTCAACGGGATCACGTCGCTCGCGCTCACCAAGCTCGACGTCCTGTCCGACTTCGACGAGATCCCGGTCTGTGTTCGCTACCGCCTGCCCGATGGATCCGAGACCGAGGACTTCCCGGCGCACCAGTCGGACTTCCACCACTGCGAGCCGGTGTTCGAGACGCTGCCCGGCTGGCGCGAGGAGCTCGTCGGCCCCTCGCTGCCGCGGGCTGCGTCGGAGTACGTCGCTTTCGTCGCGGGCTCGCTCGACGTCCCGGTCACCCTCGTCGGCACCGGCGCGTCACGCGACGCCGTGCTGGCGGTCCAGACCTGAGTCGCCTGCGGACGTCCCGCTGACGAGCTCGGCCCGGATCGGCGTCTCGATGCGGTCGGAACGGCGGGGCGGTGCGCCCCTTTCGTCCTGCTCGCGCAGATCTGTCTCGACCCCCGGCTCTCTGGCGCCGCGTAGTGCATCCGCCCGGCCCACCCCGCCGACGACGCGTCGTTCCGGCTCGAGTTCCTAGACTCGTCGGATGCGCGTCCTCGTCGTCGGGTCGGGCGGTCGTGAGCACGCCCTCGTCTGGCGACTCGCGTCGTCCCCGACGCTCACCGAGCTTCACGCGGCGCCCGGGAACCCGGGCATCGCCGGGCTCGCGACGTGCCACCCCGTCGCGTCCGAGGACGGCGACGGGCTGCGCGAGCTCGCACGGTCACTCGGCGCCGACCTGGTCGTCGTCGGCCCCGAGGCTCCGCTCGTCGCCGGCGTCGCCGACACCCTCCGGCACGTGGGGATCTCGGTGTTCGGACCGTCCGCAGCCGCGGCCCGGATCGAGGGCTCGAAGCGGTTCGCAAAGGACGTGATGGCCACAGCCGGCGTGCCCACGGCGCGGCTCCTCGACGAGCCGCGCGCGCCGTGCGTGCTCAAGGCCGACGGTCTCGCAGCGGGCAAGGGCGTCATCGTCTGCAGAACGGACGCGGAGCTCGAGCAGGCGCTCCGTGGGGCACCGGTCGACCGGTCGATGCTCGTGGAGGAGCTGCTCGACGGCCCGGAGGTGTCCATCCTCACCCTCTGCGACGGACGTGAGGCGATCGTTCTCGCGCCCGCGCGTGACTACAAGCGGGCACTCGACGGCGACGAGGGCCCGAACACCGGCGGCATGGGCTCGTTTGCGCCCGTCGCCGTGGACCGCGACGAGGCGGAGCTCGTCGAGACGTGCATCCGTCCCGTCCTCGACGAGCTTGCAGGCCGCGGCTCGCCGTTCGTCGGAACGCTCTTCGCAGGACTGATGCTGACGACGGACGGGCCGCGTGTCCTCGAGTACAACTGCCGGTTCGGCGACCCGGAGACGCAGTCGGTGCTCCCGCTCGTCGACGGTGACCTGCTCGAGCCGCTTGCCGCTGCTGCGACAGGATCGCTCGCCGGGACGTCGCTCGGCCGTCGGGAGGGCGCGGCGGTCACCGTGATCGTCAGCGCGGGCGACTACCCGGCGTCCGGCGACCGGGGGACGCCGATCGAGGGCATCGAGCAGGCCGAGGCATCCGGAGCGCTCGTCTTCCACGCCGGCACGGCGCTGCGGGACGGGCAGCTCGTCACGAACGGCGGGCGGCTCGTGGGCGTGACGGCAACCGGCGCCACGGTCTCGGCCGCTCGCGAACGCGCCTATGCAGCGTCGGATCTGATTCGGATCGACGGCTGCCGCAGGAGGGGCGACATCGCTCTCGGAGTGGAGGACGCGTAGTCACCGGCGCCCGTCGATGTCGCAACGAGGGGCTTCCGCCGGGGCACCCCAACCCACCACCCACTTTCTATTCTATCGTCAACCGAGGCAACAGTGGGATGCGACTTCGTGCCAAGATCGTGCCGGATTCGTGTCGCCCACGGCGCCGTCCGTCCAAAGGGTCGCCCGCACCGCCGTCTACGATGACGGGGTGATCGCGCGCTACTCCCGTCCCGCCATGACGCGGATCTGGTCGGGAGAGGCGACGCTCGAGCGGTGGCTCGCCGTCGAGCTCGCGGCGCTCGACGGCTGGGCCCAGGTCGGCGCCGTGCCGAGCGAGGCGGTCGCGCGCATCCGCGCAACGGCCGTAGCACCCGATCCGGCGCGGGTCGCCGAGATCGAGCGCACGACGAACCACGACGTAGCCGCGTTCGTGGACGCGGTCGCCGAACACCTCGGCGACGACGGCCGCTGGTTCCACTTCGGGCTCACCTCGTCCGATGTCCTCGACACGGCGTTGTCCCTCGCGGCTCAAGACGCCGGCGCACTCGTGCTCGAGGGGCTCGGGCAGGCGTTTCGGGCCGTCGTCGCGCGGGCGGAGGAGCATCGCGACACGCTCTGCATGGGTCGGACGCACGGCGTCTATGCCGAGCCGACGACGTTCGGGCTGAAGCTCGCCGGCTGGGCGTTCACGCTGGAGCGGGAGCGGGCGCGAATCGAGCGAGCGCTGGAAGGACTGCGCGTCGGGAAGCTCTCCGGCGCGGTGGGGCAATACGCGGCGATCGACCCCGAGGTGGAACGCATCGCGTGCGAGCAGCTCGGGCTCGAGCCTGCGCCGAGCTCGACCCAGATCCTCCAGCGCGACCGCCACGCCGAGTTGCTCGGCGCGCTCGCGCTCCTCGCCTCGTCGCTCGAGCGGTTCGCGACCGAGGTCAGGCACCTCGCCCGCACCGAGGTTCGCGAGGTCGAGGAGCCGTTCGGCCGCGGCCAGAAGGGGTCCTCGGCGATGCCCCACAAGCGGAATCCGATCGTCGCCGAGCGCATTTGCGGGCTCGCCCGCGTCGTCCGGGCGCACGCGGTGGTCGGCTTCGAGAACGTCGCCCTGTGGCACGAGCGCGATATCTCCCACTCGTCTGCGGAGCGCGTCGTGCTGCCGGACTCGTTCCTCGCGATCGACTACATGCTCGACCGGTTCGCGTGGCTCGTGGAAGGCCTCGTCGTCCGCCCCCACAGGATGAGGGCGAACGTGGACGCCGCCAACGGCGTCTTCTTCAGCCAGCAACTCCTGTCGGCGCTGGTCGAGAGCGGGCTCTCGCGCGACGCGGCCTACCGCGTCGTCCAGCGCCACGCAGCCCGCGCCTGGGACGAGGAGCTCGACCTCCGCGATCTCGCTCGTACCGACCCCGAGATCGCCCCGCGCGTCGACCTCGACCGCATCTTCGCGCTCGATGCCTACACCGCGCACGTCGACACGGTCTTCGATCGCCTTCGTGCGCTCGTCGACTCGCGGGAGGCCGCCGTCCGTGCCTGAGGCGCTGCACGTCGCGAGTGGCAAGGTCCGGGAGATCTACACGCTCGATCACGACACGCTGCTCCTCGTCGCCAGCGACCGCATCTCGACCTTCGACGTCGTCCTGCCGTCTGAGATACCCGACAAGGGACGAGTCTTGACGGGCCTCTCGGCCTTCTGGTTCGACCGGACGCGGCACATCGTCGACAACCACCTGCTCCACCTGCGCGCCGACGGTCGCTCGGTGGAGTGCCGGCGGCTCGAGATGCTGCCCGTCGAGATCGTCGTGCGCGGCTACCTCGCAGGCTCGGGCTGGACCGACTATCGCCAGACGGGGGCGATCTCGGGTCACCACCTGCCGGGTGGGCTTCGGGAGTCCGCGCGGCTCCCGGAGCCGATCGTGACGCCGGCGACGAAGGCGACCGAGGGCCACGACCTGAACATCACCGAGGACGAGGCAGCAGCGCTGTGTGGCAGGAAGCGCTACGCGCTGGCGCGCGACGCGGCGATCGCCCTGTACCGCTTCGGGGCCGCCCATGCGGAAGCACGAGGCGTCCTCGTGGCCGACACGAAATTCGAGTTCGGTGTCGACGGCGACGGTGTCCTGACGCTCGCGGACGAGGCGCTGACGCCGGATTCGTCGCGCTTCTGGCCTGCCGACGGGTACGCACCCGGCGCGCCGCAGCCCTCGTTCGACAAGCAGTACGTTCGCGACTGGTGCCTCGCGACCGGGTGGGACAGGACCGCGCCGGGACCCGAGTTGCCGCCGGACGTCGTCGCGGGAACCCGCGCGCGCTACGTCGACGCGTTCGAGCGGCTCACCGAGATCCCGTTCGCGCGCTACCTCGCGGATCCGGCGGTCGTGCTGTGCGACTGACGGTGCTGATCAGGCCGAAGGCAGGGATCCTCGATCCCCAGGGAGAAGCCGTCCGCGGATCGCTGGCGACCCTCGGCTTCGCCGTCACCAGCGCGCGAGTCGGGCGGCTCGTCGACCTCGAGATCGAGGCCGCCGACCTCGACGCGGCGCGGACCGAGGTCGAGCGCATGTGCACCGAGTTGCTCGCGAACCCGTTGATCGAGAGCTTCGAGATCGTCGAGGACGGCGCATGACCGAGCGGCCCCGGATCGCCGTCGTCACCTTTCCCGGATCGAACGACGACGGCGACGCGCGCCTCGCGCTCGACCGGCTTGGCGCCGAGCCGGTTGCCGTCTGGCATACGGCCACCGAGCTGCCGGAGCGAGTCACAGGTGTCGTCCTCCCCGGTGGCTTCTCGTACGGCGACTACCTCCGGTGCGGCGCCCTCGCCCGCGTGGCGCCGGTGATGGACGCGATTCGTGCCGTCGCCGCCGACGGCGGGCCCGTGCTCGGGATCTGCAACGGCTTCCAGATCCTCTGCGAGGCGGGGCTGCTTCCGGGCGCGCTCCGCCCGAACCGCCAGCTCGAGTTCCTGTGCGCAGACGTGACCGTCGTCGTGGAATCCACTACGACGCCGTTCACCGCCTCGTGCAAGCCCGGCGACCGGCTCGTCATCCCGGTCAAGCACGGCGAGGGCAACTGGGTCGTCGACGACGACCTCTACGCGGACGTGGTCGCCCACGGCCAGGTCGTGCTGCGCTACCGCGACGACATCAACGGCGCGCGCGACCGCGTCGCGGGCGTCGCGAGCCGCGAGGGCAACGTCCTCGGCCTGATGCCGCATCCCGAGCACGCGGTCGATCCGCTCCTCGGCCCCACAGGCGGCGTCCCGTTGCTCGAGGGGTTGATCGCGGCCGCCCGTGACCGTGCCCGAGCCGCCGCCCTCGCGCGCGCCTGACCGCGCGTCGCGGGCTTCCCGCCCATCGCTTCCTGCTCAGTCGCTCATCCCGGCCTCCCCGAGCGCACGTCGCAGGTCGGGCGACCGCTCGAGCGCCGCCCGGAGCTTCGCGAGGTCGCGTTCGCGGAGCGTCACGGGGCCGCGCCGTGCCGTCCCACTCGTCGCGTACGAGAAGCGCACCAGCCGGTCGCCGTCCGCCGACTGCAGCAGCTCGACGCGGGTCGTGAACCGCCTGTCGCCGGCCCGCTGAGCGACCGACACCTCCTCGAGCGTCGTCGCCCGGCCCCAGGGTGTGGTCACCGTCGCCATGTACGACAACGTACCGGCGAACGTGTGACGTGTCCGTGTCGAGATCGCGCCGACTTCGAGCTCGAATCGCGACGAGGCCTTTGGTCTCGAACGCGCTGAGCGGTGCTGCTTCGTCGTCGGTCGCCCCGACATTCTTCGAGCCGGGGGGCCCCGGCGCCGTATCGCACGCGTCGGCCGCGCCCTGCGACGAAAGCCTGATTCCGGCTCGCGTTCTCTGCGACGATGCGAGTGTGCTCGAGCTCTGGCAGGCCGAGTGGTGCCCCCATTCGCACAGGGTCAGGCTGCGGCTCACCGAGCTCGGGATCGACTGGATCGCTCGCACCGTCCCGCTCGACCGCGACGACCGCGACGGGATGGAGGCCGCGACGGGGGGTCGCGCCATTCCCACGCTCGTCGACGGAGAGACGGTGATCCACGGTGCCGATGCGATCATCGGCCACCTCGACACGCACCGTGCGGAGCCCGTCGACGCCGCCCGGCACCGCGCGCAGATGCGCGCGGAATGGCCGCACTGGGTCGAGCTCGAAGGGGAGTAGCAGGCGTGCACGACGTCGTGATCGTCGGGGCCGGGTCGGCGGGCTGCGTGCTCGCGGCGAGGCTCAGCGAGGACCCGTCCCTGAGCGTTCTCCTGCTCGAGGCCGGGCCGCCGGATCGCAAGCTCTACGTCCGCATCCCGGCCGCCTTCTCGAAGCTGTTCGGGTCGCCCCTCGACTGGGGGTATCGCACGAGTCCTCAGGTGGCACTCGACGACCGCCGGCTCGTGTTCCCTCGGGGGAGGGTGCTCGGCGGCTCGTCGTCGACCAACGCGATGATGGCGATCCGCGGGCACCGGGTCGACCACGACGCCTGGCCGCCCGCGTGGGCGTGGGACGAGGTTGCCTCCGCGTACTCCCGCAGCGACACGTGCTTCCCGCGCGCCACCCAGCGGCGCCCGAGCGCGCTGACACTCGACTTCCTGGAGTCGGCAGCCGCCGCCGGCATCCCTCGCGCCCGTGACCTGAACGCCGCCGAGAACGACGGCGCGGGCCTGACGCCGGTCTCGATCCGGCGGGGACGCCGTCACAGCGTGGTCGACGGCTACCTCCGGACCGCCATGCGCCGGCCGAACCTGACCGTCGTGACCGGAGCACGCGCCACGCGGCTGCTCGTCGAGCGAGGACGCGCGCGCGGTGTCGCGTACGCGCTCGGCGAAGCGCGGGACGAGGAGGAGGCCCACGCGAGACGCGAGGTCGTGCTCGCCGCCGGGGCGATCGACTCGCCGAAGCTGCTCCTCCTCTCGGGCATCGGCCCACAGGACGAGCTCGAGCGGCACGGCATCGACGTCGAAGTCGCGGCGCCGGGCGTGGGCCGCAACCTCAAGGACCATCTTGCGAACGGCGTGCTCGCGTCGGTCGACGCCGAGACGCTCTTCACGGCCGAACGGGCGCGTCATCTCGCCGCCTGGCTGGCGCTGGGCCGCGGGCCGCTCACCTCGAACGTGGCGGAGGCGGCGGCGTTCGTGCGAACCGAGCGCTCCGTGCGCGCGCCCGACCTCGAGCTGATCTTCGCACCGGTGCTGTTCGAGGAGGAGGGCACCGTGCCGCCGTCGCAGGACGGCGTCACGCTCGCCACCGTCGTCTTGCAGCCGCGCAGCGTCGGGGAGGTCAGGCTGTCGTCGTCCGATCCGCTGGCGCCGCCCGAGATCGATCCGCGCTACCTGACCGACCCGGAGGGGTACGACGCCCGCATCCTGCTCGAGGGCGTCCGTCTCGCGCGCAGGATCCTCGCGACTGCACCGGTCGCCCGGCACGTGGTGGGTGAGCTCCTCCCGGGTGCCGACGCGACCGACGACGAGGCGCTCCACGCCCACCTCCGCGCCCGCTCGCAGACGCTGTACCACCCGGTCGGCACGTGTCGCATGGGGGAGGACGAGGATGCGGTCGTGACGCCGGACCTCCGCGTCCGCGGCGTCGAGAGCCTGAGGGTCGTCGACGCCTCCGTGATCCCGGCCCTGCCGCGAGGGCACACCAATTGGCCGACCGTGATGGTCGCCGAGCGCGCGGCGGAGCTGATGCGGGCCCCGTGACGGTCGATCGCCCGGTCCTCTGCTGCCCCGACAAGTTCCGCGGCACGCTCACGGCGCGAGAAGCCGCCGAGGCGCTCGCAGCAGGGGTCGAGCGGACGGGGCGTGCCGCGACTCGCCTGCCGCTTGCGGATGGCGGAGAAGGCACGCTCGACGTCCTCTGCCCCGACGGCGCGAGCCGACGCACGGCGCGTGTCACGGGGCCGCTCGGTGACCCCGTGGATGCCGAGTGGGGGGTTCGCGGAGACACGGCGGTGGTCGAGATGGCGCGCGCGAGCGGCCTCGCGCTCGTCGAGGGGGCGAACGACCCGCTGCGCGCGACGACCTCCGGAACGGGCCAGCTGATCGCCGCCGCGCTCGAAGCGGGGTTCGGGCGCGTGATCGTCGCGGTCGGCGGGTCGGCGACCGTGGACGGGGGGGTCGGGGCGCTCGAGGCGCTGGGGCACGACCTGGGCGGCGCCGACGTCGTCGTCGCCTGCGACGTGGCGACGACGTTCGCCGACGCCGCGCGCGTCTTCGGACCGCAGAAGGGTGCGAGCGCCCGAGACGTCGCCGAGCTGGAGCAGCGGCTCGAGCGCCTCGCCGAGCGCTTCCGTGCCGACCACGGCGTCGACGTCCTCGGCCTGCCGGGCTCGGGAGCGGCGGGCGGCCTTGCGGGAGGGCTCGCCGCGGTCGGCGCGAGGCTCGTGCCGGGGGCGGCCCTCGTCGCCGAGGCGGTCGGCCTCCGGCCCGCGCTCGCGTCGTGCTCCGTCGCCCTCACCGGCGAGGGGCACGTCGACGCGACGTCCCTCGCCGGGAAGGTGGTCGGACACGTGATCGCCACCGCGCGCGGGGTCGGAGCAGCGGTGGCGGTCGTGGCAGGCGACGCCGATCCGGGAACCCTGCCGGACGAGGTTCCCTGCCGGACTCTCGTCGATCTCGCCGGCTCGCCCGAGGTCGCGCGCCGCGACGCCGCAACGCTCGCCGCCCAGGCGGCCGAGGCGCTCGTCGCGCCGCGCTGACGGTCGCGGCAACACGCCGGTCTGCGCCCGCGCCCAGTGCGGTCAACCGCACCGGTTGCCAGGGATTCGGCAGCGACGCTCGGGGCACGACCCCGAACGCACAGGAGATCGACGCATGGCGCAGCTTCTCGACACCGGCAACCCAACCCGTACCGCGTCCTCCCCGGACATCCTGCTCTTTCCGGGGGACCCGGGCTGGGACGACGCCCGACGGGCGTGGAACCTCGCCGTCGACCAGCGACCCGCAGCCGTGGCGCTGCCCGAGTCGGTCGACGACGTCGTCGCCGTCGTCGAGCACGCCCGCCTCGTCGGCCTGAACGTCGCGGTGCAGGGAACCGGGCACGGCGCGGGCGCGCCGCTCACCGGCGCGCTGCTCGTCAACACGTCCCGGATGACCGGGGTCGAGATCGATCCCGTCGCGCGCGTCGCCCGTGTCGCGGCGGGGACGATCTGGAAGGACGTCGTCGAGGCGTCCGTCGCGCACGGCCTCACCGCGCTCCACGGCTCCGCGGCCGACGTCGGCGTCGTCGGCTACGCGCTCGGCGGCGGGATCGGTTGGCTCGCCCGCAAGCACGGGCTCGCGTCGTCGAGCGTGCTGTCCGTGGAGGTCGTCACCGCGAGCGGCGAGATCGTCCGCGCCGACCCGGAGACGAATGCCGAGCTCTTCTGGGCGCTCCGCGGCGGCGGCGGCAGCTTCGGCGTCGTCACCGAGATGGAGATCGCGCTCTATCCCGTCTCCGAGCTGTACGCCGGCTGGCTCGTCTGGCCGGTCGCGCGCGCCGAGCAGGTGCTCGCGGCGTGGGCGGACTGGACGCGGGGCGCGCCGGAGGAGGTCACGTCCGTCGGCCGCCTGCTGCAAGTGCCCCCGATCCCCGAGATCCCCGAGCCGTTGCGCGGCCGCCAGCTCGTGGTCGTCGAGGCCGCCTTCCTCGGCGACGAGCGCAGCGGGCGCGAGCTCCTCGCGCCGCTTCACAGGCTCGAGCCCGAGCTGGACACGTTCGCGACGGTTCCGGCCCGGGCCCTCACCGAGCTCCACCGCGACCCGCCCGGCCCGGTCCCCGGCCGAGGCGGCGGGTTGCTGCTCGACGGCCTCGACGCGAGCGCCGTTCGAGAGCTCGTGGCGGCCGCGGGGATGGACGGCACGTCGCCGCTCGGCTCCGTCGAGGTGCGCCATCTCGACGGCGCGCTCGGGCGACCCGACCCGAACGGTGGCGCCCTGTCGCACTTCGAGGCGCCGTACGCCATCTTCGCGGGCGGCGCCGCGACGTCACCCGACGCGGCGTCGGCGGTGGACGCACGCCTCGGCGCCGTCCGCTCCGCGCTGACGCCGTGGCTCTCGCGCAGCGAGTACTACCACCTCGCCGAACGCGGGGTCGATCCCAGTGCGCTCTTCCCGGCGGGAGCGTACGAGCGTCTCGCCCGGATCCGCAGGGAGACGGACCCCGAGGGCCTGTTCCGCGCGAGGCACACGATCGACTGACCGGTGGCTCTGGGTGGGGAGCCGGGCTCCCCACCCGGCTACTCGTCCTCCTCCGCGAGGAGGCGGTAGAGCGCGCGTCGCGCGTCGCGCAGAACCGCCTGCGCAGCGTCGATCTGCGCCGTCGTGCCGGCGTGGGCGACCTGCCGGGTCGCGGCGAGCACCTGGACGCCGAGGTCGCGCAGCGCGACGAGCGCATCCTCGCTCTCGCCGGCGACCGCGCTCCAGGGCGCCTCGGTGGAGGCAGCCTGCTCACGGCCTGCGTCGGTGAGCTCGTACACGCGCTTCCCCGAGTCGGACGACGTCTCGCGGACGAGGTCCTCGTCCGCGAGCTGCTGGAGCGTCGGGTAGACGGACCCCGGGCTCGGCTGCCAGACGCCGCCCGTCCGCTCGGCGAGCTCCTGGATGATCTGATAGCCGTGCATGGGCTGCTCGGCGAGGAGGACGAGGATCGCGGCGCGGATGTCGCCGCGCCCGGCGCGGCGCCCGAAGGCGTACTCCGGCCCGCGGCCGCGATGGCGACGGTGGCGGCGGCCGGTCATCAACCGGATCCGATCGTCGCGGTGGCACCGGTGTGGTGCGAAGGCGAATGCCGACATGGCACTCCTTTCGTCGGTGTATCGCGATATATCGTAACACAACGCGACAGGTGTCGTCCGAGCCGGATCGCGCGCGGCTCAGGAAGCGCGGGCCGGAACTCCGAGCGCCGGCGCGTCCGTCTCGAGCGCTGCGACGTCGGGGAGCCCCGACGCGGCGCACGGGCTCTCGACCCCCGCCCGGGCGCCGACGATCCGGTCGGGGGCGCCGCCGAGGCCCCGCAGCCTGGCGAGCAGGGGAAGCGCGAGACCGGTCGCGATCCCGCCCGCGACGAACGCCGCGCCGACGGAACGACTCTCGCCGAGCGCGCCGAGCCCCAGCTGGCCGCCGACGCCGCCGGTGTTCGAGATCATCGAGTCGAACGAGACGACGGTCGCCCGCTGCTCGCTCGGGACGACCTGGTGGAGGTACGCCTGCCGCACGGGGCTCGTGACACCGCTCGCCGCCGTGATCAGCAGGAGCGCGGGCAGCGCGGCCCAGAACGAGGAGACGACGCCGAGCACGATGGCGGCGCACGTCTCCATTGCCGCGGCCCCGAGCAGAAGCGTCGTGCGGCGGCCGCAGCGGCGGGAGAGCACGTCGACCAGCTGGTTTCCGGCGATCGTCGAGAGGGCGATCCCCGCGGTCACCAGCCCGGCGACCCACACGGCGTCGCTTCCGAGCAGGTCGAGTAGGTACGGCTGCGAGGCGTAGAAGGCCCACATGAAGAACCCGAGCTGGAAGAACGACGCGAGCATGAGCAGCCGGAGCGGCCGCTGGCCCCAGCCGTAGGTGACTCCGTCGCGCGCATTCCGGGCGACCGCGGATGGAAGCTCGGCGATCGTGAGCCGCTGCGGCGTGAAGCCGATGTCGTGCATCACCGCGTAGGCGATGACGAACACCGCGACGAGGAGCGCGGAGCGGACGAGGTACGGGATCGAGAGGTCGAGCTGGCCGAGGAGGCCGCCGCCGACCGTCCCCACGAGCATCGCCGCGCCCGTGATCTGCTGCCCCCGCGCGAAGATCGCGTCGAGCGCGCCGTCGTGCCCCGTGACCGCGAGCGCATCGACGAGCCATGCCTCCATCGCGCCCGAGTAGAACGTGAAGCCGAGACCCATCAGGACGGACACGACCGCGAAGGCGACGACGCCCGCCTCGACCTCGGCGAGCGCGACGTAGAGCAGCGTCGTGACGGAGAGCACGACGACGGACAGGAGGAAGGACACTCGCCGGCCGAGCGTGTCCGCGACGACACCGGTCGGCACCTCGAAGACGACCATCCCGGCCGAGAACGCCGCGTTCGCGAGAAACACCTCGAAGAACGAGAGCCCCGCGTCGAGCAGGAACAGCGTGTTGACTCCCCAGATGAGCGCGGCCGACAGCGTGTACAGGCCGGCGAGCGTGTAGTAGCCGTTGAGGATGCGCCGCGTCGACGGCGACTGCGGGGCGCCGGCCTCGCTCACGCCCGGAGCCTACGCGCCGTAGAGTCGCGCCCGTGGCCCCCTACCGCACGCCGAGCGAGCGCTTCGAGGAGCTCGCCGGCTGGCCCTATGCGCCGCGCTACCTCGAGCAGGACGGCCTGCGGATGCACTACGTCGACGAGGGCGCGGGCGACCCGGTGCTCCTGCTCCACGGAGAGCCGACGTGGGGCTTCCTCTACCGGCGCATGATCTCGCCGCTTGCCGCGGCCGGGCGAGTGATCGTCCCGGACCTGTTCGGCTTCGGCCGCTCGGACAAGCCACGCGCCGCGGAGGACTACTCGTACGACGGCCACTACCGCTCGATCGAGCGCTTCGCGCTGGAGCTCGACCTCGCGCGGTTGACGCTGGTCGTGCACGACTGGGGCGGGCCGATCGGGCTCCGGCTCGCCGTCTCGCATCCGGACCGGGTCGAGCGGCTGGTGATCCTCAACACCGGCGTCGGCGTCGGCGCGCCCTCCGAGCAGTGGCTTCGCTTCCGCGAGCTCGTGCGCGCGGTCGGATCGGACTTCACCGCGAGCCGGCTCGTCCAGGTGGCCTGCGTCGCGGCGCTCGACGACGAGGCGGTCCGCGGCTACGACGCGCCGTTCCCCGTCGCCGAGGCGAAGGCGGGCCCGCTCGCGTTCCCCGAGCTCGTCCCGACGGAGCACGACCACCCGTCCGCGGCGGCGATGGTTCTCGTGCGTGACGCGCTGTCGCGTTGGGAGAAGCCGACGCTCGTCCTCTTCTCCGACTCCGACCGCGTGTTCTCGCCTGCGCACGCGGAGCTGATGGCGGCGCACATCCCCGGCGCGCTGCCCGCCGAGATCGTCGCCGGTGCGGGACACTTCCTCCAGGAGGACAAGGGCGAGGAGATCGCCGGCCGGATCGTCCGTTTCCTGGCGTGACGGTCTACGCGATCGCCGGGTAGAACGTCGCCTCGCCGCGCTCGGGCGGGGCGCCGTAGACGAAGAGGCGGAGCTCGTCGTCGTGGCGGTTCGAGAGCTGCAACACCGTGCCCGGCTGCACGATGAGGACGCTGCCGCGCTCGAGCTCGTGGTGGTCGGGCGCGTCGCCCTCGCCCATGTGGACCGTCAGCGTCCCGTCGAGGACGACGAAGACCTCCTCCTGGACGGGATCGCTGTGGCGGCGGCCGACCGCGCCCGGCGGGTAGCGGTAGAGGTTCGCGCGGGACCTCGTCATCGCGCCGGAGAGCTCCGAGACGAGACGGGGATCACCTTCCCGGCGCGGGTGCCAGTCGAGCTCCTCCGCATGGAAGACGGTGTAGGGCATGCGCCGATTCTCTCAGGTTCGACCGCGCGACGCGGCTTTCCGTCGACGCGGCGTACGCGGCCGGGCAGGCGTGGCTGCGCGCGCGAGCACCTCGGCGTAGAGCTCCGCCACCTCCGCCGGCTCGAGCGCGAGCGTGACCTCGCCGACCATCACCTCGTGCCGCTGCCAGCTCGGCGACGTGGTCGAGCTGGGCTCCGCGAAGAGGAAGACCTTTCGCTCCTCGGCGAGTGCGAGTGCGGCCTCGGCGAGCCGCTCGCGGTCACCGCGGAGGAGGACGTGGAAGAGCGGGGTCTGGGGCGGGTCGGGCACGACCTCCACGCCGTCGACGGCTCCCAGGGCCGCCGCGAGCGCGCGCGCGTGCTTCCAGTGGACCGGCAGCCGGTGGAGGCGCTCGTCGAGCGCGAGCTCGGCGGCGACGACGTACGGGTGCAGCGTGACGAGGTTCCCACCGTGGCGCCGCTGCCACACGCGTGCCTCGGCCACCAGCGCCGCGTCGCCTGCGAGCGCCGCGCCCGCCATCCCGCCGAGCCCCTTGTAGAAGGAGACGTAGACGGAGTCGAAGAGGGCGGCGATCTCCGCGTGCGGTCGCCCGTAGAACGGCTGTGACTCCCAGAGGCGCGCGCCGTCGAGGTGCGTGGCGACGCTCCGTTCCCGTGCCCACGCGACCTGCGCGGAGAGATCCTCCCAGGACGGCAGGAGACCGCCGATCTCGCGCTGTGGCAACTCGAGGAGCAGGGCGGCCACCGGCTCGCGGATCCCCTCGAGGTCGTCGAGCGAGATCAGGCGGTTTGGGTCGCCGACGAGCGTCCCATGGAGACCGTGGAGTCGCTCGTATCCCTTCTCCTCGTGGAGCTCGAGGTGGCAGGTCGGATGGAACGCGACCGTGCGGATGCCGCGCCGGTCGCACCAGATGCGGAGGGCGATCTGCTGTGCCATCGTGCCGCTCGGAAAGAACACGGCCGACTCCTTGCCGAGCAGCTCCGCGACCCGCGCCTCGAGGCGCCCGATCCGCTCGCCCGATCCGTAGTGCTCGAAGCGCTCGTCCTCATCCGTGGCGTCGGCGAGCTCGAGCAGGCGGCCCCGGGGACCGGGACCGCCGTGCCAGGCGTTCAGGAAGCGCTCGGCTCCCCGTATCGCCGCGCGCGCTCGCTCCTCGTCGGGCATGGCCCGAGCTTCTCACGAATGGCCGAACGTCACGTCCGGGAGCACCCGGTCGAGCCAGCGCGGCAGCGCCCAGGCGTGGCGCCCCATCACGCGAAGCAGCACCGGCATCAGGACGAGCCTGATCAGCATCGCGTCGAGCAGGACCGCCACGCCGAGGATGACGCCCATCTCCTTCGGCGGGATCGGGCCCGACAGCGCGAACGTCAGGAACACGGCGACCATCACCGCTGCTGCGGCGAAGATCGTGCGGCCGGAGTGCGCGACGCCGCCGACCATCGCCTCCCGCGCGTCGTGCGAGCGGTCCCAGTGCTCCTTCGCCGAGGAGAGCAGGAATACGGTGTAGTCCATCGAGATCGCGAAGATCATCGCGAAGAAGAACACCGGCCCCCAGGCGTTCAGGAAGCCCTGCGACTCGAAGCCGAGCAGTCCCTGCAGATGGCCGTCCTGGAAGATCAGGACGCCGACGCCGAACGCGGCCGCGGTCGCGAGCAGGTTCGTGACGACGCCGGCGAGCGCGATCAGCGGTGCCTGGAGCGCGACGAGCAGGAGCAGGAAGCCGAGCCCGAGGACGACGAGGAATACCGGGACGGTCTTCGCAGCGAGGGCGGCCTCGAGGTCGTGGTTCTCGGCGGCTGCGCCGCCGACGAGCGCCTCCGCGGGAAGCGCGGCGCGGAGCCGATCGATGGTCGCGCCGACCGCGGGATCCGACGGATCGTCGGCCGGCACGGCCAGGGCGAGCACCCGGTCACCGGAGCGCTGGGCCGGGGCGACCGCGACGACGCCCGGATCCGCCTTCAGCACGTCCTCGACGTGGGTGGCGTGGGCGACCGGCGCGACGACCTGGAGCGTCCCGGGCGCGCCGGGGCCGAAGGCCGCCTGCACCTGCCCGTAGCCGAGGCGTGAGCCGTCGCTCTTCGGGACGACCTTGATCGAGGGCATGCCGGTGTCGAGCCGCAGCACCGGCACCGCGAGGAGCAGGAGGATCGCCACCGCGGGGATCCCGTACAGCGCCGGGCGGCGCCAGAGCCGCTCGCCCCACCGCGCGAAGCGCGGCGAGCGGTGCTCGCCGGAGTGGACCCACGGCAACGCGAGCCTGTCGACACGGTCGCCGAGCCACGCGAGCACGGCGGGCAGCAGCGTGAGCGTCGCGAGGAGGACGAACGCGACGGAGAGCATGATCCCGAGCGCCATCGAGCGGAACGCCGGGCTCGGGACGAGCATCACCGCCGAGAGCGAGATCAGCACCGTGACGCCGGAGAAGAGCACGGCCTTGCCGGCCGTGTCCATGGTCACCGCCACCGCGTCTCGCGTCGTGAGCTCCGAGCCGAAATGCGCGCCGCGGAACCGCGCGACGACGAACAGCGCGTAGTCGATGCCGAGCGCCAGGGCGAACATCAGCGCGAAGTTCATCGACCAGATCGAGACGTCGAAGAGGTGCGTGATCAGGAAGAGGCTGCCGGCAGACGCCATCAGCCCCAGGATCGTCAGCAGGAGCGGCAGGCCCGCCGCAACGAGTGACCCGAACGCGAGCAGGAGAATCGCGAGCGTGACCGGCCATGAGATGATCTCGGATTTCAGCATCGCGCTCTTGTTCGCTTCGTTGAAGTCGGACCACATGCCGGGCGCACCGGTGAGGCTGACGGTCGTCGAGCCGCTCGACAGATCCGCGAGCTTCCCCTTGAGGTCGTCGGCGGCGCGCACCATCTCGGTCGGGCTCGCGGCGGCGCCGCCGCTCAGGATGACCGTGCGGCCGTCCTTCGAGACCTGGGGCGGCGCGACGGACGAGACGCGCGGATCGGACTCGAGGACGCGTGTCGCCGCTGCGACCGTCGCGTCGAGGTTGCCCGAGCCGTGGACGACGGCCATCAGCGCGTAGCCGCCCTGGCCGGCGAAGGCGGCGTCGATCTCGTGACGCGCGGCGACCGACTCCGAGCCCGTCGCCTCCCACCCCGCGCCCGAGAGCGCATGCTCCGCCTTCGGCGCGAGCGCGCCGAGGCCGACGGCGACGATCGCCCAGGCGATCACGACCAGCCGGACGTGCCCTGCGGTCCAGCGGCCGAGGCGCCCGATCGGGCCGACGGCCGTCACGACGTCGCCTCCCGCTCGAAGCACGGCGTCCGGCCGAGCACGAGCGAGGCGGGACATGCGCCGACGAGCGCGTATAGCCACTGGTTGGCGGCGACGAAGGCGGCCAGCAGGAGGAACCACGGGCTGACGGTGAGTGCGAGGACGACCGCGACGAGCGTCATCGTCCCGGCGAGGGCGAAGAGGACACGTGTGAGGGAGAGGCGCAGGCAGGTCATCGCAGCGACCCCCCGACGAGCTCGGCGAGGTCGCTGAACTGCCGCTGCAGGCCGCCGCAGACCTCGTCGCAGAGTCCGAGGACGCCCTCGTCCGCGATCGCGTAGAGCGTGTGCGTCCCCTGCTTGCGGCGGCCGACGACGCCGGCCTCGTGGAGCACGCCGAGGTGCTTCGAGACGTTCTGCTGCGACGTGCCGAGGCTCTCGGTCAGCTCGGCGACGGTCGCCTCGCCGTCGCGCAGGCGGTCGAGGATCTTGATCCGCATCGGCTCGCCGATCACGCGGAAGCGACGCGCGATCAGCTCGACGACGGGATCGGGGAGGGGGTGGGGCAAGGGCATGGGGCGAGACTCCTTCTCGGGTATGCGTACGGCAGGACACTACTACACAACTATGTAGTTGTCAAAGAGCCGCGCAGAGGCAGTCACCTGCGCCGTGTCCTTGCACCGCCCGCACGACGACGCCACGCACGCGGGTTGCGTCGCGCCGTCGAGGCGCCGTGACGTCAGTGGTCGGAGCGCTCGATCAGCTCGATGCGGTAGCCGTCGGGATCCCTGACGAAGCAGATCCGGGAACCGCCCTCGGTCACTCGGTACGGCGGCCGTTCCGGCTCGATCCCCTGCTCGTTCAGGTCGGCGAGCGTCGCGTCGAGCTCACCGACACCGACAGCGATATGACCGTAGCCGGTGCCGAGGTCGTAGGAGCGACCGTCGTGGTTGAACGTCAGCTCCAGCACGTTCTCCTGGTCGCCGAGCGAGTAGAAGTAGTTCGTCGCCTCGAGCTCGCCGTCGCGGACGATGTCCATCTCCCGGCTGAACTCGAACCCGAGCGCCTCGTAGAACCGCCTGCTGTTCTCGGGGGCGGTGATACGCACCATCGTGTGGAGAAATGAAGTCATGTCGCCATCGTAGTGGCAGGCCGCTGTAGCCAAATGACAGCGGAAACGGCTACGCGGCTGGACGCACCCACGGTCAGAGCCGAGCGGTCGCCCCCGGCATCGCCCGAGGCGATCCCTCGCTCGATCGCGTCCTCCACCGCCCGCTGACAGGCGTCGCGCTCGGCCCGGATCGCGCCCGAGCCTCCCGGGGGCAGCTCGCACGTCAGGAGCTGGTCCTTCGACGCGACGTAGTGGTAGAGGGTCCGCTTGCGGATACCGACCGCCTCGGCGATCCGGCCGACGTTCGTGGCCCGGTAGCCCTCTCGATCGAACAGCTCCGCTGCCGCGCTGACGAGCTGCCGCCGCTTCTCGGTTGCCTTGACAGATCCCGCCACTGCGCCGTATACCCGACCGACCGACCGGTCGGTCGAACTCGAGCGCGAAGGAGTGGTCATGACGTACGAGGTCAAGCTCCTCGACATCCTCGACATCGAGCTGGAGGCGAGCTTCCTCGTCCTCGCGCGCGGGATGGGGACCACCGCGCGCGTCAAGACGTGGAGCTACCTGATCCTCGGGGGCGACGACCCGATCATCGTCGACACGGGAGCCAGCGAGCCCGAGATCATGGAGCGGCTCGGCATGACGGGGATCCAGACGCCGGAGATGACGCTCGAA
>DATBIQ010000188.1:0-5321 GCA_036556865.1 Gaiella sp.
AGCCTGTGGGAGGACCACGTGGCGTGGACGAGGCTGGCCGTCATCAGCCTCACCACCGGGTCCCCCGACACGAAGGCGACGGTCGCCCGGCTCCTGCGGAACCAGACCGACATCGGCAACGCGATCAAGCCGTACTACGGCGCGACGGCGGGCAACCGGCTGACAGGGCTGCTGCGCGAGCACATCCTCGTCGCGGCCGACCTGATCGCCGCCGCGAAGGCGGGTGACGAGGCGAAGCTCACGAAGGAGCAGGCCGCTTGGCAGCGGAACGCCGACACGATCGCCGGCTTCCTCAACACGGCGAACCCCGAGGCGTGGAAGCTCGGCGAGATGAAGACGATGCTCCGGTCGCACCTCGCGCTGACCACGCAGGAGGTCGTCGCCCGGCTCCAGGGCAAGTGGAACGCCGACGTGCGTGCCTACGACGCGATCGTGAAGCAGGCGCTCGGCATGGCGGACATGCTCAGCGAGGGGATCATCCAGCAGTTCCCGGCGCGCTTCGCAGCCTGAGGCGCGAGAGGACGAGGAGGTCGCGATGGCGCAGCACACCGATCACCAACGCAGGTCGGCGAGGAGCGGCAGGGGCGCGGCCGCACCCGTCGAGTGGCGCCGCGACCGCCTCGTCGACGCAGGGTTCCCGCGCGAGCTCGCGACCCGACTCGCGCGGGACGCGCGCTACGACCTCCATGCCCTGATCGAGCTCGTCGAGCGGGGCTGCCCGCCGTCGCTCGCGGCGCGCATCCTCGCCCCGCTCGACGAGACCCCGTACGCCGCATGAGCGCCACGGCGCCTATCGTGTCGCGCATGGAGAGCGCCGCGCGGCCTCCCGTGGCGATCGACGAGGAACGACCGGCGTCCCTCGACGAGGAGTCCGCTGCGTGGCTCCGCGACCTGCGAGGCCAGGGGCCGGCCCGTGACGGGGCCGTCGAGCGGCTGCACGCGCTGCTCCTGCGCGCCGCTCGCTTCGAGACGGGGCGCCGGCGGGCCTCACACCCGCATCTCCGCGGCGACCTGGACGACATCGCCCAGGAGGCGGCCGACGACGCGCTCCTCGCGGTCCTCGCTCGGCTCGACGACTACCGGGGGCTCAGCCGCTTCACCACCTGGGCCTACAAGTTCGCGCTCTACCAGGCCTCGGTGAAGGTCAGGCGCCGTTCCTGGCAAGGCCGCGAGATCCCCGTCGAGGACGAGGCGTGGAACGTGCTCGCGAGCGCCGAGACGCCCCCCGAGGACGAGGCGGAGCAGAGCGAGCTGCTCCGCGCGATCCGTGACGGGATCGCATCGGCGCTGACGCCGCACCAGCGGACCGTGCTCGTCGCGCTCGCGCTCAACGACGTGCCCATCGACGTCCTCGCCGAGCGGCTGCAGACGACCCGCGGCGCGCTCTACAAGACATTGCACGACGCCCGCCGCAGCCTGCGCCGCGAGCTCGCGGCCGCGGGCTACGCGGTCGGCGAGGGGAGAAAGGAGGTGTCGTGACGGACGCCGACGGAAAGAGCCGTGCGATCGCACGGGCGCTCGGGCCGGTCGGTCCCGAGGTCAGCTGCGAGACGTGCTTCGAGCTGCTCGACCGCTACGTCGAGCTGGAGGTGGAAGGCGCCGACGCGGACGCCGCGCTCCCGGGGCTCCGCGCGCATCTCGAGGGCTGCCCGGCCTGCCACGAGGAGCACGAGAGCCTGCTGGCGCTCGTCTCGTCCGAGCGGCCGTAGCCCCTGACCCCGCGCTCAGCGGCCGTTCGCGACCAGGTCGACGACGTCGCGGGCCGCCGAGACATACGGCATCAGGACGTGGTGGGCGCCGGCCCTCGTGAGCCGGACGACGTCTGCGGGCCGGTGCGCCGCCACGGCGACGTGTCCCGTGTAGCCCTCGTGGGCGAGCGCGTGCAGGAGGGCGAGATTCGCGTCGACGCGTCGCACGGTGCTCACGACCCAGCCGTGAGGCGGCAGCGGCAGGTGATGCGCGAGCTCCGGATCCTCCGCGTCGCCGTAGAGGGTGTCGACCCCGTCCGCCGACCAGCGGGCGAGCGCGACCGGGTCGAAGTCGACACCGAGGACGTTCGCGCCGCGCTCCCGGAGCCCCTCGACGACGCCGGCGCCGTAGCGACCGAGCCCGAGCACGATCACGTCGGGGGGTGCCTCGGGCGACCCGTCCGGCTCGGCCCGCGGCACCCGGCGCTCGAACACGTCCAGCCTCGTCCCGAGGCGCGCGGCGATCGCGCCGGCATGCGGATAGACGTAGACCGAGACGGCGATCGTCAGCAACGCCACCGCGGTGAGGAGCGACGTCGTGTCCTCGTCGAGGTGCCCGACGTGCAGGCCGAGCGCCCCGAGGATGAGCGAGAACTCGCTGATCTGCGCGAGCGCGAGACCCGTCTCGAGCGAGACCCGCTTCCGGTAGCGGAGCGCCCCGAGCAGCGCCATCACGATCAACGGCTTCACGACGAGGACGAACGCGGAGAGGACGAGGGCGATCCACAGCTGGCCCGCGAGGTGGCCGAGGTCGATCCGCGAGCCGAGGTCGATGAAGAAGAAGAGCAGCAGGAAGTCGCGGATCGCGACGAGTCGCGCGCCGACGGCCTCCCGATAGGGAGTCGAGGCGATCGAGACGCCCCCGAGGAACGCGCCCACCTCGAACCCGAGGCCGAGCTCCTCTCCGACCGCGCCGAGAGCGACCGCCCAGGCGATCGCGAAGAGCACGAGCAGGTCGGGAACGCGCGCGAGCCGGTGGAGGAGCGGCGTGAGCGCGAACCGCATGAGGAGCCCGAGCACCACCAACAGCGCGGCGCCCTTGAGGAGCACCTCGAGGAGCGCGAGCCCGGTCGAGCCCGACTCCCCGCTCGCCGTCACCGCGATCATCACCACGACGACCACGAGGTCCTGGACGATGAGGACGCCGACCGCGAGCCGGCCGTGGAGGTCGTCGAGCTCGCGGCGGTCGGTGAGGACCTTGACGACGATGATCGTGCTCGAGAGCGCGAGCCCGATCCCGACGTAGAGCGCGTGCGTCACCTCGAGCCCGAGCGCGAGCGCGAGGAGGAGCCCTCCGGCCGCCGTCAGCACGACCTGTGCACTGCCGACGACGAGCGCGACCGGCCCGAGCGTCCGGATCACGTGCACGTCGAGCTTGAGCCCGACGACGAAGAGGAGGAGCGCGACGCCGAGCTGTGCGAGGAGCTCGAGGTCGCCGCCCGGCTCGACGAGGCCGGCGGCGCTCGGTCCGACGGCGATCCCCACCGCGATGTACGCGATCACGAGCGGGAGCCGCAGCCAGACGGCGGCGAGCCCGGCGACCGCCGAGACGACCAGGATCGCCGCGACCTGGACGAAGACGTCCTCGGAGAGGTCCACCGCGGCGAGGACCGATGCGTCCATGGTCGCTCCGAGTATCACGGCGCCCGTCCGCTCTCACGTCCGCTGAACTCCGCGCACCGCTGCGGCTTTCAGCGGATCGCGCCGGTGTGCGGCGTTCCGCACCCCCGAACGCCGGTCGCCCGCCCCGTTCGACGCCTCGTCGGCCGGCATCGTGCGGTACACGGCAAGAGCGACGAGAGGAGGATGCGATGCGCGGTTCGGAACACACGTCGGTCGAGGAGCAGGTCATGAGCTCGGCGCGCGGGTACCTGTACGGCCACCCGCTCGCCTGGGAGCTGCCGGGACGCGGTCCTCGGCGCGAGGTTGCCCCGAGCACGTCGCTGCGGACCCGGCTCGTCGCCCTCCGTGCCGCGGTGGCCCGCCGGTTCGCGGACGCCGGCCCCGTCGCGGTCGAGCCCGGCGGCTGCGCCTGAGGCACCGGCGCGGCGCAGGCAGCGTTGCTCAGGCTTCGCGCTTCGCGGCGACGGCCAGGAGGTACTCGTAGGGATACTCGGCCGGGCCGCCCGCCCCGCCCCGGTTCGCGCGGGCGGCGAACTCGTCCAGGTCGCGGTCGAGCGTGGCGCCGCGCGGATCGTCCGCGAGGGCGGCGCGCAGCGCGACGACCGGCCCGAAGGTCGTGCGGAAGAGCTCGACGTACGCCTCCGGCGAGGGGCTCCGCTCGACGTACGTCCGTCGCGTCAGCTGGAGCCACTCGACCGCGTCGCCGAGAAGCGCCTGCACGTGCTCCTCGCTCCCCCAGAGGATCGGCGGACGGGCGCCGGGCGGCGTGGGGGGCATGTAGGGCGCCAGCGCGCCGAAGAACGACCCCCCGAGCCCCTCCGGCGTGAAGCTCGCGAGCCCGATCGTGCCTCCCGGGCGGCAGACGCGGAGGAGCTCGCGCGCCACCGCCTCGTGATCGGGCGCG
Source organism: Gaiella sp. (assembly GCA_036556865.1). GTDB lineage: Bacteria > Actinomycetota > Thermoleophilia > Gaiellales > Gaiellaceae > Gaiella. The sequence goes on from DATBIQ010000188.1 coordinate 4,276, forward strand.
AACATCGCCCCGAAGCACGAGGTGACGACGTCGAACTCCCCGTCGGCGAAGGGCAGAGCCTCGGCATCGGCCTCGACCCACTCGAGCTCGACGCCCCGCGCGGCGGCCTCGCGCCGCCCCGCGTCGAAGTTCTCCGGCGTGAGATCGGACGCCACGACGCGTGCGCCCGCCTCGGCCGCCCGGATCGCGACGTTGCCCGTGCCGGCGGCCACGTCGAGCACGCGCTGCCCCGGCGCGATGCCACACGCCTCGACCAGGAGCGGGCCGACGTCCCACACTGTCGCGGTCGCGAAGCGGTGGTAGTCGCCGAGCGACCACATCGCGCGCGTCGCGGCCTTCGCGGCCTGCAGCCCCTCCGTCGGCATCTCGTACGTCCTTCCGGCGCGGTCTCGGACCGAGCCTAGGCGCGCGTCGGCGCGCCGGCATCGCCAGGACCGGCCATCTTCGGGGCCGGCTCGTCGAGGAGCCCCGTGCGCAGCGCGTGCGTCGCGGCGGCCGTGCGCGAGTGGAGATCGAGCTTGCGGAGGATGTTCGTCACGTGGCGGTGCACGGTGTGCTCGCTCACGACGAGGCGGTCGGCGATCTGCCGGTTCGTGAGGCCCTTCGCGAGCAGCTGCAGCACGTCTCGCTCCCGCCGGGTCACCGGAGACCGCGCGGGGCGGAGCACGGATTCGCGCACGCGCCGAGAGCGCTCCGCCTGACGGTGGGCGCCGAGACCGCTGAGCACGTCGAGGCTCGCCTCCGCCTCTCGCGCCGCCGCGTCGGGGAGCCCGAGGGCGGCGAGCGTCACCGCCAGCTCTCGCCGCGCCAGCGCGGACTCGTACGGCGCCCTGGACGTGTCGTACCGGTCGACGGCGTCCTCGAGCAGCGTCCGTGCGCGCTCGTGGCCGCCGTTCGCAGCGGCGAGCACGCCGGCCGCGAGGTCCGCGCTCGCGCGCAGGGCCGGCGTGCCGGCGGCGGCGGCCGTTCGCTGCAGCTCGGCGCTGGCCGTCTCCGCGCCCTGGAGGTCGCCGAGCGCGGTCAGCCCGTGGACGAGGACCTCCTCG
>DATBIQ010000189.1:0-16488 GCA_036556865.1 Gaiella sp.
ATCACGTTCGACCGCGAGCTCCTGTACCTGGCTGCAATGTTTCACGACACCGGGATACCGAGCCCGGTGCCCGACGTCGACTTCACAGTTCGCAGTGCCGCATTGGCACGCGAGTTCACCGACAGCCATCACGTGCCTGCCGATATCCGCGAGCTCGTGGCAAACGCGATCGCCATGCACCACACCCCCGGCGTCGGCCTCGAGTCCGGTGCCGAGGCGTATCTCCTCTCTGCCGGCGCAGCCGTCGATGTGTTCGGCCTACGTAGCAATGAGATACCCGATGGCGTCCGCCGGAGCGTCGTCGATCAGTACCCGCGGTTGGGCTTCAAGCGCGAATTCGCCGGGCTTCTACGAGTCGAGGCCAAGCAGGTCCCTCGTGGCCGCGCCTGGTACCTGCACCGTTTCGCGATGAGCGACCTGAGCATTCGGCTCGCGCCCTTCCGCGGTTGACGTGACGGTGTTCCGCGGTCGACGCGTGGAGTCCGTCGAGCCGTGCGAGCGCTGCTCGGTCGAAGACACCGGCTCATAGGCGGGCGGCGCGCGCGAGCGCTCTCTGAGCGGGGAGGGGGCGAGCTCAGCGGCGCCGCCGCGCGTGGGGGGTACGCCGCCCGCCACCTTCGATCATCTGACAATCGTCAACGCTGGTCAAGCGGGACTCCCGACATTTCTTCCGCGGCCGATGCGACGTCACGTCACGCGTGGAGGTTTCGAACAGGGTTCGCGAGGGCAATGAGACTTCCGTGGAGCGCCGCCCGCCAGCCGGGCCCTCGTTCGTGCTCGACGAGAGGCGTCCAGCGATCGACGGCGTCGTGCCCGTGGAGGCCGACCGGCCGCCACGGCGTCGCCGCTCTGCCCTCCTCGGCGGAGGGCTCTTGATCGCGGCGTCCCCCGCCGCCGTCGGTGCTGGGCTCTTCGTTCCCGGCTTCGCCGCGCTCGGGCTGGGTGCGCTGTTGCTGCTCCTGCCGCCCACGGAGCGTCGCGACCGCGGTCGGCGGACACCGTTGCGCGTCGTCCATGCTGCGGCCACGGTCCTCCGCCGTGGGGTCGTCGAGCCAGCCCGCTGGATCGCCCACGTCGTCGCAGACGTGCTCCGGGCGGTGGCGCGCTTCGCCGCCACGACCGGACGCGACGGGACAGTTCGTGTCGGTCGGGCGACGTTGGCGTGCGCCGCCGTGGTCGGCCATGCGGCTGCAGTGGTTGGATCTCGTGCCTGGTCCGCTGCGCGCGTCGGCACGCCGCGCGCCGGGCGCCGCTCCGTCGCGGCGGCGCGCTCGGCAACTCGCGACATGCAATCGGCGACGATCCGTGCATCGCTGCGTATCCAGCCGTTGCTCCACCGCGCGGCGGCGGTGTGCCTGCCCGGCACGGAATGGGCCGCCAACGAGATCGGTGCGTTCGTGAGCTCGGCGTCGACGCGTTTATCGAAGCTCACCGCGGAGCGGCCGCGAGCTCTCGGCCGACGTCGTCCCTGAAGCCGAAGAACGCGACATCGGCTCGCGCCGGTGCAGTGTTCTAGCCTTACCGTCGTGCGCGCGAAGCGAGGCGCGGGCGAAGAGTCGGTGGCGGTCGAGCGGCGCCCGACGCCGCTCGACCCGTATCCGCGGCCCCGGTCGCCCTCGAACCGGGAGGACGCGCCACCGCGCCCGAGGGAGCTCGCCTCCGACGCCATTGCCGTCCTCGAGGGGAGGACGTTCATGTTCTCCGACTCGCGCGGCGACGTTGCCGCGGGCTCGACGGGAGGCCTCGTACACGAGGACACGCGCTTCGTGAGCAGGTGGGAGCTGCAGCTCGACGGAGCGCCTCTGTCGCTGCTCAAGTCGGGACCGGTCGACTACGACTCCGCGGCCTTCTTCCTCACGAATCCGGACACGTCCCGCCTTCGCGCCCACGGCATTGCCGTGCGACGCCTGCGCCGTGTGGGGGGCGGGGCGGTCGAGCAGATCACGGCCTTCAACACGTCGTCCGAGCCGCTCGGTTGCGAGCTGCGACTCCTCTGCGGGGCAGATTTCGCCGACCTCTTCGAGATCAAGAGCGGCGTCCGCGACCGAAGCGCCAGCATCGTCGCCGCTGCGGTCGGCCCGCACGCGCTCCGCTTTCGCTACCGGGTGCCGGGCTTCCTCGCCGAGACGACGATCCGAGTCGAGCGCAGCGAGATCCTCGACGGTGCCACGGACGAGGTCCTCGCCGCGGCACCGCCCCGTGTCGAAGGGACCGACGCCGTCTGGGACCTCGAGCTGCCACCACGCTCTCTGTTCGTGGCGCTCGTCAAGGTCGGGGTGCGCGTCAACACCGTCACGTTCGAGCCCGCGGTCGAGGATTTCGGCTCGCGACAGCAGCCCGTCGAGGGCCCGCTGAGCGACTGGCTCGATCGCATTCCGCACGTCGAGGCGACGAGCGAGTTGCTCACGGCTGTCGTCCGCCAGTCGGTCGTCGACCTGGCGGCCCTGCGCATCACCGGCGACCTCCTCGGTGAGAGGTACGTGCTGCCTGCCGCTGGGCTCCCGTGGTTCATGACGCTCTTCGGCCGGGACACGTTGATCACGTCGTTGCAGACGCTCTGGATCGGCCCGGGGCTCGCGCGCGGGGCGCTTCATCTGCTCGGCGCGCTCCAGGGCATGCAGATCGACGACTTCAGGGACGAGGAGCCCGGGAAGATCCTGCACGAAGTTCGAAGCGGCGAGCTGACGCGGCTGGGTGAGATGCCGCACAGCCCCTATTACGGCACCGCCGACGCCACGCCGCTCTGGCTGATCCTCCTCTCGGAGTACTGGCGCTTCACGGGCCAGGACGCGTTCGTGCTCGAACGATGGGACAAGGTCGACGCCGCACTCGCCTGGATCGACCGTTACGGGGATCGCGACGGCGACGGCTACGTCGAGTATGGAACGCGGTCGCAGGCAGGGCTCGGCAACCAGTGTTGGAAGGACTCCTGGGACGGCATCCAGTTCGCAGACGGGACGATCCCACACCTCCCGATCGCGACCGCCGAGATCCAGGGCTACGTGTACGACGCGAAGCTGCGCGTGGCGGAGCTCGCGCGGCGGTTGCGGAGCGACGTCGATCTCGCCCAACGGCTCGAGCGCGAAGCCGCGGATCTGTACGGCCGCTTCAACGACGACTTCTGGTCCGAGGATCGTGGGGGCTACTACGTCGTCGGCCTCGACGGCGACAAGCGCCGGATCGACTCCATGACCTCGAACATCGGGCACCTGCTCTGGTCGGGGATCGTCCCGGAGGATCGCGCACCTCGCATCGCGGGTCACCTGATGTCGGACGCGATGTTCTCGGGGTGGGGCGTCCGCACGCTGTCGACCGACGATCGCGGCTACAACCCGATCGGCTACCACACAGGAACGATCTGGCCGCACGACAACTCGCTCGTGGCGCTGGGGCTCGCCCGTTCGGGGTTCCGCGACGAGGCCAATCGGATCGCACTGGCCCAGCTCGAGGCGGCGTCCTTCACGGGCCACCGGCTACCGGAGGCGTTCGCCGGCTTCGAGCGCTGGGTCAGCCGCTTTCCCGTCCCGTACCCGACCGCGTGCAGCCCACAGGCCTGGGCGACCGCGGCTCCCTTCGTCTTCGTGCAGGCGATGCTGGGTCTCGAGGCCCGTGGCGGCGAGCTCCGGCTCGACCCACACGTGCCCGAGGAGATCGGTCGCATCGTCATTCGCCGCCTCCACGCTTTCGGGTCGGAGTGGGACCTCGACGCGGCCGGCGCGGAAGGGACCCTGTGTCGCAGCGCGCCGGTCGAGGGCTGACGGGGCGTCCGGGAGGATCCGTCACTCCTCGGACGAGGCGACCCCCGTCAGCACAGGCCGCCTACCCGCGGCGCCGGTGCGAAAACGAGCCGTCGTCGCCGGCGCGCGCCATTCGTGGAAGATGACTGCGATGAGCGGCAGCGAGCTCACGATCGTCCCGGCGAACGGGGCGGGTTGCGACGACCTCCAGCTCGTCTTCGGCAGGCGCGGACCCGCGGCGATCTGCCAGTGCCAGCGCTACAAGCTCCACCGAGGCGAGGCGTTCGCGAAGTTCCCGGTCGCCGAGCGGGCGCGGCGGCTGCGCGAGCAGACGCGCTGCGGTCAGGCGGAGGCGGAGGCGACGAGTGGGCTGGTCGCCTTCTTCGACGGCGAGCCGGTCGGGTGGTGCGCCGTCGAGCCGCGCCATGCGTTCCACGGCCTCGTGCGCAACAACCGCGTTCCCTGGGAGGGGCGGGACGAGGACAAGGCCGACGAGAGCGTCTGGGCCGCGACCTGCATCTTCGTCCGCAAGGGATTCCGCGGGCGCGGCATCGCCTACGCGCTTGCGCGGGCGGCGGTCGACCTCGCGCGCGACCGCGGCGCACGCGCGCTGGAGGCCTACCCGATGCTGACGGCGCCGGGACAGAAGATCACCCTGGACGAGATCCACGTCGGCACGACGAGGATCTTCGCCGCCGCCGGCCTGGCCGAGGTCAACCGGCCGACCCTACGCCGCGTCGTGATGCGCCTCGACCTCTGATCCCGCTACGCAGGCTTCGCGAGCTGTCGCCCGACGTCGCCGAGGAAGCCGAAGAAGGCGAGCACCTCCCGGAGCTGCGCGGGCGTCAGGCGGCGCTCGACCGCCCTGCGGAGCGTCGCGACGTCGCAGCCGTGGGCCTGGAACGCCGTGAACTGGACGCGCGCGAGGACGCGATAGACGTCCGCGTCCGACGGGTAGGGAATCAGGAAGGACTTCGCCGCTCGACTGAACGAATCGGCCTTCCGACGGCACAGCGCCGGCGTCCCGGCCTCGATCGGCACCTTCGTCGCCGCGAAACGTCCGTCGGAGGGAATGGTGAGCTCCTTGCCGGCCGTATCGCTGTCCGTCGAGCCGCCACAGCCTGCGAGGACGACGACACCGAGAAGGAGGACGACGGCGAGATACCTGCTCACGCCTCGAGGGTATCCCGCGAGCGAGTGGCGCGGTCGGCGGGCGGCCACCTTCGGGCGGCTTCTGCCCCACCGGTGACGACGCGCTACGGTCTGCCCGCGTGGCGGAGACGCGACGGATCGAGCGCGGCGGTGTCGGCCTCCATGTCGAGGTGGAAGGGCCCGACGACGGGCCGCCGATCCTGTTTCTCCACGGGGTCGGCTCGAGCGGCAGGACGTGGGAGTGGGTTCCCGACGAGCTCACGCACGGTCGCCGCGTCATCCGGGTCGACCTACGTGGCCACGGCCGCTCGGATCACGAGCCCCGGACGTACGTCCTCGAGCGCTACGGCGCCGACGCGGTGTCGGTCCTGGTCGACGTCGCGGCGCGACCCGCGGTGCTCGTCGGGAACTCGCTCGGCGGCGTCGTGGCGTGGTGGATCGCACAGAACCATCCCGAGCTGGTCGTCGCGGCGCTGCTCGAGGACCCGCCGCTCCTCGCCGGCGAGACGCCCGAGCCCGAGGTCGCCAGGTTCAGGGACGTCTTCCACTCGGTGAAGGCCGTGATCCTCGAGAGCCGCGAGCGCGGCCTCACGGCGGAGCAGACGGCACGGCACATCGGAGGGATTCGCTGGGGACCGCCGGGAACGCCGCCGCTCGGCGAGCTGCTGACGACGGACGGGCTCGCGACGATGGCCTTCGGGTACACGCGACTCGACATCGGGGTCATCGACGGCGCGATCGACGGAACGACGCTGGCCGGGGCCGAGACACGGTCGCGCGTCGCCCGGCCGGTCCTCATCGTCGCGGCGGACGACGAGGCCGGCGCCGCCTTCACGACGGGCGACGAGACGCGCCTCGTCGCGAGCCAGCCGGACGTGGAGGTGCGACGCATCGCGGGCAGCGGGCATCGGATCCACGACATGCGAGACCACCGCGACGCCTTCGCGGGCCATCTGCGCGGCTTCCTCGACGCGTACGCAGGCTGAGCGCGTCAGCCGCCGCGACGGCGCGCCACGACGAAGGCCTCGTCGTTGAACCACAGCGCTCCGTGCTCTCGCAGCACGTCCTGCGTCACCTGGAGGTACTCGCCCTCGAGCAGCGTCTCGCGCAGCCGCTCGTCCTCGATCTGGTTCACGTAGATCACGGCGTTCCAGGCCGCGAACAGCGTCGACGTGCCGATTCGGTCGCCGATCTCGGACGGGAGCGTGTGCATCTCGTAGCGGAAGACCGCATCCTCGTCCGGGGGGTCGGCGAGGTCGTAGTCCGCCGCGTCCTCGCCGAGCTCGGTTCGCAGGGCGGCGAGCAGCACGTGCCGGTCGACGGTGAACGGCATCTCGCCGGGCCAGAGCCGCTCGACGATCTCGGCCGCCGGGTCGCGGCCCCACGACTGGACGGTGAGGAGCCTGCCGCCGGGCGCGAGGCTGCGGGCCAGCGGCGCGAGGATCTTCTCGACCTTGAACGCCACGCCCATGCGCGCACGCCACGGCTGCGAGGCGAGCACGAAGTCGTACGACACGGCGTGCTCCCGCAGCCGGGCGAGGACGTCGTCGAGGAGGAACTCGTGGTCGCGGCGGTAGAGCACGAGCACGGACGGCTGCAGAGGGATCGGATTGCCCGTCTCCGGGCTCGGGCTCGTGCCCCAACCGGCGGCGAGCGTCGGGCCGAGCGCCTCGATCTGTGCGCCGAGCTCGTGCGCCGAAGCGCCGTCGAGCGGCACCTCCTGCCAGCGCAGGAGCGCCGCCCTCGCGCCATCGCTCGGGAGGAGCGCCGGAGCGTCGGCGTACGTGAGGTTCGTGACGACGACGACCGTGTGCGGGTGCTCGACGAAGCGGTCGGGCAGCTTCTCCAGCCCGAGCCGCACGTCCTCGAGGCTGATCTCCTTCGCCACGGCGAGCACGGGCACGGTGGGGAAGAGGTGGTGGACCGTCCGGAGCACGCGCGAGAGCACCGTGCCGTCGCCCATGCCCGCGTCGAAGAGCCGAAGCGCCGGCGGAGTCGGTTCCAGCTGCGGCAGCTCCTCCGCGCAGCGCGCCGCGATGACGGACTTCTCGTTGCACGTGGTGACGAAGGCGAGGTACTTCTGGCGGTTGTCGTAGAAGCGAAACGGGGTCGACTGCCCGGCCGGAACGGACGGCGTGCTCGCCGTCGCGCTCGGACCGTCATCGGGGGCCGTCACCTCGATCGCATCATCGCAGCGCGACCTCGGGCTACGGGTCGAGGAGCGTCACGTCCGTCGTCTCCTCCGGCAGCGGCTCCCAGGCGCAGACGTAGGTCTCGGCGAACGCCGGCCGGTAGCCGAACTCCGACGCCGCACACGGCGGGCAGTAGACGACGATCCGCGGCTCGTCGACGCCGTCCGGGTCCTCGCAGGTGTACGCGACCCAGCCTTTGCCGAGCTCTCCGCTACAGCAGCCGCATTCTTCGCAGTACAGCAACCCGCCACTCACCCCCAAGCCCGTCGATCTAACACCGCTCGCCTCGCTGGGGCAAGCCGGAACCGTCACGCGACACCCCGTGTAGGGTCGGGCGATGCCGCACGAGCACCGCGTCGCGGGCCATCTCGGCGTCCAGGCGGACGAGTACGACCGGACGATCCGGACGTTCATCCCGCACTACGACCGGATGCTCGGGACGATCGTCCACTGGCTCGGCGCGAACATCCCGGCGGACGGCTACGTCGTCGATCTCGGTGCGGGCACGGGGGCGCTGTCGCAGGCGATCCTCGCCGGGATGCCGAAGGCGCGCGTCCAGCTGGTCGACGTGGATCCCACGATGCTCGAGGCCGCCGCCGCGAGGTGCTCGTCGCACGCCGACAGGGTCGACCTGCGGCTCGGCCGTTTCGAGGACGAGCTTCCGCGGTGCCATGCCGTCGTCGCGACGCTCGCGCTCCACCATGTGGCAGACCACGACGAGAAGCGCGAGCTCTACCGCGCGATCCACGCGGTGCTCGAGCCGGGCGGGCTGCTCGTCGTCGGCGACCTGCTGATCCATCCCGAAGGCCCCGAGCGCCGCCAGATGCTGCGCGACTGGTACGCGCACATGTCCGGCCACGGGATCACGGAGGAGGAGGCGGACGGGCACTTCGCCCAGTGGGCGGAGGAGGACTTCTACGTCGCGCTCGTCGAGGAGCTCGAGCTCGTCCGCACAGCCGGCTTTCCGCGCCCGGACTGCTTCTGGCGGGACGGCGGCATCAGCGTCTACGGAGGCTTCAAGGACTAGCCGACAGTGCTGCGGGACGTCCAGCGGAATCACCGGTCGTGGTTCGCGCGCCGCGCCGAGGCGGTCGAGCTCGACGGCGTCACACTGTTCGTCGGCCCGGGCGCGGCGACGCTGGCGTTCCCGACGCCCGACGCCGACCTCGAGAGCGCCGTGCGGGCGGCCCGCGAGCACGGCGTGCGGGAGGTGGGCTGCTGGTCGCTCGCGCCCGACGAGCGGCTCGGAGGCCGCCTGCTCGGGCTCGGGTTCCAGGACGGCTGGCAGCCGCACTGGATGGGGATCGATCCCGACCGCCGTCCGCCCGTGTCGGCGACGCACGTGGTCGAGCGGAGCCTCGAGTGCTCCGGCGAGCTCCCGTACGGCCACGAGACTCCGCTCGAAGACGTCGCCGCGCATTTCCTCGTGCGCGACGGGAAGACGATCGCGGGGCACGTCGTGCTGCATGTCGAGGGTGCGACGGGCGGCGTCTACGACATGGGTGTCGCACCCGCGGTGCGGCGGCGGGGCTACGGCACTGCGCTGACCCTCGCAGCCGTCGCCGCGGCGCGCGAGTTCGGCTGCTCGAGCCTCACGCTGAACGCCACCGGAGAGGGGGAGCCGCTCTACCGGGGTGTCGGCTTCGAGTCACTCGGGCACGGGATGACCTGGTGGCTCTTCCCGGGAAAGAGGCGTTAGGGTCGTCACGGTGTCCCCGTCGCGACGCGCACGCCTCGCCCTCCTCGCACTCGTGTCACTTCTCCTCGTCTCGTCCGACGCGGTCGCCGGGACGCACCGAGCGGCCGGCTCGTCGGCGCTCCGCGTCTCCGGCGCGGCCGGCTTCGAGTCGGCCGTGCGCGCGCTCCGGGCGCGCGGCGGGACGATCGTGCTGCGGCCGCGGCTCTACCGCGAGATCGTCGTCCGCTGGCGCACGGGCAAGCCGCTGCGCATCATCGGCACGCCCGGTGCGAGGATCGAGCGACTGATCTTCGACCGCGCGTCGCAGGTCACGGTCGGCAACGTCACGATCGGGCCGATCGGCGGGGACGCGCTGGTCGACGTCCGCGCGTCGCGCGACATCGTCCTCCAGGACCTCGTCGTCACCGCGCGGGGCACGCGGTTCTCGTCGGCCGTCCGCATCCCCGACTCGCGGGAGGTGACGATCCGGAGGAGCGACTTCTCGCACTGCGGCGACCGCTCGCCGCGGTTCACGTTCTGCGTCCTGCTCTGGCGATGGTCGCACCGCGTGACGATCGAGGGCAACCGGTTCCACGACTGCCGTGGCTGCGACTTCGTCCACGGTCGCTTCGGCTCCCACCTCACGATCCGGGGGAACCGGTTCGAACGCGCGCTGCCGTGTCGCGGGCTCGGTGCGTACCGCTGCGGCCACCAGGATCTCGTACAGCTCTTCGCCGGGCGGCACCTCCGCGTCGAGCGGAACCATTTCGGCGTCTACCGGGAGGGCGGCGCGCAGCTCTATCTCACGAACAACGTCGACCACGCGACGATCGTCAACAACGTGTTCCTGGGGACCGACCGCCGGGTACCGGGCTACCGCGCGCGGATGGGGATCATCGTCGGGAGCGCCGCGTCGAAGCGGCTCCCGCACTTCGTCCGGGTGGTCAACAACACGATCCTCACCGGCGCACGGCGTCGCGACGGCTACGAGGGGTCGATCCGGATGAGCTCGAAGTACGGCAGCGTCCTCCGCCGGAAGCGCCCCATCGTCGCGAACAACGTGATCGCGCTTCTCGCGAAGCGACGGCACATCTGCAGCGCGGCGCTGGTCTTCGCCCACAACGTCGTCATCGACGGCACCGGCTGCTCGTCGTCGGACCGGGTCGGGCCCGCGAACCTCGACCCCATCGGCCGACCGCGACGGCTCTCGGACGTCGTCGACGCTGCGATGCGACTGTACGCGCCGCGCACCGACTCCACCGGGCGCCGGCGGATCGGCAAGCCCGACATCGGCGCCCTCGAGTACCGCCGCTGACGGGGGCGGGGAAGGGCGTCAGCCGTCGTCGCCGTGCCGGCGCTCCTCGAAACGCCGCGTGACGAGCTCGCCGGCCGTGAGGACGTGCTCGGACATCAGCCGGCGTGACTCGTCCGGCTCGTGACGTTCGATCGCCGTGAGGATCGCCTCGTGCTGGGCGACGTTCTCTTCCAGGAGCCGCGCGTTCTCGGCGAGCACGATCCACGTCAGGTCACGCGGGAAGCTCTCGTGGAGGTCGGCGAGCGTCCTGCGCAGGCGGCGGTTGCCGGCAGCCTCCTGGATCCCGAGGTGGAACGCGTCGTTCGCCGCCATCCACTCGCCGTGCGCCTCGGTCCGGCCGCGTTCCTCCCGTTGCGGGCGCTTGCGCCACGCGAGCAGCGAGGCGACCGAGTGGCGGAAGAGCTCCTGCGCCGTGCGCAGGCTCCGCAACTCGCCGTCACGGATACGCGACGCGGCGAGGCTCGCGGCCAGCCCCTCTAGCTCCGCGCGTACCTCGTACGCCTCACGCACGTCGCGCGCGCTCGGGCGGCGGACGACTGCGCCGCGGTGCGGTTGCACCTCGACGAGGCCGCTCGCCTGCAGCTTGCGCAGCGCCTCGCGGACCGGGGTGCGGCTGACGCCGAAGTCGGCGGCCAGGGTCGCCTGCCGGAGCCGCGTCCCCGTCGCGATCTCGCCGCTCAGGACGCGCGCCTGGATCGTGGCGGCGAGCTCGTCGACGAGGGCCTGTCCGTCGCCGTTCACGTCCGTACACCGTCGCGGACGAGCCGGACGCCGACGAGGGCGAGGAACAGGGAGAAGACGACGCGCAGAGCGGAGGCCGGAAGCGCGAGCGCGAGAAGCGCGCCGACGAGCCCGCCGACCGCGCCGACGACGCCGAAGCGCAGCGCGAGGCCGAGGTCGCCGACACCCCGCCGCCGCAGCGCGAGGCTCGCGGCGAGCGCGGTGGGGAGGACGACGACCAGCGACGTCGCCTCCGCCTCGTGCTGGGAGAGCCCGACGGCGAGCGTGAGGAACGGGACCATCAGGATCCCGCCGCCCACGCCGAGCAGGCCGGCCGCAGCGCCGGTGCCGAGGCCGAACGCCGCGAGCACGAGGAGGAGAAGCGCCGCGCTCACACGTGGACCGCCATCGCGATCGCAGCGGCGACGAGGAAGCACCCGAAGGCGATCTTGAGCGGCCGCTCCTCCACCCGCGCGAGGAGGCCCGCGCCGAGACGGGCCCCGACGACGGCTCCGACCGCCAGCGCTGCGGCGTCGAGCCAGCGCACCTCGCCGGCGATCCCGAACGTCAGGATCCCCGCGACGCTGATCGGAATGATCGCGCCGAGCGACATCGCGTGTGCCTCGCGCTGGCGGTATCCCGCCCAGAGCACGAGGAGCGGCACCATGATCACCCCGCCGCCGACGCCGAGCAGCCCGGAGAGGAGGCCGCCGACGACGCCGATCGCGCCCAGCTGGACGTCGAGCGGGCGGCGGGTCTCCCGCTCGGCGATCGGGCCAGAGGCGGGAACCGCCCGTTCGGTCATCGCGGCATCGCGCGCGACGATACCACCGTTTTTGGATCCAGTTGACCAGAAATGGGATCCAATCTAGAGTTCCGCGCGTTCTTCTCGTTGCAGAAGGAACGTGCAGCCAATCCCGCCGGACAGGGAGTTCAGATGACAAGCACGCGCGCCCTCCGGGCTCTGGGCCTCGGAACCGCCTGCGCAGTGGTGGCGCTCACGCTCGCGGTCGCCGCCGGCGCAGGCGGCAAGGCCACCCCCCAGCCGAAGAACGGGGGGACGCTGGTGATCGGTCTCGCAGAGGAACCGGACGCACTCGACCCGACACTCGCGCGGACGTTCGTCGGTCGCATCGTCTTCCTGCACATGTGCGAGAAGCTCTACGACCTCAACTCGAAGCTCCGCATCGTGCCGCAGCTCGCGGCGGCGCTGCCGCAGGTCTCGAAGGACAAGCTCACCTACACGATCAAGCTTCGCCCGGGGATCAAGTTCAACGACGGCACGGCGTTCAACGCCGCGGCGGTGAAGACGTCGCTGGAGCGGCACCTCACCCTGAAGGGCTCGACCCGGGCGAGCGAGATCTCACCGATCTCCTCGGTCGACACGAGCGGCGCGAACACCGTCGTCCTGCACCTGAAGACGGCGTTCTCGCCGCTCACGGCGCAGCTCGCCGACCGCGCGGGGATGATCATGTCGCCGAAGGCGATCAGCGCGCTCGGCGACAGGTTCGCGACGAACCCGGTCTGCGTCGGCCCGTTCTCGTTCAAGGAGCGGGTCGCGGGGGACCACATCACGCTCGTCAAGTCGAACGACTACTACGGCAAGGCGAAGGTCCACCTGAACCAGATCACCTTCCGGATGATCACCGACCCGAACGCGCGGACGCAGAACCTCCGCGCGGGCGACATCCAGGTGCTCGACCGCGTGCAGTCGACCGACGTGCCGACGCTGCAGAAGACGAGCTCCGTCTCGGTGATCAAGACGCCGACGATCGGCTACCAGGGACTGACGCTCAACATCGGCAACAAGAACGGCCTGCTCAAGCCGTACGCCAACGTGGGCACGCCGCTTGCGAAGTCGCAGTTCCTGCGGACCGCGTTCGACCTCGCGCTCGACCGTACGGCGATCAACCGGGTCGTGTTCAACGGGCTCAACCTGCCCGACTGCTACCCGATCTCGCCGGTGAGCCCGTGGTACGTGACGACGAAGGGCCTCGAGTGCAAGCTGAAGGCCGACGTCGCCACGGCGCAGAAGCTCGTCAAGGCGTCCGGGATGCAGACGCCGATCAAGGTGACCCTGACGATCGGCACCGACCCGGTGGCCGCCCGGCTCGGGCAGGTGATCCAGTCGATGACGAAGGCGGCGGGGTTCGACGTCGAGCTCAAGCCGACCGAGTTCGTCGCCTCGCTCAACGCCGCCGACGCGGGCAAGTTCGATGCGTTCGCGGTGGGATGGTCGGGCCGCGTCGATCCGGACGGCAACATCTACGGCTTCGTCTCGACGCCCGGGACGCTGAACGACAGCGGGTTCTCCGACCCGAAGCTCGACTACATCCTGAACGGTGCGCGCAAGTCGGTGACGGACAAGGCGCGCACCACGCTCTACACGGCCGCGATGAAGATCATCCACCGGCAGCGGCCGCTCATCTACCTCTACCACCCGGTGAACTACTACGGCGTGTCGAAGAAGGTCACCGGCGTCGTCGTCTACGGCGACGGCCTCATCCGCGCGTACAACGCCGGGTACGTCGGCTAGAGCGAGCACGATCGTGGGCGGCTTCCTGCTGCGAAAGTCCGGAGCCGCCCTGATCGTGCTCGCGCTCGCGAGCATCGTGGTCTTTCTCGGGGTGCGGGCCCTCCCGGGCGACCCCGCGCTCGCCCTCGGCGGCGAGAACCGCGACCCCGAGGTGATCGCCGCGATCCGCCACGACTACGGCCTCGACCGGCCGCTCCCGATCCAGTACCTCACCTGGGTCGGTCACGTCCTCCGTGGCGACCTCGGCACCGACCAGCGGAAGCTGCCCGTCGGTCACACGATCGTCACGCGGCTGCCGATCACGCTCGAGCTTGAGTTCCTCGCGGTGCTGTTCGGGTCGCTGATCGGGATCGTCGCGGGGATCATTGCGGCGACGCGGCGAGGCAAGGCGTCGGACTACGCGGCGACGTCGGTCGCCCTCGTCGGCCTCTCCGTGCCGCACTTCTGGCTCGGGCTGCTGCTGATCGTGCTCTTCGCCGTCCGGCTGCAGTGGCTCCCCGCGGGCGGCTACGTCTCGTTCTTCGAGGACCCCGTCGACAACCTCCGCCACATGCTGCTCCCGGCGATCGTGCTCGGAACCGGCCTCAGCGCGGTGGTGATGCGGCAGATGCGCTCGGCGATGCTCGACTCGCTCGGCGCCGACTACGTGCGGACGGCCCGCGCGAAGGGGCTGTCCGAGTTCTCGGTGGTCGGCGTCCACGCGCTCCGGAACAGCCTCATCACGGTCGTCACGATCATCGGGCTCCAGCTGGGCGTCCTCATCTCCGGCGCGATCGTCACCGAGCAGATCTTCGGGATCGCCGGCTTCGGCAGGCTGACGATCGACGCGGTCAACCAGCGCGACTACGCGCTGCTCCAGGGGGTGGTGCTCGTCGTCGCGGCCGGCTACGTGGTCGTCAACCTGCTCGTCGACGTCACCTACTCGCTGCTCAACCCGCGGATCCGCATCGTCGCCGCTCCGGCATGAGCTACGCGGCATGAGCTACGTCGAGGTCACCCCGTCTGACGTCGCCCCGGCCGAGGCGCTGTCCCCGCGGGCGCGGCGGCGGCGCCTGCTCCGGCGCCGCATCGCGAGGCGGCCGTTCGCGATGGCGGGCTTCTTCGTCGCCCTGGCGTTCGCACTCGCCGCGCTGCTCGCGCCGTGGATCGCCCCATACTCGGCCTCGACGCAGGACTACAACGCGATCCTCGCGCACCCGTCCTCCGAGCACTGGTTCGGAACCGACGAGCTCGGACGCGACATCCTCTCGCGCATCATCTGGGGCGCGCGGGCGTCGATCGTCGCGGGCGTCCTCGCGACGATGCTCGCCATGGCGATCGCGCTCCCGATCGGCCTCGTCGCCGGCTACTACCGCGGGTGGATCGACTCCGTCATCTCCCGGGTCACGGACGTGCTGCTCGCGTTCCCCTTCCTCATCCTCGCCGTCGGGCTCGCCGTCATCCTCGGGCCGTCGCTCACGAACGCGACGATCGCGCTCGGGCTCGGCGCGGCGCCGGGGTTGATCAGGGTGACGCGCGGGGAGACGCTCGCGCTCAGGGAGGAGGACTACGTGAAGGCGGCCGTCGCGAACGGCGCGGGCGACCCGACGATTCTCTTCCGGCACATCGTCCCCAACATGACCTCGACCCTACTCGTCCAGATCACCGTCACGATCCCGGCCGCGATCATCGGCGAGGCAGTCCTCTCCTTCCTCGGTCTCGGCGTCCAGCCGCCGACGCCGTCGTGGGGCGTAATGCTCGCCGATGCGCAGAGCTACCTCTCGCTCGCGCCGCGGCTCGCCGTCTACCCCGGCCTCGCGATCTTCTTCTGTGCGCTCGCCTACAACCTGCTCGGAGACGGCCTGCGAGACGTGCTCGATCCGCGAACGACGCGGTGAGCGACACGCTGCTGGAGGTGCGCGACCTCTCGGTGCGCTTCGTCACGGACGACGGCGCCACCCAGGCCGTCGACCGCTTGTCCTTCTCGCTGGCGCCGGCAGAGGTGCTCGGGATCGTCGGCGAGTCTGGCTGCGGGAAGTCGGTGACGATGATGTCGCTGCTCCGCCTCCTGCCCGAGACGGCCGTTGTGACGGGCGAGGCGATGTTCGGGGACAGCGACCTGCTCTCGGCGCCGCCCGCTGCTCTGCGCCGCATCCGGGGACGGCAGATCTCGTTCGTCTTCCAGGAGCCGATGACGTCGCTCAACCCGGCGTTCACCGTCGGCCGCCAGGTCGCCGAGGTGCTGCAGAAGCACCTCGGCCTCTCGCGCGGCGGGGCGCGACGGCGCGCGATCGAGCTGCTCGACCTCGTGCGCATCCCCGCGCCGGAGCGGCGGCTCGACGAGTACCCGCACCAGCTCTCCGGCGGAATGCGGCAGCGCGTGATGATCGCGATCGCGCTCGCGTGCGACCCGCAGATCCTCATCGCGGACGAGCCGACGACGGCGCTCGACGTCACGATCCAGGCCGGGATCCTCGACCTCATGCGGGACATCCGCGACCGCCTCGGCACGGCGATCGTGCTCATCACACACAACCTCGGCGTCGTCGCCGACATCGCCGACCGGGTCGTCGTCATGTACGCGGGCCGCAAGGCTGAGGAGGCGCCGGTGCACGAGCTCTTCGCGCACCCTCAGCACCCGTACACGATCGGTCTGCTCGGGGCGATCCCGCGCCGCGGCGCCGATCGCCTCCAGGAGATCCCCGGCCTCGTGCCGGCGCTCGCCGCACCGCTGCCGCACTGCGCGTTCGCGCCGCGCTGCCCGCGGGCGGACGAGCTGTCGCGCACGCAGGTGCCGGAGCTCAGGGAGATCCGACCCGCCCACCTCGTGGCGTGCTTCCATCCCGGAAGATGAGCGACGCCGCCGTTCTCGAGGTCGAGGGCCTCGTCAAGCATTTCCACGTCGGCTCGCAGCTGCTCGGTGGCGGCGGCACCGTGCACGCGGTCGACGGCGTGTCGCTCACGATCGGGGCGGGCGAGCTGCTCGGTCTCGTCGGCGAGTCGGGGAGCGGCAAGTCGACCGTGGGCAACTGCATCGCCAGGCTCGTGGAGCCCACCGCGGGCACGATCAGAATCCGGGGCACGGACGTGACGCACCTCTCGCGCCGTGAGATGCGACCTCTGCGACGCGAGGTCCACATGGTGTTCCAGGACCCGTACTCCTCGCTCAACCCGCGGAT
>DATBIQ010000190.1:0-5047 GCA_036556865.1 Gaiella sp.
TGGCGCTCGTCGGATCCTCGCCCGAGCGTCTGGTCGCCTGCGAGTCGGGCCGCGCGAGCCTGTGCCCGATCGCAGGGACCACGGAGCCGACCGAGGGAGACGTCGAGCGGCTCCTCTCGTCGGAGAAGGACCGCGCGGAGCACGTGATGCTCGTCGACCTCGGCCGCAACGACCTCTCCCGTGTCTGCCGCGCCGGGACGGTGCACGTGGCGAGGAGCATGGAGGTCGAGCGGTTCTCGCACGTCTCGCATCTCGTGTCAGAGGTCGTCGGCGAGATCCGCGACGGCGTGACGCCGTTCGACGTGCTCCGTGCCTGCTTCCCCGCCGGGACGGTCAGTGGTGCGCCGAAGGTCCGCGCGATGCAGCTGATCTCGGAGCTCGAAGGGTTTCGCCGCGGCCCGTACGGCGGGGCGGTGCTGTACTCGCTGCCGGACGGCACCATGGACGCGTGCATCGCGCTCCGGACGACGATCATGCGTGACGGGATCGCCTACCTCCAGGCCGGCGCCGGGATCGTCGCCGACTCCGATCCGGCCGCCGAGCACGTGGAGTGCCTGCGCAAGCTCGCGGCGATGGAGGCCGCGATCGACCTCGCCGAGCGGACGGCGGGCCGGCCGTGAAGATTCTGATGATCGACAACTACGACTCGTTCACGTACAACCTCGTGCACCTGTTCGAGGAGCTCGGCGCGGACGTCGTGACGGTACGCAACGACGCGATCACGCCCGAGGAGGCGGTCGGGCTCGCCCCCGATCGCCTCGTGGTCTCGCCCGGCCCCGGACGGCCCGAGGACGCGGGGGTCTCGATCGACGTGATCCGCGCGCTTGCGCCCACCACGCGGACTCTCGGGGTCTGCCTCGGACACCAGGCGATCGTGGAGGCGTTCGGGGGCCGGATCGGTCAGGCGCAGGCGCTCCTCCACGGCAAGTCGAGCGTCGTCACCCACGACGGGCGGGGTATCTACGAGGGTCTCCCGGCGGAGGTCGAGGTCGGGCGCTATCACTCGCTCGCGGCGACGACCGTGCCCGCGACGCTGCACGTCACGTCCCGGACCGCGGACGGAGAGGTGATGGGAGTCCGTCACGCCGAGCTCCCGGTCGAGGGCGTCCAGTTCCATCCCGAGAGCGTCCTGACGCCGCTCGGGCCGGCGATGGCAAGGAACTTCCTCTCGTGATCACGCGCGCGATCGCCGAGGTCGCAGACGGCCGGAGCCTGACGCGCGAGGAGGCGCGCGAGGTGATGGCGGGGATCATGGCGGGCGAGGCGACCCAGGCGCAGATCGCCGGGTTCCTCGTCGCCCTCCGCGCCAAGGGCGAGACGGCGGACGAGATCGCCGGCTGCGCCGAGGCGATGCGGGCACACGTCCTGCCCGTGACGACGGGCCGCGGCGACCTGGTCGACGTCGTCGGCACCGGCGGAGACGGAGGCCGCACGCTGAACATCTCCACGGCCGCCGGGATCGTCGCCGCCGCCGCGGGCGCGGCGGTCGCGAAGCACGGCAACCGCGCCGTCAGCTCCGCGTCCGGCTCCGCCGACGTGCTCGAGGCGCTCGGCTTCGTCCTCGAGCAGCCGCCCGAGCGGATCGGCGAGTCGATCGACCGCTTCGGCTTCGGGTTCATGTTCGCCCCGTCCCACCATCCCGCGATGCGCCATGCGGCGCCGGTGCGGCGGGAGCTCGGCACGCGGACGATCTTCAACGTCCTCGGCCCGCTGACGAACCCGGCAGGCGCCCGCGCCGGGGTGTTCGGCGTCTACTCGTCCTCGCTCGTCCGCACGATCGCCGAGGCGCTGGCGCGGCTCGGCACCCGGCGGGCGTTCGTCGTCCACGGCTTCGCCGGCATCGACGAGCTCTCGCCGTGCGGCCCCAACGAGGTCTGCGAGGTGGTGGACGCGACCGTCCGCGAGCGCGTGATCGACCCTGCGGAGCTCGGGATCGAGCCGGCCGACCCGGCCGGCCTGACGGGCGGCAGCCCCCAGGAGAACGCCGCCGAGATCGTGTCGATCTTCCGGGGCAGCGAGGACGGCCCGAAGCGGGACGCGATCCTGCTCAACGCCGCCGGCGGGATTGCGGCGGCGGGGCACGCGGAGGACCTCCGCGAAGGGCTCGAGGTCGCGCGCCGGACACTCGACTCCGGCGCCGCGACCGCGAGGCTCGACGAGCTCGTCGCGTTCTCGCGTGAGGGGGCGTGATGGGCCGCTTCGAGGACGCCCTGCGCACGCCCGGCCTCGGCGCGATCGCGGAGATCAAGCGCCGCTCGCCCTCTGCGGGCGACCTGCGCCCCGACGCCGACCCGGCCCGGATCGCGCCGGCCTACGCGTCCGCGGGAGCGGCCGCGATCTCGGTGCTCGTCGACGAGCGCTTCGGCGGGACCTGGGACGACCTCCGGGCAGCGAGCGCCGCCACGAACGCGCCGCTCCTCGCAAAGGGCTTCTTCTCGACGCCCGAGCACCTGCGCACGGCAAAGGAGGCGGGCGCGGATGCGGTCCTCCTGCTGCTGCGGGACCTCGACGACGAGACGGTGCGACGACTCCTGGGAGAGGCCGAGGACCTGGCGCTCGACACGCTCGTCGAGGCGCACGACGCAGACGAGCTCCGTCGTGCGCTCGCCCTCGACGCGCCGGTCGTCGGCGTGAATGCGCGCGACCTCTCGACCTTCGCCATCGACCGCCGGGCGCAGCTCGAGCTCGTCGCGAGCGTGCCCGCCGACCGCGTGGTGATCGCCGAGTCCGGGATCGAGTCGCGCGCACAGGGCGCCGCGGCGGAGCTGGCCGGGGCGGACGCGATCCTCGTCGGCTCGACGCTCATGCGCGCCACCGACCCGGCCGCCAAGCTGGCCGGGCTCCTGTCGCGCCCGCTCGTCAAGGTCTGCGGCCTCACGCGCGAGGAGGACGTCGCCGTGGCCGCGGACGCCGGCGCCGACCTCCTCGGTTTCGTCCTCGCCCCGGAGAGCCCACGGGCGGCGCCACAGGTCCTTCCCGTCCCCGAAGGGACACTCGCGGTTGCCGTCTGGGTCGGCACGGCAGGGCCGAGCGACGCCGACCTCGACCAGGTGCACACCGTCGAGGCGGGCAAGGTCCGCGGTCGCGAGGCGACGCTCCTGCGCGACGGCGAGCCCGTCGCGCGCGTGCTCGACCTGCCGTGGGGCGAGGACGACCCCGAGCACTGGGAGCGCGCGGCCGCAGCGGAAGGGCGGGTCGTGCTCGCCGGCGGCCTCGGGCCGGAGAACGTCGGCGCGGCGATCGCCGCGGTTCGCCCCTGGGCCGTGGACGCGTCGTCGTCCCTCGAGACGTCGCCGGGCGTCAAGGATCACGACCGTGTCCGCGCGTACGTCCAGGCGGCCCGCACATGACTGTCGACGAGGAGACCTTTGGCGGGTACGGCGGCCGGTACGTCCCCGAAACCCTCGTCCCCGCGCTCGACGAGCTCACGAGCGCCTGGGACGAGGCGAAGCGAGACCCGGCCTTCCGCGAGGAGCTCGACGAGCTCGGGCGGACGTACGTCGGGCGTCCGTCACCGCTCACGCGCGCGGACCGGTTCGCCCCCGGGAAGCGCCTCTACCTCAAGCGCGAGGACCTGAACCACACCGGCGCGCACAAGATCAACAACGCGCTCGGGCAGGTCGTCCTCGCGCGGCGCCTCGGCAAACGTCGGATCATCGCCGAGACCGGGGCCGGCCAGCACGGGGTTGCGACGGCGACCGCCTGCGCGCGCTTCGGCCTCGAGTGCGTGGTCTTCATGGGCTCCGAGGACATGCGCCGCCAGGCGCCCAACGTCGAGCGGATGCGGCTGCTCGGCGCGACGGTCGAGCCGGTCGAGACCGGCACGCGGACGCTGAAGGAGGCGACGAGCGCCGCGATCCGCGACTGGATCACGAACGTCGACACGACGCACTACGTGATCGGATCCTGCGTCGGCCCTGCTCCCTATCCGGAGCTCGTTCGGGAGCTGCAGTCGGTGATCGGGCGCGAGGCGCGCGAGCAGCTCCTGAACGCGGAGGGCTCGCTGCCCGAGGTGGTGGTCGCCTGCGTCGGCGGTGGCTCGAACGCGATCGGCATGTTCGCGGGGTTCCTGGACGACGAGACCGTCGACCTCGTCGGCGTCGAGGCCGCAGGCGCCGCTTCGCTCGGCACCGGCCGCACAGGCGTCCTGCACGGCTCTCGCTCGTCCGTGCTCGCCGACGACGACGGTCAGATCGCGGACGCGCACTCCATCTCGGCGGGGCTCGACTACCCGGGGGTCGGCCCCGAGCATGCGTGGCTGCGCGACACCGGGCGCGCGACCTATCTGCCCTGTACCGACGACGAGGCGCTGGCCGCGTTCGAGCGACTGACGCGCACCGAGGGCATCATCCCCGCGCTCGAGTCGGCGCACGCGCTCGCGGTCGTCGATCGGCTCGACGCGGAATACGTCGCGGTGTGCCTGTCGGGCCGGGGCGACAAGGACCTCGCGGAAGCTCTCGCCGCGCTTCAGCGGACACACGCGTGAGCACGAAGGCGCTCGTGATCTATCTCGTCTCGGAGCCGGAGACGCCGGAGCTCGCGCGCGCCGCCGTCGAGGCCGGTGCCGACGTCATCGAGCTCGGCTTCCCGTTCTCCGACCCTCTGGCCGACGGGCCGGTGATCCAGCGCGCGTCCGAGCGCGCGCTGGCCCGTGGGATGCGGACCCGAGAGTGCCTCGAGTGCCTCGCTGCGACGCGGGCAGCGATCGGCGACACGCCGATCGTCCCGATGACCTACGCAGCGCTGCTCGAAGCGTACGGGTGGGAGCGGTTCGCGACGGACGCGGCGTCTCACGGCGCGACGACCCTGATCGTCTCCGACGTCCCCGCCGGCCAACGGCCGAAGCTCCGCCGGGTGCATCTCGTCGCGCCGACCTCGACGGACGAGCGGATCCGCCTCGCCGCGTCGACCAGCGACGGGTGGCTGTACCTCGTCACGCTCACCGGAACGACCGGTGCACGGGCGGAGCTCTCCACATCGCTCGCCGGGCTGGCCGAGCGCGTTCGCCCGGTTGCAGACGGCATCCCGCTGTACGCGGGCTTCGGCA
>DATBIQ010000191.1:0-11763 GCA_036556865.1 Gaiella sp.
CGCTCTCGGTGATCCGCAGGCGCGTCCGGGCCTCGCTCTCGGCGCGGCGCTTCATCCGGTATGGGCGTTTTTGATCAGACATAGGCGTCCTGTGAATATTGACAGACGCAGCGGCGGTGCGCTACGTTTTCGAGCGACATAGATGTCCGATCAAAGGAGACTGTGATGGCAGCAACGGCGACAGGCGCGAGGATCGTCGGCCCCGGCGACGGGGTCGAGGGCTTCCTGGGCAGCATCGGCGTCCGGTTCATGATCGACGGGCCCGACGCGGGCGAGCGGTTCTCGCTCGTGGAGCACCCGATGTCGCCGCGCGCGCTCGCGGCGCCGCTCCACCTCCACACCCGCGAGGACGAGTACAGCTACGTGCTCGAGGGCCGAATGGGCGCGCTGCTCGGCGACGACGTCGTCGAGGCCGGCCCCGGTGATCTCGTCTTCAAGCCGCGCGATCAGTGGCACACGTTCTGGAACGCAGGCGACGAGCCGTGCCGGATCCTCGAGATCATCGCACCGGCGGGCTTCGAGCGGTTCTTCCGTGAGCTCGACGGCCTCGGCGGAGCGCTCCGCGCCGACCCGGCCGAGCTCGCCGCGCTCAACGCGCGGTACGGCCTCGAAATGCAGCCCGAGACGGTGCCCGGCCTGCTCGAGCGCTTCGGGCTGCAGATCGGCGAGCCGCTTTCCGGCGGCTGGACGGGCTGAGCGGCGCCCATCCGGCGTTTCGCGCGTCGGTCGCCGGGTAGCCCTCGTCGATGGAGGCACTCGGCGGCCGGCTCGCGGGGACCCTGATCGTCGTCGCGGGCGTGATCCTCGCCGCCTGCGCCGTCGCGGCCGTCTGGCTGCTCCTCGTCCGCGACAGCGGCGACTCCTGGCCCGCGACCGTTCCCGCGCTCTCGGCCGACGAGCTCACCACCGAGCCGACGGACGCCTGGCTCACGAACGGCGGCACGATCTACAACCAGCGCTTCTCGCCGCTGGACGAGATCGACGCCTCGAACGTCGGCCGGCTGAGGGGCGTCTGGATGACGGACCTCGACTCGGGAAAGGCTGCGAAGTACTCGGCCGAGGGACAGCCGATCTTCTACAACGGCGTTCTCTACGTGCCGACCGGCGAGGACGACGTGTTCGCCGTCGACGTCGACACGGGGAAGATCCGCTGGAAGTATGAGTCGCACATCTCGCAGAAGATCAACACGATCTGCTGTGGCTGGCTCAGCCGTGGCGTCGCCATCGGGGAGGGGAAGGTCTACATCGGGCAGCTCGACGGCACGCTGGTGGCCCTCGACCAGGACACGGGCGCCGTCGCCTGGAAGACGCAGGTCGGGAGCTGGCGGCGCGGCTACACGATCACCGCCGCGCCTCTCTACTACGACGGGATGGTCATCACGGGCGTCTCGGGCGGCGAGTTCTCGATCCGCGGACGTGTGCAGGCCTACGACGCGGAGACCGGCAAGCTCGTCTGGCGCTTCCACACGATCCCCGGCCCGGGGGAGACCGGGCACGACAGCTGGCCCGAGGGGACGGACGCGTGGAAGCACGGCGGCGCACCGATGTGGCAGACACCCGCGGTCGACCCCGAGCTCGGGCTCGTCTACTTCTCGACGGGGAACGCGTCGCCGGACCTCGACGGCTCGGGGCGCGAGGGCGACAACCTGTTCGCGGCGTCGATCGTCGCCCTCGACGCGAAGACGGGGAAGTACCGCTGGCACTTCCAGCAGGTGCGGCACGACATCTGGGACTACGACTCGCCGAGTCCGGTCGTGCTGTTCGACGCCGAGATCGACGGGACGGAGCGCAAGGCGATCGCCGAGACGAGCAAGACCGGCTGGACGTACGTGCTCGACCGCGAGACGGGGAAGCCGATCCTGCCCGTCGACGACGTCGTCGTCCCCCAGGACGCGGCGCAGAAGACGGCCGCGACGCAGCCGGTTCCGCAGTACGACCCGTTCATCCCGCACGACGTGAGCGACGACGACGTCGCCGACATCGCGAAGCTCGCCCGCGCGAACGCGAAGGGAACGCCGCCGAAGGTCGTCAAGGGCCGCATCTACACGCCCTTCGGGAACGAGGTCCGCGTCGTCGTCCCCGGCCCGCAGGGGGGCACCAACTGGCAGCCCATGAGCTACAGCCCGGACACCGGCTACCTCTACGTCTGCGCGATGCGGTCGGTCTCCGGGTACACGCGGAGCGGCGAGAAGCTCCCGGCCGCGAAGCAGGGCCAGGTCGCCGACCTGGGGAGCGTTTTCACGACCACGGGTTTCGGCACGCAGACCGGCTACTTCGGCGCCTGGGACCCGCGCACGGGGAAGACGGTCTGGCAGAAGAAATGGCCGGAGTCTTGCTATTCCGGCTCCGTGTCGACCGCCGGCGGGCTCGTGTTCGTCGGGCGCAACAGCGGCGAGCTCGAGGCGTACGACGCACGCGAGGGCACGCGGCTGTGGCACTTCCAGACCGGTGCAGGGGCGAACTCCACGGTCACGAGCTTCGAGCACGACGGGGCGCAGTACCTCGCCTTCCTCGCCGGCGGGAATGCGCTCGCCGCGAGCCCGCACGGCGCCAATCTCTGGCTCTTCTCGCTCGACGGGACGCTCGGCCCGGCGAAGCCGGGCGGCGCGGGCGCCGGCGTCGGACATGCGGGCGAGTCCCCGACGGCGGGTGACGCCGGGCGCGGCGAGCAGGTGTTCGCCGACAACTGCTCGGGCTGCCACGGGTTGAGCGGGCACGGAGCGAACGGCGGCCCGACGCTCGTCGGGAAGACCGACCGCGACGCCGTTCGGAAACAGGTCGAGAACGGGGGAGGCGGCATGCCGCCCTTCAAGGGCACGCTCAGCGACCAGGAGATCCAGGACGTCGTCTCGTACGTGACCGAGCGCGTCGCGAAGAGCGGCTGACGAGCTCAGCGGGCTCGACGGCCGTCGAGCCGGATCGTCCAGCGGTCGACGGCGGCGACGACGAGATGCGAGCCGCTCCACGGGTCGCGGGCGAGTGTGGCCCGGACGTCGTGCTCGGAAGCCGCCTCGACGACGAGGATCACGCGGTGCTCGTCGGCGAGCGGGCCGCCCAGGAGCACGAAGCCGGTGTCGACGAGCGCGTCCATGAAGGCGGCGTGGGCGTCCCAGCCGCTCTGCTCCTCGAGCGGCCTTGACGGGTCCCACTCGGGCCCGGAGCGCCGCTCGACGACGAAGAACGTCGGCACGGGATCCGATCCTACGGGTCGTCCCGGGGCGAGATACTCGCCCGATGGAGCCGCTCTCGTGCGACGTGGTCGTCCTCGGTGGAGGAACCGCGGGTTGCGTCGTCGCCGGCAGGCTGGCGGCCGAGAGCGACGCGGACGTCGTCGTCCTCGAGGCGGGGCCCGACTACGGCCCGCGGGACTCGGGGCGATGGCCGGCCGACCTGCTCGACGGAGGCGCCCTCGTCTCCTCGCACTCGTGGGGGTACGACACCGGCCGCCTCCATCCGCTGCGCGGCACCGTCGAGTTGCCGCGGGCCCGCGTGATCGGCGGCTGCTCGACGCACAACGGCTGCATCGCGGCCGTCGGCTGTGCCGAGGACTACGACGGCTGGGCGCGCATCGCGGGTGACGCCCGCTGGAGTGCCGACGCGTTGCGCCCGCTCTTCGCGCGTGCGCTCGAGCGCCTCCGCGTCCGCTACTACGGGGAGGACGAGGTCGGGCCGTTCCACCGCGCGTGCCTCGAGGCGGCGGCTGCGCTCGGGCTGCCGCGGGCCGACGATCTCGGCGACCTGGACGGCGGCGTCGGTTTCGGGATCGAGCCGGTCAACGTCGACGGCGGCGTGCGGGTCAACACCGCGTTCGCCTACCTCGACCCCGCACGTTCGCGGCCGAACCTCCGTGTCGTCGACCGCGCGCTCTGCGACCGGCTCGAGCCCGCCGCCGACGGCGTGGAGGTGATCGCGCGTCGTGACGGCGGCGAGCTCCGCGTCCGCGGTCAGGTCGCCGTGCTCGCGGCCGGCTCCTACGGGTCGCCGGCGGTTCTCCTGCGCTCGGGCATCGGCGATCCCGCGGCGCTCGCGCCGCACGGCATCCGCGTCGTGCACGACCTGCGCGGCGTCGGCCGGAACCTCCACGACCATCCGCTCGTCGAGCTCGACTTCGCCGGCAGCGATCGCCTGCGGGAAGCACTCGCGGAGGCCGCCGCGGAGCGCTTCGTTCCCGAGGAGCAGACGCTCGGAAAGCTGCGCTCGACCCGCGCGAGCGGGCCGTACGACCTCCACCTCGTCCCGGTCGCCGCCCCCGAGCACAGCCTGCTCGCGGGCCGTACGATCCTCGCCGTCGGCGCGATGGAGCCGCGCTCGCGCGGGCGACTGACGCTCGCGAGCGCCGATCCCGACGTCCCTCCCCTGATGGACCACGGCTACCTCACGGACTCGCACGACGTCGCCGTGCTGCTCGAGGGCAGCGAGCGCGCTCGCGAGCTCGCGGCGACCGAGCCGCTCCGGTCGCTCGTCGGCGACGAGCTCGTCCGCGACCTCGACCTCGAGGACGCGCTTCGTCGAACGCACGTCCACTACTACCACCCTGTCGGCACCTGCGCGCTCGGGCCCGCAGGCGACGAGCTCGCCGTGTGCGACGCACGCGGCCGGTTGCACGGACTCGACCGGGTCGTGGTCGCGGACTGCTCGCTCATGCCCGTCGTACCGCGCGCGAACACGAACGTCCCCGCGGTGGTCATCGGCGAGCGGATCGCGGACGAGCTGCTCGCCTCGCTCTGAAAACCGGCCGCAGCGCATGACCGTACTCCCCGTCGACCCCTTGGGACCCCTCGGAGAAGGAGCTCCACATGAAACCGATACGCGGACGGCGCCTCGCGTCCCTCCTGCTGGTGGCCGTCGTGAGCGCCGTGTTCGCAAGCGCCGCGCTCGCCGGAGGAGCCGGCGGCCAGAAGACGGCAACCGTGAAGCTCGTCAAGACGGCCGACTACGGGAAGGTGCTGGCGACCTCGAGCGGGCTGACGCTCTACCACTACACCGACGAGACGCGCGGCAAGGTCGACTGCAAGGGCGCGTGTGCCAAGCTGTGGCCGCCGCTCCTCGTCAAGGCGGGCGCGAAGCCGACAGCCGGCGCCGGCCTCACCGCGTCGAAGCTCGGGACGCTCAGGCGGCCCGACGGCGGCACGCAGGTGACGTACAACGGCCTCGGGCTCTACCGCTACGCGCCCGACAGGAAGGCCGGCGACGTGAAGGGGCAGGGCCTCTTCAAGGTGTGGTTTGTCATCGCGCCGAGCGGGAAGATCGTCAAGCGAGCCGCAGCGGCCGCAGCGGCCCCGCCGCCCGCGTCGCCTCCGCCGCCGACCGAGAGCGCACCGCCCGGCGGTGGTGGCTACGACTACGGCTAGGCCCATTCGCATTCGTCGGGGAGGGCCGATCCGGGCCTTCCCCGATGCGTCTCGCCGCCGCCTGCGGCAGGCTCGGAGGGACGACAGATCGGAGGCGATGGGGATGAGAACGACGACGAAGGTGCTGACGACGGCGGCCGGCACGGCCGTGGCGCTCGAGACCACGCGACGGCTGGTGCGCACCCCCGTCCTGACGTGGGGCGCGACGGACGAGGAGGCGGCGCGCCGCCTGCCCGGCGACGAGCTGCTCGAGGACGCGGACGTCGTCTCGACCCGGGCGATCACGATCGACGCGCCGCCCGCCGCCGTCTGGCCGTGGCTCGTCCAGATGGGCTCGGGCCGCGGCGGGGCCTACACGTACGACTGGATCGAGAACCTCTTCGGCCTCGAGATGCGGAGCGCGGACACGATCCATCGCGAGTGGCAGGACCTCGCCGTCGGCGACGTGATCCCGGGCAAGGCGAGTCTCCAGGGCATGCGAGTCGAGGTGCTCGACCCCGAGCGCGCGCTCGTGACGCGGTCCGAGGACGGCACGTGGGTCTGGGCGTTCGTCCTCGACGAGCTCGACGGCCGCACGCGTCTCCTGAGCCGCAACCGGATCGCGATGCCCGATCCGTCGCTCGGCGACCGGATCGGCATGGCAGTGATGGAGCCGGGGTCGCTCGTGATGGAGCGGAAGATGCTCCGCGGCATCAAGGAGCGTGCGGAGCGGCTCGTTGCTGAGCCGGAGCTGGTGGCGAGCGCCTGACGACGTCGACGACGGCCTTGTGCGCGGCGCCTGGTGTCCGACTTGAAGTCGGACACCCGGTCGGCGGCAGTTGCGGCCCGCGAAGCGGGACGCCTTCAGGGATGTGCCCCGCCGTAGGCGGGGATCGAGCGGCAGGAATCCGCTCGGCGGATTCCTGCTCGCGGACAAGTGCAGGGAGGAGGATTCGAACCTCCGAAGGCTGAGCCAGCGGGTTTACAGCCCGCCCCCTTTGGCCACTCGGGAATCCCTGCGGGGTAGCGGATTGTAGCCGCGCACTCCTCCGCCTCAGGCCGCGGGCGCTGCCTTTGCGGGGTTGCCGCTCGCGAAACGGTGCTGCGAGACTCACGCGATGGAGATCTCCTCACTCGGATTCCGCACCGATCTCATGGTGCTCGGGCTCGGCGGGAGCGAGATCGAGCGGCACGCGCGGCACGTCGTCGTACGGACGCCCGCCAACCCGACGTACTGGTGGGGCAACTTCGTGCTCTTCCCGGAGCCCGTGGAAAGGGCCGAGCTGGCCGGACGGCTCGAGCTGTTCGCGCACGAGTTCCCTGACGCGGAGCACGTTGCGTGGGGCATCGACTCGACGGACGGCACCGCAGGAGACGAACCGGCGCTCGTCGAGGCGGGTTTCGAGGTGGGTCGCGACACCGTCCTGACCGCCACTGAGCTCCGGGCACCGGTGCGCGCGGTCGACGCGAAGCTCCGTCCGCTCCGCGGAGACGCCGATTGGCGCCAGGCGTTCGACCTCCACGTCGCCTGCTCCGATCCGGCCGACGAGGCCGTCACCGAGGAGTTCCTCGACGGCCAGGTCTCGGCCGCCCGTACGCTCACCGAGCTCGGCCATGCGACCTGGTACGGCGCATTCGACGACGGAACGCTGCTCTCCTCGCTCGGCATCGTCTCGGACGGCTCGGGCCTCGTACGCTTCCAGTCCGTCGAGACGCACCCCGACGCGCGCCGGCAGGGGCTCGCGAGCGCGCTCGTCCAGCACGCGGGCGAGATCGCCCTCGGAGCGGGAGCAAGGAAGCTGGTGATCGTCGCCGACCCCGGCTACCACGCGATCGGGATCTACCGCTCGCTGGGGTTCGTCGAGACCGAGACGACGGTACAGCTCACGCGCCGGCCTGCCTCGACCGCGGCCTGACGTTCCCTACACTCGGCGGCGTGCAGCGGTTCGACGCGCTCGTCGTCGGGGCCGGGCCGGCGGGATCGTCGACCGCGATCCACCTCGCCCGCGCCGGCGCGCAGGTCCTCGTGGCGGACAAGGCCCGTTTTCCCCGCGACAAGCCGTGCGGCGGCGGCCTGACGGGACGTGCCCTGAAGCGGATCCCGGTCGACCCGTCGCCGGTCGTCGAGCGAGACGTCGACCGCTTCGAGCTCAGGCTGCGGTACGGCCCGACGTTCACGCGAGGTCACGACGAGCCGCTCATCAGGATGACGCAGCGTCGGCGGCTCGACGCGTTCCTCCTCGAGAGCGCGGCCGAGGCGGGTGCCAACGTGCGCGATGGCAGCCGGGTCGAGGCGATCGAGGTCGACGACTCCGGCGTCAGCGCGCAGGTCGGCGGTGAGACCGTGCGCGCGGACGTCCTCGTCGGCGCGGACGGGGCGAACGGCGTCGTCGCCCGGTCGGCCGGGTTGGGGGAGGGGATCGTGCGCGGCGTCGCGCTCGAGGGCAACGTGCCGCTCGAGGCGCTCGGTGGCGATCTCGAGCGAACCGCGGTGATCGAGCTCGCCGTGCTGCCCGGCGGCTACGGCTGGGTCTTTCCCAAGGGCGACCATGCGAACCTCGGCGTCGGCGGATGGGGAAGCGAGGGACCGCGCCTGCGCGACCATCTCGCGCGCCTCGCGAGCGCGCACGGGCTGGCGTCCGACACGTTGACGGACGTCCGCGGGCATCGCCTGCCCATGCGTCCGCTCGGGACGTCGGCGGGAGCGGGGCGCGTCCTTCTCGTCGGCGACGCGGCCGGCCTCGTCGACCCCCTCTCCGGCGACGGCATGTACGAGGCGTTCGTCTCGGCGCGACTCGCCGCCGACGCGATCGTCGCGGGCGACATCGACGGCTACACCGACGGGCTCTCGAAGGCGCTCGACCGGCACGCTGCGGCGTCGTGGGCGGCGAAGCGCGCCTTCGACCGCTACCCGCGCACCGTCTTCGCCGCGGCCCGTGCGCCGGGCGTCTTCAGGGTGGTCGCAGGCCTCCTCTGCGGGGACGTCGCCCACCCGGCCGACGCGCGCGGCGTCGCGCGCGCGCCGCTCAAGCTGATCGCCCGCCTCGCCGGCTGACGGGTCGCGCTACTCGTCAGCGAGCGCCTCCGCCAGCAGCGACGTCGCGTACGCGTTCCAGGCGAGGTCCCCGTCGGCGAGGAGCAGCGTCAGCGCCTCGCGGGCGCCGCGGAGGCCCGCCACCTCGCCGGCGAGCGACTCGAGCCCCGCGCGGAGCTGAAGGCGCCGCTCGTCGGTGTCGAGGTCGTCGGCGAGCGCCGTGACGGCGCGGCCGAAGGGGTCGAGCGGCCTGTGCGGGTCGCCTCCGGCGGCGAGCAGCAGCTCGGCGCGCCGGATCGCAGCTCGCAGCTCGTCGTCGTCGATCGCGACGCTCCTACCCGCGAAGAAGCAGAGCATCGTCCACTGGTCGGTCGGCTCGGCGCGTTCGACCGAGCGGATCCAGTCGCGGATCGTCTGCCGCGCCATGACCGCGTTGTATCGCAGCCGAATGTTCGGATTCCGTTCGCTCCCGATCAAGCCGACGCCGGAGCCGTCCGATATGTCGAGCATGGGTGGTGGTGGCGGACGTCTGGTCTTCGCGCTCGGCGCTGCGCTTGTGGCGCTGACGCTCGCGGCGCCCTCGCTCGCCGCCGACCCTGCACCGGAGCTCGCCGCGACGACGTCGACCGTGGGAGGAAAGAGCTGGGCGGCGCCGCAGATCGCGTCGGTCGTGCTGGCGGGGCTGATGGGCCCCGACGTGGCTTCCTTTCGTCCCGACGACGCGTTGACCCGTGGTGAGCTCCACGCCGCGATCGTCGCCCTGGGGAAGCCGCACCAGGCGCCGGCCGACCCGGCGAGGATCGTGACGATGCGCGAGCTCGACGCCCAGCTCGTCGCGGCGGCCGGGCTGCTTCCCTCCGCTCGGGCGATCCGCCTCGCTGCGACGTCGGCGGGCCTCGCGCCGCTCGACATGCTCGGCACGGAGACCGTCGCGCGCCTGCTCGGGCTCCGCGTCAACCATCCGCAGGGGAGTGAGAACCTGGAGCGCGCGCCGAAGGAGCCCGCCTCGCGCGCCGAGGCCGCGTACTCGCTCGCGAAGCTGCGCGGGCTCGATGCGGGTCGGATCGCGGCGGTCCAGCAGCTCGCGGCCGGCTTCTCCGTCCCGGTGCTCACCGATCTCCAGCGCGAGGTGCTCGCACGGGCGCTGCGGTTCGTCGGCTTCCCCTACGTCTTCGCCGGCATGTCGGAGAAGACGCAGAAGCTCTGGAGCGCCACCGCCCCAGGCAACACGATCACGGTGCCCGGCGGCTTCGACTGCTCGGGCTTCGTGTGGCGCATCTACAAGCTGCAGCCGTTCGACGACGCGCCGGCGCTCGCCGCCGTCCTCCGCGGGCGGACGTCGTACGCCATGAGCGGCGAGGTGACGAAGTCGCTGCGGATCGACCCCGCGGCGATCCAGCCCGCCGACGTCCTCTTCTTCGGCGCCCGCGGGCCGAAGTCGAAGCCCTCCGAGGTCGGGCACATGGGGATCTACGTCGGCAACGGGTGGTTCGTCCACTCGTCGAGCGGCGGCGTCACGCTGCAGCCCCTTCAGGGGTGGTACGCGACCACGCTCGCGTGGGCCAGGCGGCCACTGGCCGAGGCCGGCTTCGCCGCCTGAGCGGGAGTCGTTCTCGGGCGATCGGGGTACGCTCCTCGCGTGCGCTGGAAGAAGGTGCCCGGCCAGGGCGACATGGAGGATCGCCGCGGCCAGTCGAGCGGCCCGTTCGGAGGTGGGGGCATCCCCATCCCCATGGGGGCCGGCGGCGGCGGGATCGGCCTGATCATCCTCGTCGTTCTCGCCCTGCTCTTCGGGGGGAACATCTTCGGTGGGGGCGGCTCGGGTGGGCCCTTGAACCCGGGCGGGATCGACGAGACGGTGCCGCAGGCGGAACCCGGGGGCCAGCCCGGCACGGGGACCTCGGGGACGGCGAAGGACCAGACGTTCGAGTTCGCGAAGTTCGTCAGCCAGGACGCCCAGGACATGTGGACGCAGATCTTCCAGCAGTCCGGCAAGACGTACACCCGCGCGCCGGTCGTGACGTTCACGTCCGGGACCGTGAGCGGCTGCGGCCCCGCGTCGTCGTCGACCGGGCCCTTCTACTGCCCGGCCGACCACAAGGTCTATCTCGACCTCTCGTTCTTCCGCGAGCTGTCGCAGCGCTTCGGTGCGCCGGGTGACTTCGCCGCCGCGTACGTGATCGCGCACGAGATCGGCCACCACATCCAGAGCGAGCTCGGGATCGAGGAGCAGATCCGCCGGAAGCAGCAGGACGACCCCTCGGGTGCGAACCGCTATTCCGTCCAGCTCGAGCTGCAGGCCGACTGCTTCGCCGGCGTGTGGGCCCGGTCGACGTACGACCGCGGAATCCTCGATCCCGGTGACATCGACGAGGGCTTGAAGGCCGCCGCGGCGGTGGGCGACGACCGCCTCGGCGCGAGGAGCCGCGAGCAGTGGACGCACGGCTCGTCGGCGCTCCGGACGCAGTGGTTCCGCACCGGCTTCGACTCCGGCAAGCCGGGCGACTGCGACACGAGCAACGTCGACATCTAGCCGGCGCGCAGCATTCGTCTCGCAGTCGGCAGGAGATCACCGGTGTCAGACACCGTTTTCTGTCAAGAGGTTCCGCCCAGACGTGTCCCGAGAAGCTGCAGGACGAGCCACGATCGCTGCTACGCGACAGTGCGCCGTTGATTTCGACGGTGTGGAGCGATTGGCACGAACCTGGCACGGTTTGCCCTTGACAGAAATCGGTGTCTGACACCGGTCGGCCTGCCGGTCGCATGCGGCCCTCCCCGCGATACCCTCAACGGACACGGATTTCTCGAGAGGAGTGAGCGATGACGGAGCTTGCCGAGGCGCCGGTGGAAGGGCGCGACGAAGCGGTCACACGGATCCCACACTGGATCGGCGGGAAGCGCGTCGAGGGGACGTCCGGCCGGAGCGGGCCCGTGTACAACCCCGCAAGGGGCGTCCAGTCGGGCGCCGTCGACCTCGCGTCGGTCGAGGAGATCGACGCCGCCGTACGGAACTCGGCCGAGGCGTGGGAGACCTGGCGCACATTCTCGCTGGCGAAGCGCGCAGAGCTCTTCTTCCGCATCCGCGAGCTGTTCCACTCCCACCGCGAGGATCTCGCCAAGCTCCTCACGGCCGAGCACGGGAAGGTGCTGTCGGACGCGCTGGGAGAGGTCGCGCGCGGGCTCGAGGTGATCGAGTACGCCTGCGGGATCCCGACGCTGATCAAGGGCGAGTTCTCGGAGCAGGCCTCGACGGGGATCGACGTCTACTCGATCCGCCAGCCGCTCGGAGTCGTCGCGGGCATCACGCCGTTCAACTTCCCGGCGATGGTCCCGATGTGGATGTGGGCGCCCGCAATCGCCTGCGGCAACTGCTTCCTCCTCAAGCCGTCCGAGAAGGAC
>DATBIQ010000192.1:0-5868 GCA_036556865.1 Gaiella sp.
TGCTCGCCCAGCCGGCCGTGTTCGTGATCTTCGGGAGCGAGAGGTGCCCGACCTGCTTACCCGGCCGCGAGAAGTCGATCGTGCAGCCGACCGGCGAGTCGATCACGCGCGCGACTCCTGGAAGCGGGTCACCGCGGCCTCCGTCGCCTCGAGCAGACGGTCGACGTCCTCGTCGGTGTGTGCGTAGGAGAAGTGGCTCCGCTTGAGGTTGAGCGGAAGCTCGAAGATCCCGTCCTTCATCAGCTCGCGGCGGTAGCCGACGAAGAGGTCGACGTCGTTGTGCAGGAGGTCGTCGTAGCTCCGCACAGGGCCGTCGAGGAAGTACGTGAGGAACACCGATCCGTAGCCGCTGACGACGGCCGGGATCCCGAGCCGCCGGTAGAGCTCGTCGAGCCCGCGGCGCGTCCGCTCGCCGAGGCGGAAGACGTGCTCGTGGACGGGCTCGCGCCGGAGCTTCTCGATCGTCGCGAGCGCCGCGGCGGCGGTCGGCGGATGGCCGTTGAACGTGCCCGCGAAGAACGCGGGGCGGCCCGGCGTGGTCGAGAAGAGGTCCATCAGCTCGGCCTTGCCACCGAGCGCCGAGGTCGGCCAGCCGTTCCCCATCGCCTTGCCGAGCGTCGTGAGGTCGGGCGTGACGCCCGCAATCGACTGGAAGCCGCCGAGCGCGTGGCGGAAGCCGGTGATCACCTCGTCGAAGACGAGGACCGTCCCGTGCTTCGTGGCGAGCTCGCGGAGACGTTCGAGGAAGCCCTCCTCAGGGAGGACCGCGCCGATGTTGTGCGGGATCGGCTCGAGGATGATCGCGGCGACGTCGTGCTCGGAGAGCGCCCGCTCGACCTCGTCGGCGTCGTTGAACCGGCAGACGATCGTCGCCTCCGTGACCTCGGGCAGCACGCCTTTCGAGAGCGGGTCGTGACGGCCGACGTTCTCCGGCAGCGAGATCACGTTCATCGCGACCGCGTCGTGCCAGCCGTGGTAGCAGCCCTGGAACTTGATCACGTGGCGGCGGCCGGTCGCGGCCCGCGCGACGCGGATCGCGTGGAACGTCGCCTCGCTCCCGGTCTCGGTGAGCAGCACCCGCTCGACCGACGGGACGAGCTCGCAGAGCTGCTCCGCGAGCTCGATCTCGATCGGCGTGACGCCGACTCCCATCAGCCCCACCGAGCGCGCCGCCGCGGCCACCGCGGCGTCGACGTCCGGGTCGTTGTGGCCGAGCAGCGGCGGCCCGAATGCCGCGTGGTAGTCGGTGTACGTGCGTCCTTCGGCATCGGTGAACGTCGCGCCGCTCGTCGCGGTCACGACGAGGTCCTCGAGCCCCGCGACGCGGCGCTGGCCGCTGTTGACGCCTCCGGGGATGACGGCCGCGGCGCGGGCTGCGAGGTCGGTGTCCGGGATGACGGCCATGGGGCCTCCTGAGCTCAGTTGACGCGGTAGCGCGCGACGACCTCGTCGTCGAGCGTGACGCCGATGCCCGGCGCGGTCGGGACGCGCACGCACCCATCCTCCTCGAGCGGCAGGCGCTCGTGCGTCAGCGTCTGGTTGATCGGGGTGTCGGCGACGCAGTACTCCTGGAACAGCGCATCCGGGATCACGGCGTTGCAGTGGAGCGAGGCGGCCTTGATGATCCCGCTCTTCCACGCGTGGGGAACGGTCTCGAGCCCGTGCTCGCGCGCGAGAGCGGCGATCCGGAGCCATTCCGTGATGCCGCCGCAGCGCGTGACGTCCGGCTGGACGAGATCGACGTGGCCCCGCTCGATCAGCTCGCGAAAGCCCCAGACCGTCGTGTCCTGCTCGCCGGCGGCGACGCGGATGTCGACGGTATCCGCGAGCTCCGCGTACGCCTCGTACTCGTCCGGTTCGAACGGCTCCTCGAGCCAGAACACGCCGAGCTGCTCGAGCTCTCGCGCGACGTCGATCGCCGTGTTCGGGTCGCCGCTGTAGCCGAAGCCGGCGTCGATCAGGATCTCGCCGTCGCCGGCTGCCTCCTTCGCCGCGGCCGCGAGGCGCACGTCGTGCTTCGCATCCTTGCCGAGCGGCCCCCAGCCGAGTTTCACGGCCGTGAAGCCCTCGTCGCGGAGCGCGCCCACCCGCTCGGCGGTCTCCTCGGTGGTGTCGGGCATCAGCATCGAGGCGTAGGCGCGTACCTTCTCGTGCCTGGCGCCGCCGAGCAGCTCGTGGACGGCCTTGCCCTCGCTCTTGCCCTTCACGTCCCACAGGGCGATGTCGATTCCCGAGAGCGCGTGCAGGGCGATGCCGCGCCGGCCGATGTAGATCAGCCCGCGGTACATCTTCTGCCACAGGCGCTCGACGTCCCGCGGGTCCTCCCCGAGCAGGAGATCCCGGAGCGAGACGGCGATCGCGTGCGAGCTCGGGCGGTTCACGAGCGCCGCGACCGCCTCCGGCGCAGAGTCGACCTCGCCGATGCCGACGATCCCCTCGTCGGTGTGGATCTTGATCACGAGGTCGTCCTGGCTGCCGTCCGCGATGCGGTCGTCGAGGGCGGGCTGGCGCAGGATGATTGCCTCGACGTCGGTGATCTTCAAAGGGGCTCCTCGGGGTCGGACGGTGATTGTCAACTATACGGCGATTGTCTACAATCGCCAACCGGGTGGCGACCACGCCCGTCCATTGCACGATCGACCTCCGCGCGCCCGGCAAGCAGGTCGGCCGGCTGGAGCTGCCGCGGTCGAACAACACCAGCGGCTGGTCGCATCTCTTCGTCCCGATCGTCTCGATCGCCGGGACGTCCGAGGGGCCGACCGCGCTCGTGATCGGGGGGGTGCACGGCGACGAGCCGGAGGGGCAGATCGCCGCACTCCGGCTCGCGCGAGAGACCGAGCCGGACGACGTCACCGGGCGGCTGCTCGTCGTGCCCTGCGCCTCGCCCGAGGCCTCGCGTGCGTACACGCGGCTCTGGCCGAACGGCGTCAACTTCAACCGCTCGTTCCCGGGCGACCCGGAGGGGCCGGCCGACAGCCAGCTCGCGCACTTCTTCTCCACGGTCCTCTTCCCGCTCGCCGACGTCGTCGTCGACATGCACTCGGGCGGGCGCAGTGGCCTCTGCCCGCCGTGGTCGGAGATGCACTGGGTCGACGATGCGGCCCAGCGGCGCGCGATGGTCGACGCGATGCTCGCCTGGGGCACCGACTACCACTTCGTCTACATCGACATCGCAGGCACGGGGCTGCTCGTCGGCGAGGCCGAGCGGCAAGGGAAGGTCGTCGTCTCGACCGAGCTCGGCGGGGGAGGGCACGTCACCGCCGCGACCCACCGGATCTCGCAGAGCGGGCTCGCCAACGTCCTGCGGCACGTCGGTGTGTTGCGCGGCAAGGCAACGACGCGCGAGGCCCCCGCCGTGATCGGCCGTGCGACGGACGTCGAGAACTACCTCCTGGCTCCGGAGAGCGGCCTCTGGGAGACGTTCGTCGACCTCGGTGAGCGCGTGGAGGCGGGTCAGCCGGTCGGCCAGATCCACTTCCTCGAGCGACCCGATCGCAACCCCGCGGTCGTCCGGGCGCAGAACGACGGCATCGTCTTCGTCGTCCGCGCGATCGCGACCACCGACCAGGGCGACAACGTGGCCGTGGTCGCCCGCGAGGTCTCCGTGGACGAGCTGTACTGACCGATGGAGCGCTGTACGGTCGCCGCGACGCAGGTCGAGACCCGCCACCTGGACGTCGACCACAACCTCGACGTCCACGTCCGGCTGATCCGGGAGACGGCCGCGGCGGGCTGCGATCTCGTTCTGTTCCCCGAGGGCTCGGTGACGGGAAGCAACGGCGGCGAGGACGTCGTCAGGCACGCGGAGCCGCGTGACGGCCGGATCTATCGCACCCTCCAGGCGGAGGCGGCGAGGCACGGGATCGTCGTCTCGTACGGGTTCTGCGAGCTCTACCGGGGCACGCACTACAACACGTCCGCGCTCGTCGGCCCCGGCGGCCTATTGGGCCTCCAACGGAAGGTGCATGCCTCCTACGACGAATTCTTCCGCTTTCGGCAGGCGTACGAGTGGGACGTCGTCGACCTCGGGTTCTGCAGGGTCGGCACGGCCATCTGCCACGACAGCGACTTCTTCGAGAGCTGGCGGATCCTCGCGCTCATGGGAGCCGAGCTGATCCTGCTTCCGCACGCCAACCGCACGATGCCCGCCGGCGGCGGTGCGCTCACGTTCGACGGGAGGGGCCGTGAGGAGCCCGAGGCGAGCGTGCTGAGCGCCCAGCGCGAGCTGCTCGACGAGCGTCCGTGGCCGCCGC
This sequence comes from Gaiella sp., assembly GCA_036556865.1. Lineage (GTDB taxonomy): Bacteria > Actinomycetota > Thermoleophilia > Gaiellales > Gaiellaceae > Gaiella. Next base: position 4,254 of record DATBIQ010000192.1, read on the forward strand.
GCATGCACGACTTCCTCGCGCGCGACAACGGCGTCTTCGCCGTGTTCTCGGACCAGGTCGGATTCGACGGTCACTCGAGCCACGTCGGCGGCGCGTACGTCCTCGCGCCGGACGGCTCGATGCTCTCGAAGTCCGAGCCGTCGGTCGCGAGCTGCTGGATCTCGGCCGAGCTCGACCCTGCGCTTCTCACCCGCGCGCGAGAGAACCCCTGGTTCGCGCTGAAGAAGCGCCGGCCCGAGGCCTACTCGGCCTTGACGGAGCTGCTGTGACCACGACGAGAGGAGCTCGCGCATGACCACGTTCACGGCTGGGGTCGCCCGCGTCGACATCACGCCGCCGCTGGGCCTTCCCGTCGGCTGCTGGGCCGCGCGACGCTGCCTCGCGCGAGGCGCGCGCGAGCCGCTCGTCGCGCAGGCACTCGTCCTCTCGGACGGGGAGCGGACGGCGGCGCTCGTGACGATGGACCTCGTGTTCGCCGGGCGGGACCTGACCGACGCGGTTCGGGCGCGCGTGCGTGAGCTCACGGGCATCCCCGGCGAGTGCATGCTCGTCCACGCGTCGCACAACCACAGCGCGCCGAGCCTCTCCCGCGGCTCCGGCGTCGCGGCCCTCCAGGACGCCGCCGGGTTCGAGGCGTACACCGCCGTCCTGCCCGACCTCGTGTCGGGCGCGGTGTTCGCGGCCCACCGGCGCCTCGCACCCGCGCGCGTCGGCTCCGCAGTCGCGCAGGCGCCTGGCCTCAGCGGCAACCGCGTCCGGCACGAGCTCCCGGTCGACGACTCGCTCGCGGTCCTCCGCGTCGATCGCGCCGACGGCTCCCCGCTCGCCGCGCTCGTCAACTTCACCGCGCACCCGATCACGGTCGGCGGGGTCACGACCGAGTGGGACGCCGAGTACCCGGCGCCGCTGCGGGCAGGCGTGGAGCACGCCCTTCCCGGCGCCGAATGCCTCTTCGTGCAGGGCTGCGCGGGGGACGTCGCGCCGTTCGACGACTGGTGGTTCGGCAACCGGGAGGCGAGCAGGCACTCCTACGAGCGCCGTGACTGGCTGGGCGAGAAGCTCGCCGAAGCCGCCCTCGAGGCACACGCCCGCGCCGAGACCACGGCGGATGCGAGCGTCGCGGCCGACGCGAGGTCGCTCGAGCTGCGTCGCCGCCGCCACGGCTACACGGCCGAGCAGATCTCCGCCGCAACCGCCGAATGGGAGGCCGGCCCGCAGCCCGACTGGCCGGAGACGTGGTCCGAGGACGTCCACACGATGACCTCGGCCCAGCAGTTCCCTGCGTCGTACATGTGGGGCGCGTTGACGATGTACGCCGACATGCTCCATCGCGCCGACGTGCCGGTGCGCACCGAGATCCAGGCGCTCGCGGTCGGCGACGCGGCGATCGTCGCCAACTCCTTCGAGCTGTTCAACGGCCCCGGCGCCCGCATCAAGGCGTCGAGCCCGTACGGCACGACCGTCGCGGCGGCCTACACGAACGACTACCTGGGGTACCTCCCGGCGAGCGAGGACCTCGACCTCGTCGCGGGCGTCCCGCTCGATGCGATCCTGAACCAGGACGACTGGCGCTGGGCCTACGGCATCACCAACTCGAACGTCGACCGCGGCGAGG
>DATBIQ010000193.1:0-4562 GCA_036556865.1 Gaiella sp.
CGGGGCCAGAGCAGAGAAGCGCACGGTCATCCGCTCCGCGAAGTGCTCCTGCCCGGGCCGCGGGCAGAACACCCGGAGGAACGCGCCGACCGTCCCGTAGCGCGGCGGCACGGCGGCCAGCACCTCCGCGAGCGACGCACCGCGCGGCCACCAGAACTCGTCGGCGTCGGAGTTGATCACCCAATCCGCGCCGTAGTCGGTCGCAGCCAGCCGCGCCATCCGGGTCACCCACTCGTTCTGACGGAGGTCCTCTCCGGGCTCGCGGATGAGATGGACCTGGCCGGACCGCGCGTACTCCTCGAGTACCTCCGTCGTCCCGTCCTGCGAGCGGTTGTCGGTGGCAACGACCATGTCGACGCCCGCATTGAGGTGGAACGCGAGCCACGAGTCGACGACGTCGATCTCGTCGCGCGCGAGCAGCGTCATGACCAGCGTCATCGACGGGCCAGTCTACGAGGCCGCTGCAGCGCGCTTCGTTCGAGGGCGTCGAGCCGCCGCTCGAGCGCGCGTACGCGCCGCTCCGCGCGGACGATGCCGTCGATCTCCGCCAGCACCGACGCCTCGGCGGCATACGACGCATCGTCGGCGACGCTCGGGCGAGCGAACGTGAGAGCCTCTCCGGCCTCGGGGAGCGCGAACGACCCGTCCGCGCGGCGGAGCCCGCGCAGGGCGTCCCGCAGCCGGGTGTCGACGGCGAGCGAGCCGTCGCGGAGCCCCCGGGCGAGCGCGTCGTCGTCGACGGTATACGAGGCGTAGAAGGCCGCGAGACGGCCCTCCCGAGACGCCTCGTCGAGGAGCAGCCGATGGAGCGTCGGCTCGTACGTCGGGCTGCGAAGCCAGTTGCCGCGCGCCTTGCGCTCGAGTTGGGCGACCGAACGGAACGAGAAGTGCAGGACCTCGAGCGGATGCCACGCGCGCAGCGGGTCGAGCCCCGGCGCCTCGGCGTTGTGGTTTCCCCGCTCGACCACGACCTCCGGATGCGCGCGGTGGGCGACCTTCTGGTGCGCGTGGAAGATCGTCTCCTTGTCGCCTGGATGGGCCGGTGTCGCGAGCCGGACGGTCATCCGCTCGGCGAAGAACGCGCCGTCGTCCGGGCGCGGCAGGAAGTGGCGCCAGCATCCGCGGACGACGCCGTAGCGTTCCGGCACCGTCGCGAGAACGTCCTTCAGTGAACCGCCGCGCGGCCACCAGAACTCGTCGGCATCCGTGTGGATCACCCAGTCGGCGTCGTGCTCCGTCGCGGCGAGACGCGCCATCCGCGTCACCCACTCGTCCTGGCGCATGTCGCCCGCGGGCTCCCGGATCAGCTGGAGGCGACCTGCTCCTTCGTACCGCTCGAGGATCTCCGTCGTTCCGTCCGAGGACGCGTTGTCGGTCGCGATGACGTGGTCGACGCCGGCGTGCAGGTGGTACGCGACCTGGGCGTCGACGATGTCTGCCTCGTCCCGCGCGAGGAGGGTCATCACGAGCCTCACGGCGACCCGCCCCGGAGCCCGTCGGCCAGCGCGGCGACGACACGCTCCGCCGCGCCGCCGTCGACGGTGCCGACGACCTGCTCGACCGCCCGGCGCCGTTGCGCGACGAGCTCGTCCGGATGCGCGAGCGCGCGCTCGATCCCCCCGACGACCTCCTCGAAGCACTCGGCGCGGTAGAAGGCGCCCGACGCCGCGAGCTCCTCGTAGTGCTTGCCGATCACGTTCTTCGCGGCCCACGCCTCGCCCGGAGGCGCACCCTCGTCGTAGAGGACACACACCGCGGGGCGGTCGCCGACGAGCGCGTCGAGGAGGATCGTCCCCGCGTTGCAGACCACGACGTCGACGTGCTGGAGCAGCGCCGCGAGCTCGTCGAGATCCGTGTAGCTCGCGGGCTGGACGGCGACGCCGGCGCGATCCGCCGCGGCGGCGAAGCGCTCGCGCCACTCGCGGTCCCGTGGGTGCGGCCGGAACAGGAGTTGGACACGCTCATCCGCGCCGGCCTCCCGCCACGTGACGAGACGCTGGACGAACGCGCCCTCGTACGGGGCGTTGCTCGGCGTGTTCCCCGCCACGAGCGCGACGGGCCGCCGTGGGTCGAGGCCGTGCCGGCGGAGGAGCTCCTCGTACTCGGGCCGCGGCGACCGGCGGTGGAAGAGGTCGGTCTGCGGCCATCCCGTGACCCGGACGCGATTCGGCTGGATGCCGTGGTAGCGGCGGAGATCGTCCTCCATGACGCGGTTCTGGACGACGTAGAGGTCGCCGTGGGGAGAGATGACACCCTTCCCGACGGTGTGATCCCAGCTCGCGACGTGTGCGACGACCGGGAGATGCAGGCGCCGCGCCGCGGTCAGGAACGGGACAGCGCTCGCCGGCTGGACGTTCGAGAGCACGAGACCCGAGCACTCGTGCTGCATGGTGTCGAGCAGCCGCCCGGGGACATGCCGACGCGGGCTGAAGAACCAGCGCTCCATCGCACGTTCGGCGGCGGGCCAGCGCGGCAGCGGACCGTCGCGGTCGGTGTCGAGCATCCAGTTCGGATGGCCGGGCTGCATCCGCTCGGCGTGGAACCCGTGCCGGTAGTTCAGCCGCATCGCGAGCGGGTGGTACCCGAGCCGGCGGTCGAGCGCCGCGTCGATCCGCGCGAGGATGCGGTCGGCGGCGCCCCGCGAGGCCGTGAGGTCGTCTCCGTAGAGGACGTCGACGCCCTCGAGGCGCGCAACCCACTCTGCGGCGTGCTCACGGGGGAGGAGGAAGACCACGGCAAGGCCTCCGCCCAGGCGGTCGCGGAGACCGCTCACGATCCCCGTCTCGACGAAGATGCGAATCGAGAGCTGGTCGGGGAGGACGAGCCAGGCGCGCGTCGCGCTCATCGAACGGCGACGCCGACGCTCGCGGCGAGCCGCGTCGCGAGCGACGCGCCGTCGAGCGCATGGGCCCGCAGCGCCTCTCCAGGGGTGCCGCACGTCGGCCATCCCTCGACACCGAGAACCGTGATGCGCTGCGCAGGCAGGGCGGCACGAAGCCCGTCGCCGAGCCCCCCGACCGGGGAATGGTCCTCCAGCACGAAGACGTGCTCGAACGGAGCGATCTCGGCGGCGAGCCAGTCGGCGTCGAAGCGGTTGAGCCAGGGAAACGCCACGACACGCAGGGAGAGCTCGCCGCTCGCGGCGAGCCGCTCTCCGGCGAGGAGCGCCTCGTGGAGCATCACCGGTCCGTACGCGAGGAGCATCGCGTCCGATCCTTCGCGCAGCACGGTGCCGTGCCCGACCGCAGCACCACCGGGAAGCTCGAGGCGCCGCGGCGAGGGCCCGATCGCGATCCGGAGCGCGACGTTCTCCGGCGCGTCGGCCACGGCCCAACGCACGAGCGCGCGTGTCTCGTCGGACGAGCCCGGCTGCACGATGGCGATATTGGGCAGCGCGGCGAGCAGCGAGATGTCGCGAACGCTCTGGTGCGACTTGCCCGGCCCCGCCGGGATGAGTCCCGCGTAGTGGAGTGCGTAGACGACCTTCGATCCCTCGCTCGCCTGGTTGTAGATCTGCTCGTTCGCGCGCGAGGCGAGGAAGGAGGCGAACGAGTTGACCACCGGGAGGAGGCCGTGGCGTGCCATCCCGGCCGCCGTCGAGACCATGTCCTGCTCGGCGATCCCGCACTGGAAGAAGCGGTCGGGGTAGGCGAGCTCGAACGCGCGCGTTCGGCAATCAGAGGCGAGGTCGGCGTCGAGGACGACGAGGTCGTCGCGCTCCGCGCCGAGCTCGAGGAGCGTCGCACCGTAGGCCTCCACGACGTATTCGTCCGTCACGGTGCTCGGAGCGCGAGAGCCCGCCCCCGACTCGGGCTCTCCCTCCAGGCCGTCGGTGAGCTCCTCCGGCTCGACGGGCTCGAGCGCGAGCCGATCGAGGCCCAGCGCGGCGCACCGCTCGACGAGACGCACCTCGAGCTCCTCGACGGCACGGGCGAACGGCTCGTCCGCGGGTGCCCCCGCATGCCAGCGGTACGTCCCCCCGCCGTCGGCGAGCGCGACGGGGTGCTCCATGAACGAGACGCCCTTGCCCTTGACCGTCTTCGCGACGAGCGCCTTCGGGACGGCGTCCCCGGCGCGAAAGCGCGCGAACACGTCCCGCAGTGCAGTGTGGTCGTGACCGTCGACGGTTGCGACGTCCCAGCCGAACGCCTCGAGCTTCGTCTCGAGGTCGCCGAGCGCGACGATCTCCTCGGTCGGCTTGTCCGATTGCACCTCGTTGCGGTCGACGACCACCCACAGGCCCCCGAGGCGCTCGTGCGCTGCGGCCTGCAGGCCCTCCCAGTTCTGGCCCTCCTGGAGCTCTCCGTCCCCCGTCATCACGACGACGCGCCCCTCGTGTCCGAGCCGCCGTTTCGCGAGCGCGATCCCCCGGCCCTTGGAGATGCCCATCCCGAGCGACCCGGAGCTGGCCTCGATCCCCCGCACACCGACGTCCGGGTGGCCGTCGAGACCGCCGAGGCGCCGCAGACGGAGCAACCGCTCGCGCGGGACGACCCCGAGCGCGAACAGCACCGCGTACAGACCGGGCACGTCGTGGCCCTTCGACGAGAAGAAGACGTCGC
>DATBIQ010000194.1:0-2519 GCA_036556865.1 Gaiella sp.
GCGGCGGCGCGGAGCGTGTCCGCGTCGATCGGCTTCACCGAGTACGCGTCGATCACCCGGACGGCCGTGCCCTCGTCGGCGAGCGTGTCGGCCGCCTTCAGCGCCTCGGAGACGGTGATCCCGGCGGCGACGACCGCCACCGCGTCCTCGTCGGAGGAGCGCACGACCTTGGCGCCGCCCACCGGGAAGTCCTCGTCCGGCCCGTAGATCACCGGCGTCGCGGCGCGGGTCGTCCGCAGGTAGGAGATCCCCTCGAGCTCGGCCATGGCGGCGACGAGCTTCGCGGTCTGGTTCGCGTCGCACGGGTAGAGGACGGTCGAGCCGTGCACCGCGCGGAACTCGGCCAGGTCCTCGAGCGCCATCTGCGACGGCCCGTCCTCGCCGATCGAGACGCCGGCGTGGGAGCCGCAGAGCGCCATGGTCGCGCGCGACACCGCCGCCATCCGGACGAAGTCGTACGAGCGCGCGTGGAAGGCGGCGAACGTGGACGCGAACGGCCGCCAGCCGCGCACCTGGACCCCGACCGCCGCGGCGATCATCTGCTGCTCGGCGATGTACATCTCGAGGTACCGGTCGGGATGCGCGTCGCGGAAGATCTCCGAGTAGGTCGAGTTGGAGACCTCGCCGTCGAGCGCGACCACCTTGCCGTTCGCCGCGCCGACCGCGGCCAGGGCGTCGCCGTAGGCGCGCCGGGTCGCCACCTCCTCGCCGAGCTCCCAGGTCGGCAGCTCGAGCGGGCCGGTCTCGAACACGTGCGGCTGCTCGTCGCCGGACGGCTTGCGTACCTCGATTCGCAGGTCGGCGTGGTCGCCGCCCAGCTGCTCGATCGCCGTGTCCGGGTCGTCGAGCGCCTTGCCGTGCGCGCCCTCCTTGTTCTCGACCGCCTCCGCGCCCTTGCCCTTGACCGTCTTGGCGACGATCGCGGTCGGACGGCCGGTCGTCTCCGCCGCCTCCGCGTACGCGCGGTCGATCGCCTCGGGGTCGTGCCCGTCGATCTCGATCGCGTGCCAGCCGAACGCCTCGACGCGCCGGGCGTACAGGTCGAGATCCCAGCCGTGCATCGTCTCGCCCGTCTGGCCGAGCCGGTTCACGTCGAGAATGGCGACCAGGTTGTCCAGCTCGTAGTACGACGCGTGGTCGAAGGCCTCCCACATGGAGCCCTCCGCCAGCTCGCTGTCGCCGCAGAGCACCCACACGCGGTACGGCAGCCGGTCGAGCCGCTTGCCCGCGAGCGCGACGCCGACCCCGATCGGCAGCCCCTGGCCGAGCGAGCCCGTCGCGACGTCCACCCAGGGCAGCACCGGGGTCGGGTGGCCCTCGAACCTCGAGCCGAGCTTGCGGAAGGACAGGAGCTCCTCGTCCGAGATCGCGCCGCAGAGCTTGAAGAGCGAGTAGAGGAGCGGCGAGGCGTGCCCCTTGGAGAAGATCAGGTGGTCGTTCCGCGGGTCGTCGGGGTTGTCGAAGTCGTAGACGAGGTGGTTCGCGGCGAGGACGGCCATGAGGTCGGCCGCGGACATCGAGGAGGTCGGGTGACCCGACTTCGTGACGGCGGCGGCGCGGATGGAGTCGATGCGCAGCTGCTGGCCGAGCAGTCGCATGCGGTCGAGGTCGGTCATGGTCGTCGCCTTCCCGTTTGCCGGCATTCCCAACGCGCGCCATTCTAGGGTCGGCGGTCCGCGACGGCGCGCGGGATCTGCCGCCTTCGCCGGGGTCGATTCCAGCCTCGGGAGGTCGTACTCTCCCGCACATGGCCGAGTCGCCGTGGCCGGTTGACGACTCGCGTCGCCGGGCCGCGACGCGTCCGGCAGCCGGACGCACCCGGACGCGCGGCCGGCTCCGCCGCCGATCGCGGCTTCTGGTGCTGCCGGCCGTCCACGTCGTCGTCCTGACGACGTTCGCGTTCGCCCAGCCGCTCTTCGACCTCCTGGGGCGGAACGCCGAGTTCTTCACCGTCCGCGGCTCGACGCGCTCGGACGTGATCGCCTTCGCCCTGGCCGTCGTCCTCATCCCGCCGGCGCTCCTCCTCGCCGTCGAGGCGCTCGCGATGCTGGCCGGCTCGCTCGTCTGGCTGGGCGTGCACGTCGCGATCGTGGGAAGCCTCGCCGGACTCGTCCTGCTCGGGGCCCTGCACGCGCGGCTCGGCGGCGGAGTCGCCGTCGTCGTCCTCGCGATCCTCTTCGCGTTCGGGGCGAGCGCCGCCTACCTCCTCGCGCCCCCCGTGCGGTCCTTCCTCACCGTGCTCGCGCCGGCGCCGCTCGTCCTGGTCGCGCTCTTCCTCTTCGACACGCCGGTGTCGAAGCTCCTGACACCGGAGAAGACGCTCGCTGCCCCCGCCGCGGCGGTGGAGTCGCGCGCGCCCGTCGTCCTCCTCGTCTTCGACGAGTTCAGCACGATCGCCCTGCTCGACGACCAGGGGCGGATCGACGCGAAGCGGTACCCGAACTTCGCCCGCCTCGCGAGGACGTCGACGTTCTACCGGGACGCGACGACCGTCCACTCGTTCACGCAGGACGCAGTGC
>DATBIQ010000195.1:0-14771 GCA_036556865.1 Gaiella sp.
CAACTCCGCCGGCGTCGTCGTCGGCGAGCCCGTGGCCGCGATCGGGAGCCCGTTCGGCAAGCAGACGTCGCTCTCGGTCGGCGTCGTCTCGGCGACGGGCCGCTCGATCGACTCGCTCACGGCGGGCGGCTTCGCCGTGTCAAACGCGATCCAGATCGACGCGCCGATCAACCGCGGGAACTCCGGCGGCCCGCTCTTCGACGGCGACGGCCGTGTGATCGGCATCAACGCGCAGATCCAGAGCACGACCGGAAACGCCGAGGGCGTCGGCTTCGCGATCCCCATCGACCTCGCCCGCCGCGCGCTCGACCAACTCCTCCGGACCGGCAAGGTCCGCTACGCGTACATCGGCGTCAGCACCCAGGACGTGACGCCCGGCATCGCGAAGCGCTTCTCGCTCGGCGCCCAACGCGGCGCGCTCGTGACCCAGGTCGAGGAGAGCTCGCCGGCCGGCGTAGCGGGCATCCGCGGCGGGTCGAGGACGGAGGCGTTCAACGGGAAGGACGTGACGCTCGGGGGCGATCTCATCGTCGCGATCGGCGGGACGAAGATCGAGAGCGCGGACGACGTCTCCCGGCTCGTGACGACCACGCTGGCGCCGGGCGAGACCGTCACCTTCACCGTCGTCCGCGGCGGCAAGCGGGTCGAGCTCGACGTCACGCTCGCCGACCGCCCGGCGCGCTGAGCCGCCCCGTGGCACGCGCCGAGCCGCTGATCGTCGTCTCAAACCGCGGTCCGATCGGGTTTCGCCGCGGCTCGGACGGCGCGCTCGAGGAGGTTCGCGGCTCGGGTGGGCTGGTCACGGCCTTGCGCCCGCTCGTCGACCGCATGGACGTGACGTGGGTCGCGAGCGCGATGACGGACGCCGAGCGCGACCTGGCGGCCGGCGGGCTGCTCGCGCAGCGCGCGTCCCGCGGCTCGGGGTTCGGGCTTCGTCTCGTCGCGCACGATCCGGAGGTCTACGAGCGCTTCTACGGCGTCATCGCCAATCCCGTCCTCTGGTTCGTCCAGCACCGGCTGTGGAGCCTGAAACACGACCCGGAGGCCGACCTGACCGTTGCGTGGCGCCACGGCTACGTCGAGGCGAACCGCACGCTCGCGGCGGCGGTGGTCGGCGAGCTCGACCGCGTGCCGGACGCGCCGGTCTTCGTCCAGGACTACCACCTCGACCTCGTTCCCGCCTTCGTCCGTGCGGCCCGACCGAAGGCGCGCATCGCCCACTTCACCCACATCCCCTGGGTCGGTCCTGAGGACTGGTCCGTGCTGCCGCGCGAGATCGCCGTCGAGATCCACGAAGGGCTGCTCGCCTGTGACAGCCTGGGGTTCCACACCGAGCGCTGGCGCGCGGCGTTCGTCCAGAGCTGCGACGCCCTCCTCGGACGCGGCGCGGAGGCGGAGCGACGCTCGCACGCGAACCCCATCGCCGTCGACGTGGGCGAGTTCGAGGCGATCGCAGGGAGTGACGGGGTCCGTACGCGCCGCGAGGAGCTGCTCGCCGAGCGTCCGGAGATCCTCGTCCTCCGCGTCGACAGGACCGACCCTGCGAAGAACGCCGTTCGCGGCTTCGAGGCGTTCGGACGCTTGCTGGAACGGCGGCCCGACCTCCACGGGCGCATCGGGCTCCTCGCGCTGCTCGACCCCTCTCGTGAGACGATTCCGGAGTACGTGGACTACCGGCAGGCGGTCGAGCGCGCCGTCGCAGCGGTCAACGCGCGGTTCGGCCGGGCCGGCTGGGAGCCGATCGACCTCGTGGTGCGCGACGACTTTCCCGCCTCCGTGGCCGCCTACACCGAGTACGACGTGCTCCTCGTGAATCCGGTGCTCGACGGGCTCAACCTCGTCGCCAAGGAGGCGCCGATCGCGAACACGCGGGACGGGGTTCTCGTGCTCTCGCGCGGCGCCGGCGCATTCGCCGAGCTCGAGCCCTGGGTGATCGGGATCGATCCACTCGACGTCGCAGGCCAGGCCGACGCGCTCGAAGCCGCGCTCGCCCTGCCGCAGGCCGAGCGCCGCACCAGGCTCGACGCGATCCGTGCCCACGTCCGCACCCACGACCTCGATGCGTGGGCGACACGCGAGCTCGCCGAGCTCGAGCGACGGGCGCCCGGCCGGGAGCCCGGGGCTACGATCCCGGCGTGACCGCGGGCGCCGACGTCTCGAGACGCGAGCTCGTCTCGTTCGACCCCGCGACCCTCACGGAGGTCGGGCGTGTCGCGGTGACCGCCCCGGAGGAGGCCGCCGAGATCGTCGCCGAGGCCCGGATGGCGCAGCGAGCGTTCGCACGCGAGCCGCTCGAGCGCCGACGGCGACTGCTCGAGCGCGTCGGCCACGTGCTCGTCGACGACGCGGATGCGATTGCGCAGACGATCGTCGCCGAGTCGGGCAAGCCCCTCGCCGAGGCCTACGCGCACGACCTCGTCGTGGCGGCGGACGCGTGCCGGTGGCACGCCGCGAACGTCGAGCACGTGCTCGGCGAGGAGCGGCTCGCGTTCCCGCAGCTCGTCTTCCGGCAGAAGCGCGGGTGGCTCCGGTACGAGCCGCTCGGCGTCGTGGCGCTCGTCACACCTTGGAACTTCCCGCTCGCGATCCCGCTGCGCCAGGCGGCCGCGGCCGTCGCCGCGGGGAACGCCGCGGTCCTCAAGCCATCCGAGCTGACGCCGCTCACCGGCGCGTGGGTCGAGGAGCTCTTCCGGCGGGCGGGAGCGCCGCCGGGTCTCGTCCGTGTCGTGCAGGGCGACGGCGACGTGGGGGCCGAGCTCGTCCGCCATCGGGGGATCGACGGGATCGTCTTCACAGGGTCGCTCGAGGTGGGACGGCTCGTGGCGCGCGCGGCGGCGGAGCGTCTCTGCCCGGTCGTGCTCGAGCTCGGCGGGAAGGACGCGATGCTCGTGCTCGACGACGTCGATCTGGACCGCGCGGTCGAGGGGGCGCTCTGGGGCGCATTCGCGAACTGCGGGCAGGCCTGCGCGGGCATCGAGCGCATCGCCGTTGCCCCCTCGCTCCACGACAGCTTCGTCGAGCGGCTCGCCGCCCGTGCGCGCGGCCTCCGCATCGGGCACGGGCTCGAGCACGGCGTCGACGTCGGGCCGCTCGTGAGCGAGACACAGCGCGATCGCTTCGAAGCCCTCCTCGTGGACGCCGTCGAGCACGGCGCCGAGCTCGTCACGGGCGGCCGACGTCCCGCGAACGTCCCGCCGGGCTGGTTCCACGAGCCGACCGTCGTCATCGGTGAACCGCGCGACGCGCGGCTACGGGATGAGGAGCTGTTCGGGCCGGGCGTCACCGTCGTCTCATTGGACAACGACGAGCGGATGGTGCGCTGGACGAACGACTCGCGGTTCGGGCTCGGAGCGAGCATCTGGACGCGTGATGCCGGCCGCGCGCGCTCCCTGGCCGCGCAGCTCGAGACGGCCTCCGTCTGGGTCAACGACCACGCGTACTCGTTCGGGGCGTCGCAGGCGCCCTGGGGCGGGCGGCGTGCGTCGGGTCTCGGCCGCACCGGGTCGCGGCACGGCCTCTACGCGCTGTCGAACGTCAAGCTCGTGGACGCCGATCGGGGCCGGCTCACGCCGGGCTGGTGGTACCCGTACGGCGACAGCGCGGTCGACGGGCTCCGTGGGTTGCTCGGCGCGCTGTACGCCGACGGTGCCGGCGCCCGGGCTCGCGCGCTCGTCGAGCACCGCCGCGGCCTTGCGCACCTCGCGCGGAAGATGCTGCGGTGAGCGAGCTCTCGCACGTGGACGAGACCACCGGCGACGTCCGTATGGTCGACGTCGGCGCGAAGCCGGTGTCGAGGCGCCGTGCCGTCGCTCGCGCCCGTGTGCTGATGGCCGAGAGCACGACCGCGCGTCTTCGCTCGCTGCCGAAGGGCGATGCGCTGACCGTGGCCCGCGTCGCCGGGATCCAGGCTGCGAAGCGAACGAGCGAGCTCATCCCGCTCTGCCATCCGCTCGCGCTCACGGCGATCGAGGTCGACCTGACCGTCGGCGCGGACGGCGTCGCGATCGAGGCCGCGGCCGAGACGACGGCGCAGACCGGTGTCGAAATGGAGGCCCTGACGGCCGCCACCGTCGCCGCGCTCACCGTCTACGACATGGCGAAGGCCGTCGACAAGGGGATGCGGATCGAGGGTGTGGAGCTCCTCTCGAAGACGAAGGAGCCCGTCTGAGCACGCTCGCGACGCCGCTGCCCGTGCGCTTGGCGCGCCTCGTGCGGCTCGAGCACACGGTGTTCGCGCTGCCCTTCGCCTACGTCGGCGCGTTGCTCGCGGTCGACGGCTGGCCCGGTCTCGCTGCCATGGCGTGGATCACGGTCGCGATGGTCGGTGCGAGGACGCTCGCGATGGGGCTCAATCGCCTCGTCGACGCGGAGATCGACGCGCGGAACCCACGCACGGCGGGTCGCGAGCTGCCCTCCGGCGCCCTGACGCGTGCACAGGTGACCGCCCTCTGCGTACTCGCGCTGGCGGTGTACCTCGTGGCGGTGTTCCAGCTCGAGCCGATCGTCCGCTGGCTGTGGCCGATCCCCGTCGTCTTCTTCGTCGTCTATCCGTATCTGAAGCGGGCGACCTGGCTCTGTCACCTGTGGCTCGGCGCGTCGCTCGGGCTCGCGCCCGTCGGGGCGTGGGTCGCCGTCACCGGGGAGCTCCCGTGGCAGGCGTGGACGCTCGGCGGTGCCGTCTGCCTCTGGGTGGCGGGGTTCGACCTCTTCTACGCGCTCTTCGATCGCGACCACGACCTCGCCGCCGGCCTGCACTCGTGGGCGACCCGGTTCGGCGTGCGCGGTGTCTTCCTCGGCGCACGCGCGATGCATGCCGGCGCGGTCGCGCTCCTGGCCGCGACCGGCGCAGGGCTGGACGTCGGCGCCTGGTACTGGCTCGGAGTCGCCGTCGTCGCGGCGCTGCTCGTCTACGAGCATTCGCTCGTGCGGCCGAACGACCTGCGCCGGCTCGACGCCGCGTTCTTCACGGTCAACGGCGTCCTCTCGATCGCGTTCGGCGCCTTCGTCGCCCTGGACACGCTGCTCTGAGCGGCGACGATCCTCGCGACGGCGCGCCCTCGCCGTGGCTCCGAGGCGCTCGCGCCGGGGAGCGGCCCCGCGGCGTCACCGCGTGGCCGGAGGCGTTCGCCGGCGTGACCCTCGCGCCGTCGCCGTCACACTTCCGGCACGATCTCGGCACCCATGCGGCCCTCTTTCCTCGATAGCGTGGCATCAGGGCACCCGGGGTGCCCCTGGGGGCAGTTGGGCAGCCGGCCTCGCCCGCCGGGCGCCCGGCCCGATCTCCGGCCGGATCGCGCGCGCCGACACGGCACGGCGCGATCGGAGTGCCGTGGCTGAGGCGGTCGTCCGTGCTCGGGGCCTCGAGAAGCGCTACGGCGCTCGCCCGGTGCTCCGTGATGTCGCGTTCGAGCTCCTCGGGGGCGGCGCCCTCGTCGTCACGGGGCCGAACGGGGCGGGCAAGACGACGCTCCTGCGGCTCCTCGCCGGCTTGGCGACGCCGACGCGGGGTTCGCTCGAGGTGGCCGTCGACCGGGCGCGCATCGGGCTCGTCGGGCACGAGCCCCTGGTCTACCGCGAGCTCACCGCCCTCGAGAACCTCGACCTCTACGGCCGCCTCTACCGCGTCGACGAGCGCCGCGAGCGCATCGGCATGCTGCTCGAGCGCTTCGGTCTCTGGGACGCGCGCCACCAGCGGGTCTCGTCCTACTCGCGGGGCATGACCCAGCGGCTCGCGCTCTGCCGCGCGCTCCTCCACGACCCCGCGCTGCTCATCCTGGACGAGCCGCATTCCGCGCTCGACGCAGAGGGAGCGGCGCTGCTCGACGACGAGCTCGCAGCGCTCGCAGGGAGTCACACGCTGGTCGTCTCGACGCACGATCCCGACCGCCTCGCGCCGCTCGCTCCGGCGCGCCTCGAGCTGGCGCGAGCATGACGGCGTACCTCGCCGACGTCGCGGCGCTCGCGCGGAAGGACCTCCGCCTCGAGCTTCGTGCACGCGACACCCTGCCCGCGATGGTGCTCTTCGTCGTCGCGACGCTCGTCGTCTTCCACTTTGCGCTGCCCGGGGGCGCGGGGGAGGATGCGGCGTACGGCCTCCTCTGGGTCGCGCTCGTCTTCACCTCGCTGCTCGGCCTCGGCCGCGCGTGGGCTCCCGAGACCGAGGCGGGCGCGCTCGACGGGCTCGTGCTCGCAACCTCGGATCGCAGCTCGATCTGGCTCGGGAAGACCGTCGCCGCGCTCGCGTTCCTCGGTGCGGCGGAGCTCGTCGCGCTGCCGGCGTTCGCGCTGTTCTTCGCGCCGCTCGACGGCCCGGCGCTCGCCGGCGTCGCGCTCGCGTCGATCGGGCTCTGCGCCGTCGGCTCGCTCGTGTCGGCGATGGCGGCCGCCGCACGCGGTCGCGAAGTGCTGCTCCCACTGCTCTTTCTCCCGCTCGCGATCCCCCTGGTCGTCGGGGGCGTCGGCTCGAGCATCTCGCCGGATCCGGGGACGTACCTCGCGTTCCTCGGCCTCTACGACGCCGTGTTCGCGATACTTTCGTGGGCCGCGTTCGAGTACGTCGTCACCGAGTGAACGTCACCCGATGAGCATCACGAAGCCTTCCCTCGCGGCCCTCGCGGGCCTCGCCGTCGTCCTTGCGGCGATCGCGGTCGCGATGATCTTCTTCGTCGCGCCCGAGGACGCGGACCAGGGCCTCTCGCAGAAGATCTTCTACGTCCACGTCCCGATCGCGCTCACCGCCTACGCGGCATTCGGGCTCGGCGCGTGGAAGGCGCTCCGTCTGCTCTGGACGCGCGGCGAGCGCTACGACCTCGAGAGCTACACGGGGATCCACCAGGGCACGATCTTCGGGGCGCTGACGCTGGTCACGGGCTCGATCTGGGCGAAGGCGTCCTGGGGCGTGTGGTGGACCTGGAGCTCGAACCAGCTCGTGTTGTTCCTCGTCCTGTTCCTCTTCTACTGCGCGTACTTCATGCTCCGCTTCTCGATCGAGCCGGGCCCACGCCGCGAGCGCATCTCCGCCGTCTACGCCCTCTTCGGCGTCGCGCTGATCCCCGTCAGCTTCTTCGCGATCCGGCTCGCGAGCGACTTCATCCACCCCACGGTGTTCACCCGCGAGGGCCCGCAGATGACGGGCGAGATGTTCGCGGCGTTCTGCTGCTCGTGGGCGGCGATCACGCTCCTCGCCTACGTCATGTACCGGACGGAGCTCGCCGGGAAGCGAACGGACCTGAACATCCGCGCGCTGCGCGAGGTGCTCGCGCGGTGAGCTCCGGCGAGAAGTACGTCGCGGCCGCGTACGGCGTGTTCCTCGTCTTCGTCCTGGTGTGGGCGGCGATCATCGCGGCCAAGCTGTCGCGCCTCGAGCGGGAGACGGCCGAGCTGGTCCGCCTGACGGACGGACGCGCCGCGGACGACCTCGATGGCTGAGCTGCTCGTCTGGCCCGCGCTCGTCGCCTACGGCCTCGCCGCGATCGCGTACGCCGGCGAGCTGCACGGGCCGGGGCGCTTCGGACGGCTCGGGATCTGGGGTGTCCGCCTCGGGTGGCTCGCCCAGACCGCCCTGCTCGTCGCTCAGGCGGTCTCGGCGGACGGCTTCCCGTGGGGCACGTGGGCCGGGGCGCTCAACCTCCTCTCTTGGCTCGTCGTCGCGGGATACCTCGTCTGGGGCTGCAAGCCCCGCTATCGACTGGTCGGTCTCCTCGTGATGCCGTTGGCCGCGGCGCTGCTCGTGCTCTCGGTCGCGGGCGGCGGGGCGGCGGTCGACGAGCACGAGGGCGGCGGCTGGACGCTCGACGCCCACGTGGGACTCATGCTCGCCGCCTTCGCGAGCTTCACCGTCGCGGCCGCGATGGCCCTTCTCTACCTGTACGAGGAACGCCGGCTGAAGCATCGTGACACCAGCTTCCTTCGTCTCCGGCTGCCCTCGCTCGAGGCACTCGACCGGCTCGCCTCGCGCGTCGCCCTCGTCGGGCTGCTGCTGCTCAGCGCAGGCATCCTCGTCGGCCTGACCCGCCTCGACCCCGGCGAGCTCGACGCGGCGATGACGGTCACCACGGTGATCTGGGCCGTGTACGCGGGAGCCCTCGTGCTCCGGCGCGAGACCGGCCTCCAGGGCCGCCGGCTCGCCTGGTCGCTCGTCGCCGGGTTCACCCTCGTCGCGTTCGTCCTCCCCCTGACCCACTTCGCATCGTGAAGCTCGCGCTCGCAGGCATCTCTCACCACACCGCGTCGGTCGAGCTGCGCGAGCGGGTCGCGATCGATCGCGACGCCGCGGCGGCGCTCGCGCGTCGACTGGCGCACGGCGGCGCGAAGGCGCAGGAGGCGGTCGTTCTCTCGACGTGCAACCGGACGGAGCTCTATCTCGCCGCCGACGACCACGATCACGTCGGGCAGGCCGCGGACGACGCGCTGCTCGACCTCGCGGGTGCCGATGCTGCGGCGCTCGCGCCGCTCGCCTACCGTCTCGCGGACGAGTCGGCGGCCCTGCACCTCTTCCGGGTCGCCGCGGGGCTCGACTCGCTCGTGCCGGGAGAGGGCGAGATCCTCGGCCAGGTGCGGGACGCGTTCGAGGCCGGCGCACCTGGACCGCTGCTCGACCGGACCTTCCGGATGGCGCTCCACGCCGGCCGCCGCGCGCGCGTCGAGACGGCGATCGGCGAGAGCCCGGCGTCCGTGCCTGCGGCCGCCGCGGCGCTCGCGCAGCAGGTCTTCGAGGGGCTCGACGGGCACCGCGTCGTCCTCGTCGGCGCCGGCCGCACGAGCGAGCTCACGGCGCGGAACCTCCGCTCGCGCGGCGCGACGGTCGCCGCCGTCGTCAATCGCAGCCCCGAGCGCGCGGAACGGCTCGCCTCGTCTCTCGGCGCGCGCGCCATGGCGCTGGAGGACGTCGCGGACGCGCTGGACGGCGCAGACGTCGTCGTCTCGTCGACCAGCTCGCCGGGGTTCGTCCTCACCGTGGAGGCGCTCGGCTCCGCGCTGCGGGCGCGCCGCGGCAAGCCGGTGCTCTTCGTCGACCTCGCCGTGCCGCGCGACGTCGATCCCGCCCTGGCCTCGATCGACGGCTGCTTCGTCTACGACGTCGACGATCTCGAGGCGGTCGTCTCCGCCTCGCTCGACGGTCGGCGTGCCGAGGCAGTCGCCGCGGAGCGGATCGTCGCGGCGGAGGCCGAGCGCTTCCACGCCTGGCAGGCGTCCCTCGCCGTCGTGCCGGCGATCGCCTCGCTCCGCGCGCAGGCCGAGGAGATCCGCGCGGCCGAGCTTGCCCGCGTCGAGACGCGTCTCGGCCGACTGACCGAGAGCGAGCGAGCGATGGTCGACACGGTCACCGCGCAGATCGTCAACAAGCTGCTGCACCGGCCGACGGTTCGCATGAAGGAGGCGGCGATGATGCCGGACGGGCTGATCTATGCTGAGGTCGTGCGCCATCTGTTCGGGCTCGAAGAGGACGAGGCGTGACGAGGCCGGTCGACGCCGCGCACGGCCGTCCGCTGCCGCTCGTCGTGCCGACTGCGTTCGTCCGGATCCGTCCCCGCGGCGCACCGCTCTGCGGAGCACCCGCGACGCGGGCGACCCGCCGCTGCCGTGCTGCTTCGCGTCGGGTCGCGCGGCAGTAGGCTCGCGCTGACGCAGGCCGAGCGCGCGAGCGAGGCGCTGCGGCGGCCCGGCGTCGAGATCGCCCTGGTTCCGATCACCACGGCGGGTGACCGGGACAGGACGCGCCCGTTCGGCGAGATCGGCAGCCGCGGCGTGTTCGTGAAGGAGCTCGAGGAGGCACTGCTCGCCTCGAGGATCGACGTCGCGGTCCACTCGGCCAAGGACATGACGTCCAGCGATGCGGAGGGGCTCACGGTCGGCGCGTACCCGCGCCGCGAGGACCCGCGCGACGCACTCTGCGGTGCGGCCGAGCTCCGGCCCGGGATGCGGATCGGGACCGCCTCGGCGCGCCGGCGCGCGCAGCTTCTCGCGTTGGATCCCACGCTTTCCGTCGAGCCGCTTCGCGGCAACATCGACACGCGTCTGCGAAAGCGGAGCGAGCGCGGGCTCGACGCCGTCGTCCTCGCAGCGTGCGGCCTCGACCGGCTCGGGCTCGGGAGCGAGATCGGCGCGCGGCTCGAGCCGGACGTCATGCTTCCGGAGGCGGGCCAGGGCGCGTTGGCGCTTCAGGTGCGCACGGGCGAGGAGCATCTCGTCGCGCTCTCCGACGATCCCGAGACCCGCCTCCGCGTGGAGGCCGAGCGTGCGTGCGTCGCCGCGGTCGGCGGCGGCTGCCTCGCCCCGGTAGCGGCGTATCACGACGGCGCGGTGCTCACGGGGCTCGTCGCGGCAGAGGACGGCAGCTGGCTCGAGCGCCGCCAGGGCTCCGACCCGCAGGCGCTCGGGCGCGAGCTCGCCGCGCTGGCGCGGTGAACGTGCCGGGGGTGGCGGTTCGGGAGGCCGCCCGAGCCGAGGCGGAGGCGTCCCGTCCGGCGCGCGCATGCGAGCGCGTCGACACATGGTTCTCACCCTGCGGTGGGAGCTCGCCGCTCGCCCGCCGAGCGCTGATCGCACAATCGGCACAGACTCGGCGCCGTCGGGTCACACCTCCCCCGATACTCTCGGTGGCCCCGTGGGTGGGTGGGGGCTAGGGACGGACGAGAAACGTGGCGCGAATCGTCGTCACCCGCCCCGCCGGCCGGGAAGAGGACCTCGTCGAGCGCCTCCGGCGGGCCGGCCACGAGGTCGTCCACGTCCCGCTGATCGCGATCGAGCCGCTCGGAGACGAGCCGATCGACGTCACCGGCTACGACTGGATCGTTCTCACGAGTGCCGCGGGAGCGAGCGAGCTGCGGCGCAGAATGCGCGGCACGCCGGCGAGGGTGGCGGCGATCGGGCAGGCGACCGCCCTCGCGTTCGGCGGCGCGGACGTGATCGCCGAGACGTCGACGCAGGAGGGCCTTCTCGCGGCGCTCCCGAGCGCGACGGGCCGCGTGCTCTTCGCCGGCGCGGAGGGAGCACGCCGCCTGCTCCCGAAGACGCTCGGCGCGGACGTCGTCGTCCTCTATCGCACCGCCGCGCTCGTACCTCCGAGCTGGCCGACGTGCGACTTCGTCGTCCTCGCATCCCCGTCTGCCGCCAGAGCGTACGCCGCCGTGGGTGACGACACGCCGACCGTCTCGATCGGCCCGGAGACCAGTCGCGAGGCGGAGGCGCACGGCCTCACGGTCGCCGCCGAGGCGGCGACACACGACGTCCCGGGGCTCGTCGACGCCGTCGAGCGCGCGGCGCGGGCGTCGTAGACTCGGCGCGTGGTCATCTGCTTCCTGACGGACTTCGGCCTCCAGGACGACTTCGTCGGCACGTGTCACGGCGTGATCGCCCGGATCGCCCCGGACGCTCGGGTGATCGACGTCACGCACGGCATCCCCCCGACCCAGGTGCTCCAGGGCGCCCTCGTCCTCTCGAGCACGCTGCCGTACATGCCGGTCGGCGTCCATCTCGCCGTCGTCGACCCGGGTGTCGGGGGCGTGAGGCGCCCGGTCGCGCTCGAGGACGCCGACGGGCGCCTGTTCGTCGGCCCGGACAACGGCTTGCTGCTGCCCGCCGCGGAGCGCGCAGGCATCACACGTGCTCGCGAGCTCGTCAACCCGAGGTACGCGCTCCAGACCATCTCGCGCACCTTCCACGGACGCGACCTCTTCGCGCCGGCCGCCGCGCATCTCGCGAACGGCGTCCCGTTGGACGAGCTCGGGCCGCCGCTCGACCCCGATGCCCTCGTCCGGCTCGATCTGCCGCGCCCCTCGTTCTCGGACGACCGCATCGAGGCGACGATGCTCTACGTTGACAGTTTCGGCAACATAGCGCTCAATCTGACACGCGACGACGCAGAGCACGCCGGCGTCGTGCCCGGAACTCGTGTCGAGCTCGAGCTCGCGGGTGAGCGCTACTTCGCGGTCATGGCCCGCACGTTCGCGGATGCCCGGCCGGGCGACGTGATCCTCTACGAGGACAGCTACCGCAACATGTCGATCGCGATCAACCGTGGCAACGCGGCCTCGATGCTGCACGCCGGATCCGGCCGTCCGCTCCGCATCCGGGTGCTTGGCCCCGCTGCCGGGGTGCGATAGGGTCAGCAGCAACGAAGAGCGTTCGCGGCGCGGTGAGCCGGCCCGGACGCTCTTCCCTCGTGTGCGGGCTTCGTCCGTCTACAGGATCGACTGTCCGAGCGCGCTCGCGGCGAGCTCGACCGCGATCGCCGCGCTGGCGTTCTCGCGGTCGAGGATCGGGTTCACCTCGACGAGCTCGAGCGAGCCGACGGCGCCCGACTCGGCGAGGTCCTCGCACGCGAGATGCGCCTCACGGTACGTCAGGCCGCCCTTCACCGGCGTGCCGACGCCTGGCGCGACCTCCGGGTCGAGCGCGTCGAGGTCGAGCGAGACGTGGACGAATCCCGGCCCCGAGACCCGGTCGATCGCCTCCCGTACCGCGCGCTCGATCCCGATCCGGTCGATCTCCGTCATGGTGATCACCCGGATCCCCGTCTCACGGATGAGCGCGCGCTCGGCCGGATCGAGCGACCGCACGCCGAGGAGGCACACCCGCGCGGGATCGACCGCCGGCAGCGCGAGCCCGGCATGCGCGAAGTCGTCCCCCGCGAGCCCGAGAGCCGCGGCGAGGGGCATCCCGTGGACATTGCCCGTCGGGCTCGTCTCCGGCCTGTTGAGGTCACCGTGCGCATCGATCCAGACCACGCCTCCCGGCCGGCCGGCCGCCGCGCGGAGGCCGGCAAGCGTTCCGAGCGCGACGGAGTGGTCGCCGCCGAGCACCAGAGGCAGCGAGCCCGAGCCGACGACCTCCTCGACGAGCACGGCGAGCTGCGCGCACGCCTCGAGGATCTCGGGGAGAAACCGTATGCGCTCGTCGCGCAGCGCGAGCGCCTCCGGCTCCGGCGCGATCAGGTTCCCGCGGTCGACGACGACACAGCCGAACGACGTCAGGCGCTCCTCGAGGTCGGCATACCGGATCGCCGACGGGCCCATGTCGACGCCTCGTCGGCCCTGACCGAGATCGAGCGGTGCGCCGACGATGGTCACCGTCCGGGGCGTCGCGGCCACGGCAGCGGAGGCTACCCGGCCGGACGCGCCATCGCTACGCCCCTGCTCGAGCGATCGGATAGCGTCAGGCATGGCCGCCGACCGCGAGGTGATGAGCTGGGGCGACCTCGGGACTGCGACCAGGGCCCTCGCAGACCAGGTGGCGGACGACGGCTACGACCCGGACATGATCCTCTCGATCGCCCGCGGCGGCCTGCTCGTGGGCGCCGGCCTCGGGTACGCGCTCGCCGTCAAGAACGTCTACACGATGAACGTCGAGTACTACACGGGCGTCGACGAGCGGCTCGAGGTGCCGCGGATCCTGCCGCCGGCTCCGGACTTCGTCGACCTCCACGACGCGCGGATCCTGATCGCGGACGACGTCGCGGATACGGGTCACACGCTCGAGAGCGTGCAGGAGTTCTGCGCGGGAAAGGTCGGTGAGGCCCGCATCGCGGTGCTCTACGAGAAGCCGCACACGGTCGTCCCGTGCGACTACGTCTGGAGGCGCACCGACCGCTGGATCGACTTCCCGTGGAGCGCGCAGGCTCCCGTGGTGACGCGCCCGCACGCCGTCCGCGACGCGTGAGCGACACGGCTACACTCACCTGCCGGGGCGAGGTAGCTCAGTTGGTAGAGCACACGGCTGAAAACCGTGGTGTCGCCGGTTCAAGTCCGGCCCTCGCCATTTCCCGTGCTCCGCTCAGTCGTCGCGGACGGCGAGGGCGACACGGGCGAGCGCGGGGACGACGAGCTCGCCGTCGGGCTCGACGTAGCGCTCGAGGCGGCGCTCCGCGCCGAGGCGGACCGCATCGGCCTCATCCTCCGTGAGCCGCTCGAGGAGCAGCGAGAGCATGCGGGACATGTCCCGCGTGATCGCCCACCAGGCGGCGAGTGACGGTGCACGCCACGTGAGCGGGACGTCCTCCACCGTCTCGACGCGGAGACCCGCGTCCTCGAGGAGCGCGACGAGCCGCCCGTCGGCCGAGAGCCGGAACGGACCCGGCGCCTCCGGGTCGGGGCGCTCCATGAGCCCGAGCTCGAGCGCGCTGCGGCCCGGCGCCGTCATCCAGTCGTTCTGCTCCGGGGAGCCCCACACCGCGACCGCCACACGGCCGCCTGGCCGGAGGACGCGCGCGATCTCGGCTGCGGCCGCCTCCATCTCCGGTACGAGCATCAGTCCCCAGCGGCACAGCACACCGTCCATCGACACGTCCGCGAATGTCAGCGCGGCGGCGTCCTCGACCGCGAACGAGACCTCGTCGAGGCCCAGTTCGCCCGCCCGTCGACGCGCGGCGTCGAGCATCTCGGGCGCGACGTCGGTCGTCACCAGGTGCCCGCCGGGAAGGAGCCGCCGCAGTGCGAGGAACCCGGTGTCGCCGGGCCCGGCCGCGAGCTCGAGGATTCTCTCGCCCGGGCGTGGGGCGAGCAGGTCGACGAGCCGCTCGGACACCGGGTGGGTCGCCGACCAGATCAGCTCACGCTGACGCTCCCAGCCGGCGGCGACCGAGCGCCACGCCGCGATCTGCTCCTGCGACGCCTCTATGCCGGGGCTCCGGCGAACTCGGGGATCACGTCGCGCCCATAGGCCTCGAGCGTCGCCTCCTGGCCTTCCGTCATCAGATAGATCGAGTAGTGGTCGACGCCGATCGACTCGAGCTCGCGCAGCTTCTCCGAGATCTGGCCGACGTCGCCGAGCAC
>DATBIQ010000196.1:0-3493 GCA_036556865.1 Gaiella sp.
CCGACGTCGGGCCGAGCGAGCCGGATCTCGTGGCTCACGCGGCGGCGCCGAGCCGCGAGCGGTACCAGGCGATCGTCCGCTCGAGACCCTCGTCGAGCTCGACCCGCGCCTCGAAGCCGAGCAGCGAGCGCGCCTTCTCGACGTTCGGGATTCGCAGCTCGACGTCGGTGTAGTCGAGCGGCACGAAGCGGATCTCGCCGTGGCAGGCGGTGAGTCGCTTGATACGCGTCGCCAGGTCGTAGATCGTGACGGCCGAGCGGGCGTTGCCGATGTTGAAGCTCTCGCCGACGGCGTTCGGGTGCTCGAGCGCGAGCAGCATCCCCTCGACCATGTCGTCGACGTAGCACCACGCGCGGATCTGTGCCCCGTCACCGTGGATCTCGAGGTCGCGTCCGGCGAGCGCCGCCTCGATGAACGCACGGATCGCGCCGCCGCCGATCTGCCCGGGCCCGTAGATGTTGAAGGGCCGCACGGACACGGCCGGCACCCCGAGCTCGGAGTGGTAGGCGTGCGCCATGTGCTCGCCGGCGAGCTTCGAGACGGCGTATGTCCAGCGGGCCTCGCCGACCGAGCCGATCGTCGTGACCTGCCCCTCCTGGACGTTGAACGCGTGCTGCCCGAACACCTCGCTCGTCGAGAACTCGACCAGCCGCTCGAGCGTGGCGCGGGTCGTGAGGGCCGCCTCGAGCGCGTTGTAGGTGCCGATCACGTTGACGCGCATCGTCCGCACGGGGCTCGCGAGCACCGTGTCGACCCCTGCGATCCCCGCCGCGTGCACGAGGTGCGTGCAGCCCTGGGCCAGCTCGACCAGCCGGGGGAGGTCGAGCACGTCGCCTTCGACGAAACGGAAGTTCGGGTGCTCCGAGAGCTCGGTGCCGGAGAGCGCGTCGCGATGGAGGTTGTCGACCGCGACGACCTCGTTCGCGTCGACCAGCCGCCGGGCGAGGGTCGTTCCGATGAAGCCGGCACCACCGGTGATCAGCACCCGCTTTCCCGTCAGCGACACGCGGGGATCGTAGTCGTGCTCCGGGAGCGGCCGCGCTACGGCCTCCCTCGTCCGGTGGGTCGGCAGGCAGCCGACCGGGCATGTCCGAACGGGCCATGGCCTTGGGCCACCGACCTCCTCCCCACGGCTTCGAGCCTAATGCGAGAACCGCCACGCGTGGGTCACGTCACCGTGTCGCCTCTGCGCCGATCCCTCCACAGGCGTCCTGCCGGCGGGGTCGCTGCCCGGAGCCGTGACGAACGACTCCCCGAGCCGCGGCGCCTCCCGGCCACGCCCGGGATCGTGGAGCCACTCGTCTAGCATCGCGCCGTGTCGAGCATCCTCTTCGTGGGCGCCGGCCGTCATCAACGGCGAGCCATCGTCCAGGCGCGCGAGCGGCGGCTTCGCGTCGTCGCCGTCGACCGGAACGCGGAGGCGCCGGGCCTGAGGCTCGCGGACGTGCCCGAGGTCGTCGATTTCGCCGACGTCGACGCCGTCGAGGAGGTCGCCAGGCGGCACGGCGTCGATGGGGCCCTGACGATCTCGGCGGACCGGGCGGTGCCCGTGGTCGCAGCCGTGACGGAGCGGCTCGGGCTGCCGTCGATCGGCACGGACGTTGCGCACCGGATGACCCACAAGCTGGCGATGCGCCGGACGCTCGCCGAAGAGGGCATCCCCCAGCCGGCATACGCGGCCGTCCGCAACCTCGCCGAAGGGCGGTCGGCGATCGAGTCCGTCGGACTCCCCGCGGTGCTGAAACCGGTGGACTCGGGCGGTCAGCGCGGCGTCTTCCGGATCGACGCGCCCGGCGACCTCGAGTCGCACCTGCACTCGGCGCTCGCGGAGTCGCCCGCGCGCGAGGCGATCCTCGAGCGCTTCGTCGAGGGGACCGAGATGAACGGGATCGTCGTCGCACGCGCCGGCGAGGCACGCCTCGTGACGCTCTCCGACCGCCTGCGCCCTCCGGGCATCGGGTTCGGCGTCGGCTGGATCCACGTCTACCCGGCGACGATCCACTCGGACCAGCTCGCCCTTGCAGAACGCACCGCCGAGCGGAGCGTCGCGGCGCTCGGCCTCCGCGACGGGATCGCGTTCCCGCAGCTCATCGCCTCCGCCGACGGCAGCGTCACCGTCGTCGAGGTCGCGGCGCGGATCCCCGGCGGACAGATGGCGGACCTCGTGCGCCACGCCGTCGGCGTCGACCTCGTCGAGCTTGCGTTTCGCTTCGCACTCGGTGAGGAGGTGCCGGACGAGCTCGCTCTGCCGCGGTTCTCGCAGCCGCTCGCGATCCGCTTTCTCACCGCCTCGCCCGGCCCGCTGCCCACGGGCCGGGTGACCCACATCGGCACGCTCGACCCGGTCCTCGCGGCCGAGGGCGTCGTCCAGGCCGAGACGTACCTCGTCGAGGGCGAGACGATCCGCCCCGTCCGGCTCGACGGCGATCGTCGTGGCTACGTGATCGCGACCGCCGACACGTCGATCGAGGCGCTCGAGCGCGCGGAGGCGGCCGCACGGCTGCTCGAGGTCGAGGTCGAATGACCTGCACGTTCGACCTCGGCCACTACGCAGAGCTGCTCGACGCCGCGCGCGTGGGGGGCTACCGGTTCGCCGCCTTCGACGCGCCGCCACGCCCCGGCGACCTGCTCCTGCGGCACGACGTCGACCTGTCGCTCGACGCCGCGCTCCGGCTGGCAGAGCTCGAGCGCAGCCACGGGGCGACCGCCACCTACTTCCTGATGACGGAGTCCGTCTTCTACAACCTCGCCTCCCGGGAGGGCGCGGGCGCGATCGCGCGCCTCCGCGACCTCGGCCACCGCGTCGGCCTGCATGCCGTGTACCCGAATGCGGCGCTCGACGAGCGCTTCGACCCGGTCGTCGCCTGGCACAACCCCGATCCCGAGTACATGAGCGCGCCCATCACCGGCGCGGTGAACGTCATGCAGGACGGCTACTTCGACCCTGCGACGTACCGCTCGGACTCGAACCAGCACTGGCGCTCGGGCTGTCCGCACGCGGAGCTTCGCTCGGGCGCGTTCGCCTGGCTCCAGCTCCTGACACACCCCGAGATCTGGGTCTACCCCGGAGAGACGATGGGACAGACCATGCGCGCGATGCTCGACGCCGAGCGCGAACGGCGCCTCGCGCAGCTCGCCGACGACAGGATCGACCTCGCGTGACGCTTCGCCCGGTGACCGTGCTCGTCTCGGCGTCGGGCGCGCCGGGCACCGCCGCCCTGCTCCGCGCCCTCAGGGGCAACGGCGAGCGCGAGGTGCGACTCGTCGGCACCGACATGTCCGAGCGCTCCGTCGGCCGCCACCTCTGCGATGCCTTCCATCGCGTCCCGCCCGGATCGGACCCGGGCTTCGCGGACGCGGTCCTCGACGTCGTCGGGCGCGAGTCTGTCGATGTCGTGCTTCCCCAGTCGTCGTTCGACCTCGAAGGGCTCGCTGCCCACCGCGACCGCTTTCCCGTCCCCGTTCTCGTCTCGCACCCCGACACGATCCACCG